>DAIMDR010000131.1:0-5697 GCA_036725705.1 Syntrophomonadaceae bacterium | reverse complement strand
GACGGTTCTCCTGACAGCCCGACGGGAACTAACCGGGGTGTCAGGAGAACCGTCCCCTTGACACCCGAAACAAATAAACCGAGGTGTAGATTATGAACAACAAACTGGAAGCTATGCAGGAACTGCTTGAGGTTATGGACAAGCTGCTGGGGCCGGGAGGCTGTCCCTGGGACCGTGAACAGACGCATCAAACCCTGACCCGCTATCTAATTGAAGAAAGCTATGAAGTCATAGAAGCTATTCAGGAATCAAACATGAATAAACTGCAGGAAGAACTGGGCGATGTCCTGCTGCAGGTAGTTTTCCATGCTGCTTTGGCGGAAAAAACGGGAACCTTTGATTTTTCTGATGTAGCTCGTACCATTGCTCATAAAATGATTTCCCGTCATCCGCATGTATTTGCTGATATGGATCTGAAAACCAGTGATGATGTAATGGCCCATTGGGAAGGGTTTAAAAAAGCGGAAGGTAAAAAACACTTGTTGGAGGGTATCCCTGCCATGCTGCCGGCGCTCATGAGAGCAGAAAAACTTCAGGAGAAGGCAGCCCGGGTAGGTTTTGACTGGCCGGTAATTGACGGAGCTCTGGATAAAGTCAGGGAGGAAATTGAGGAACTGGCTGAGGCCCAAGGTGACGAGGTGGAGGAAGAACTGGGGGATTTACTGTTCGCCATAGTCAATCTGGCCAGATTTAAAGAAGTTGATCCGGAAAAGGCATTACAGGCAGCTAATGATAAATTCGGCCGTCGATTCAGGTATATAGAAGACAAAATTAAAGATACCGGTGGTCAATTGGAGCAGTCGACATTGCAGGAAATGGACAAGTATTGGGATGAGGCCAAATTAAAAGGATATTAAATCGAACCATACTTAATAATTAGAAGCAAGAATTTTATACAAAAAGAAGGATAATCAGGATAAACAGCGAATAGCCAGTATATGTAAAACTATAAGACATAAGGAGGGAATGCTTCTTGAACAAGACAGAATTGATTGGGGAAGTAGCAGGCAAAACCGGTATGACAAAAAAAGATGCAGAAAAGGTGGTTAATGCCTTTTTTGACACAGTAGAAGGTGCTCTAAAATCAGGGGACAAGGTTCAATTAATTGGATTTGGTACCTTTGAAGTTCGGGATAGAAAAGCTCGCAAAGGCCGTAACCCCCAGACAGGCAAAGAAATTGATATCCCCGCCACCAAAGTACCGGCTTTCAAAGCAGGAAAAGCATTAAAAGACGCTCTATAGAAAATGAGACTGGATAAGTATCTTAAAGTATCTCGAATCATCAAACGGCGCTCGGTGGCCAGAGATTTTGCTGATAATGAACGGGTTATGATAAATGGCCGGGTAGCCAAACCTTCCACCGAAGTAAAAAAGGGTGATCGGATAGTATTACAAATTGGCAGCCGAACAACTGAATTTGAAGTACTGGATGTAAGAGATAATGTCCCCGCTGCAGAAGCTAAGAATTTATACAGGGTAATTGAATAACTGCCATTAATTCCGAAATCGCTTTGAGTTCTCAGAGCGATTTTTTTATGGAGTAGAAAATTAATCAACATTTTGTCATAAAGCAGTCTGTAGAGCATATTTTTAATAGTGAAATTAAATATTCTGATGCGGGTTTAATAGCAGAATGGGAGGCGGGTTATTTGGCGGATCATTTAGTTACCATGACTAACCGTAACCAGGTGGAATTATCAGGGGTGACTAATGTAGTTACCTTTGATGAAGAGGCAGTAATACTGGAAACTACTATGGGGTTGCTGGTCATAATGGGTGAGCAATTGCATATTACCATGTTGAACCTGGACCAAAGCAAGGTGGCAGTTGAGGGAAATATAGCAGCTATGGAGTACAAAGCCCAGGGCACTGACTTAAAAGCCCGCAGCAAAAGCATCCTTAACCGGTTATTAAAATAACGCCAAATTAATTGCCGGGAGGAGTTTATGTCAACTGTACTCATACAGATTCAAGCTTTCTGCGGTACCCTTTTACTGGGTATCGGGGCCGGATTAATATTTCAATATTATCAAACGGCTATACGACTGGCCGGGTTGAGTAAATTCGCTCTGTATGTTGTTGATCTAACCTTGTGGATAGTTATGATTGGATTAATATTTGCAGCTATGTTTTTTATAAATGGCGGTGAAATGCGGGTTTATGTCCTGCTGGCTTTATTAATCGGCATTCTCATATACTACTATAAATTTTCCCGTAAAATGCAGGCATTGGTCGGGTATATGGCCGAAGCAACAGTGGCAATACTTATGAGGCTGGCAAGAATAATCAGGCAGCCATTTCTGTGGCTGGGAAAAGTCATCCGGAAGTGGCACGACGAGCTTAAAAAGCCCCCCATAGACGAGGATGAAATCATAACTTAAAAATAATTTAATATTTAAAAGCAGGAGTTTCTGCTTCTCTGGCGAAAGGACATATTTGTAGTGTATTTGTCCACATATTGTGGAAAAGTTGTGGATAGTGTGTAGCAGATATGAAGATAGAAATTAGGGGAGCAGAAAAGCTTAGCTTTCGCGAACGGCAGGTAGTGGCCTTAAAGGAAATGGGAAAATCAACTGATGAAATCTCCCGCCTCCTGAAAATAAGTGCCAGTACCATTGCTACTTTATATAATCGTGCCCGTTCCAAAGGTTATGAAGTAGTAATCGTGCTTCCCGGTGATGTATTGGGCATATACGGCGGGGAGGATGATGAGGATGCATAGAACCATAAAACTGCCCAGGTTAATCAGATCGGTATGCATGCTGGCAATAACGGTTATGTTGTTGGTGGCTCTGGTTCCCCGTATAACTAATATAGTAGATCTCAGTCAGCGCAAAGCAATACTGGAACAGGAAAAAGGCCGACTCATGGAAATAAATAAGAAATTATCTCATGAGGTCAAAGCGGCCGAATCACCTGAAACCGTAGAAAGAATTGCCCGTGAACAATTGGGCATGGTGAAGAAGGGTGAACGCCCTGTTACCCCGGTTATTTATGATTAAATATAAATGGCCTGGCTGTCAGGATTGATATTGACTACTACAGCTGGTTTTAATACAATGAACCTAGTATATATCAAGGGGGATCTTAATTTTTATGCCAACCGAACAAACCAATATCGAGCCAGGCAGCATTGTTGAAGGTAAAGTGCAGGGGATTACCAGTTTTGGTGCTTTTATTGAGCTTTCCGGGGGAATTGTTGGATTAGTTCACATTTCAGAAATTGCCGATACTTATGTCAAGGATGTTCGGGATTTTATAAAAGAAGGTGACATGGTAAAGGTAAAAATATTGAATGTGGCGGGCAAGAAAGTAGGTTTGTCCATTAAACAGGCTAATCCTAAACCGGTGCCGCCGCCAAATCCTGAGCCCAGAGAAAAACGGGAACGCTCCTATGCTCAGCAGGGAAATTACCGTCAAGCCTCTTTTGCCGGTTCACAACATAACACCCGGCAGTCACCGCCTAATTTGGATGATATGATTACCAAATTCCTGAAAGAAAGCGATGAAAGGATGCAACCCCTGAAAAATAAAATGGAACCTAAACGGCGTAATCGCAGTTAATTATATAATATAATGAGGAAATTAAGCACTTCTGCGGAGGTGCTTTTTTTGCGTTATAATTTTGAGTGAGGACTGAGGAGTGAGGAGACCACCCTCATCCCGGACAATAATATTTGGAGGATAACTGATGAACTATGCAGCTGTAGATATTGGTACCAACTCCTGTCGTTTGCTGATAGAAGATGTATTGAACCCCGGCCGGTCGCTGGTACGGGAAATTCAAACTACCCGAATTGGTGCCGGGGTAGATAAGTATAAACAGCTGGATCAGGAAGCTATGGACAGGACCTTGCAGGGACTGTCTAAACTAGAGCAAATAACCCGGGAATATAAACCGGTTCGTACCCGGATCGTAGCAACCAGTGCTGTTCGGGAAGCGGACAATCGGGAAATATTTATTAAACGGGTTCAGGAAGAACTTGGATGGAAAGTTGAAGTAATAACCGGTGAGGAAGAAGCCCGGCTCAGTTACCAGGGAGTCTGCAACGGATTGAACTGTGAACACCTACCGCTGGTGGTGGATCTGGGAGGAGGAAGCACTGAATTCATGGCCGGGGAGGGTAAAGAATTAATATCTTTGCCGATTGGTGCAGTTCGTGCCACTGAAGCTCAAATGTCTAAAGCCGATATTTATGCCGTGTTGAAACACCTGGGGAACCTTCCCGAAACCTGGCAGAATTATCCGCTGGTAGTGGTGGGCGGTACAGCTACTACCATGGTGGCAATAAAACATAAGCTGGATAAATATAATCGGGATATGGTCCATGGACAGACTCTTAACCGGCAGGAAATAATGGACATCCATGCAATGCTGGAACACATGCCGCTTCACCTGCGGCAAAGGCTTCCCGGACTACAGCCTGAAAGAGCCGATATTATTAATAAAGGCGCACTTATTCTGCTCCTGATCATGGACTATCTGGGCCGGCAGGAAATAACCATCAGCGAAAGCGACATCCTGGACGGGATTATAGCAGAAATGATAAGAGAAGAACTTTAATAGACGCGGATGACGCAGATTTTCGCAGATGCACGCAGATTTTATTATTATTTAATATTGCATAAGGTTATTTATGGTGAGTGAGATTATAGTTATGCGGAAGTATTATCAAGTTTTAGAACCTGACTAACTATGAACCATATAACTAGAATATTAATAATAAAAAAACCGTGAGAATCCGCGCTGATCAGCGTCATCCGCGTCTATTATTATTTATTAGCGAGTATAGCGTTTATAGGTTCCGACCAGGCTGCCCGGAGATTCCTGGGGGAAGCTGGCGGAGTCGGTTGAGCCGTTTACATTAGTTAAATAAGTGCGGCCGTAACCACCCTGGTAATGGTCATGCAAATCCAGCATCATGCCCAATACCAGCAGCGACTTATTATCCACCAGCTGCTTAATCTCCTCATGCTCCAGCAGATAGCGAATCTGTTGGTCAACATTTAACTCTGCCAACCGCGTATACTTCAACTGGTCATCAACATCATCAAACTGTGCCGCCTGTTTACGGGCATCCTCCATTGACCGGCGTACATTATCCAACTCATTGCGCAGACTTTCCGGTTCATCGTTATAATCACCGTCGGCAGCTTTTATAGCTCCGCAGTCAGTATGACCGGCCACAACCATTACCGGAGTCTGCAGGTGCAATAACCCGTATAACAAGGAACCTTCACCGGCTTTAACCTGGTTTCCAATATTTTCAATAACAAAAACCCGGTTAAATGTATCGCCCACAAAATTACTGGGAACCCTTGAATCTGAGCAGGTTAATAAAGTGTATGAAGGATGCTGTTTATAATTGCCGGATTCAAAATCCTTTAAGGGAAAAGATTGCTCAAAAGCTTCTGTTGACTGGTTTAAACTTTGAATTAAATCATTATAGTTGACTACTCCCCGTTGACCGTGCATTCGACCACTCCTCCTATAAAATTATATTATACTACTATTAATAAAACTTATAAATTGTGATTGCTAAAAGGTATTCGTCTTTTAATGTAGAATGAAGTACTATCTAAAAGACAATGTTATAATTATTCTACCGCTTTTACAATTGAGTGCAACCAGAGAATAAAGAAGTTTGAGCGGGCTGCAGTTAAGTAGCCCGTTTTTAAACGAAACAGTAAGCGAG
>DAIMDR010000130.1:4148-5730 GCA_036725705.1 Syntrophomonadaceae bacterium | reverse complement strand
AGGAAAATACCGATGAGCCGCAGCGTCTTACGAGTATCATGACCGTGCTGGAGGAGATTGCCGAACGGGTGCCAGTGATTCTCCCCCTGCATCCCCGTACCCGCAAACATCTTCTGGAACTGGGGCTGACTATGAAGCGGGTAAGCTGTATTGAGCCAGTGGGGTATTTTGATATGGTTTGTCTCTTGGATAAATGCCAGGCTGTGTTTACGGATAGCGGGGGCGTACAGAAGGAAGCCTATTTTTTCCATAAGCCATGTATTACCATGAGGGATGAGACGGAGTGGGTGGAGTTGGTCGAGCATGGATATAACCGTTTGGTGGGAGCTGAGCGGGAGAGCATTATATGTGCTGAGCAGGAATTTATTCAACAGGCCAGAGATTTTTCTGTTCCCTTATACGGTGATGGTAGGGCGGGGGAGAAGATAGTGAAATGTTTAATTACATATAGGAGATGTATCTAATGTATAGGAATAAACTAATTTTATTTATAGCGCCCCATACTGATGATGTTGAATTAGGTTGTGGAGCAACGATGGCTAGATTTATAGAGGAGGGGGCTGAGATTCATATTGCTGCCTTTTCAACTGCCGAGGAGTCATTGCCAGATGGAGCTGAGCCTGGTACTTTGAAAAGTGAATTTATGAATGCAGCTTGTGGGGTCTTGAGTCTGCCATTGGATAGGCTATATATTTATGATTATCCGGTACGTAGGCTTTCATATCATCGACAAGAAGTCTTAGAGGATTTGATTAAACTAAGAAGTAAAATTAAGCCGGATATCGTTTTTACACCTTCGGGCAATGATTTACATCAGGATCATCAGGTTCTACATAATGAGGCATTGCGAGCTTTTAAAGACATAACGTTATTTGGGTATGAATTACCTTGGAATCACATTGAGTTTTCAGCTCAAGCTTTTATTGTAGTGACTGAACGCCATATTCAAAAGAAATGGCAAGCAATGCAACAGTATAAAACACAGTTAGATCTGAAAAGGCCATATTTTTCATATGAGTTTGTGGAAAGCTTAGCCCGTATTCGTGGTATTCAAGTGAAGGAAAAATATGCAGAGGCATTTGAAATTATTCGGGCCAAGATATAAATGAAATGCGTTTAAGGTGATCATTTTAATTTCAAATTAATATAGTTGGGAGAAAAAACAATGGCTGTACGAGCGCAGGAGATTGCTGCATATCTGGGTAAAGATTTAAATGGAATGGATAGAGATGTTATAAAGCCATGCTCACTGAATAACTGCATTGAGGGTGGATTGGTCTTTTTAAAAAAGTATAGCGAGAGTATGTTAAGCATGCTGTCCGGGCAGGAGAATATTACTGCAATTGTTACGCCTGAATATTACGGAAAACTTTCGTGTACATATGTTATAAGCGATAATCCACGGCTTGAATTTGCGCGAGTCTTGCAGGAATTTTTTGCTCCTAAGGCTGTTTCGGGTATTGCTGCGACAGCAAGGATTGGTCGTAATGTGTCACTGGGTAGGGATGTTATTATTGGGGAGTATAGTGTAATCGGAAATGATGTTGTTATTGGTGATGGGACAGAAATTCGTCATCATGTT
>DAIMDR010000130.1:0-4138 GCA_036725705.1 Syntrophomonadaceae bacterium | reverse complement strand
GGTGTAAGTATCGGAAAAGCATGTTTACTTAAATCTCAGTGCGTAATTGGCGAAGATGGCTTCGGTTTTGAACGCGATAATAATGACGTTCCAGTACGAATACCTCATATAGGAAGTGTTGAAGTTGGCAATTATGTTGAAATTGGTTCGTGTACGACCATTATGAGAGGTACATTAGACAATACGATTATAGAGAACTATGTTAAGATTGATGATCATGTAGTAATTGGACACAACGTTCATATAGAGGAAAAATGTTTACTTACTGCTTGCCAGGTTGGAGGTAGTACTCGTGTTAAAAAGAACACCTTCCTTACTACAAATGCGACAATAAGAAACGGAATCGTAATAGGGGAAAATGTGCTGGTTGGAATTGGTTCGGTTATAACTAAATCGATAGAAGACAATGTTATTATTGCTGGAAATCCGGCTAAAGTTCTGAGACAAAACGATTAAATACAATTAATAAGGAGAACTTTATGAGAATTTGGATTTTAAATCACTATGCCACCGAGTCTTCCGCTGGCGGTAGACACTATAATCTATCTACTGAGCTGAGCAAAAAAGGATATGAGGTTAGTGTTTTTGCCGCGGGTTTTTTACATAATCAGTTTAATGAAACTCGCGAATATGGTAATCGAATATTTGATTGCGAGGTAATCGATGGGGTCAAGTATATATGGCTTAAGACTTATCCGTATGATAGTAATAACTGGCATCGGATTTTAAACATGATATCCTATGCAATCCGAACTTATAAAGTGGGGAGGCAAGAAACTGCTCCTGAAGTAATTATTGCGTCCAGTGTACATCCCCTGACCTGGATAAGTGGTTATAACTTAGCCAGGAAACACGGCAGCAGATTTATAGTTGAGGTTAGGGATTTATGGCCAGAGACTCTGATAAACATGGGAGCCATTGGGAGAAATAGTATTCCCGCCCTATTAATGAGACAACTCGAGAAGTATGTGTATGCCAGAGCAGAAAAAATAATTACTCTTTTGCCGGATGCATACAAATACATAACTACACTGGGAATTGAACAGAACAAGATAGTATATATACCCAACGGAGCCAATCCGGAGATTTATGAAATTGACAATAAATCCAACCAGGGATTTGATGATTATCTTCAGAAGTATCCGGCTTTTATTGATAAATCCAAGTTTAAAGTGGTTTATACCGGTGCACATGGAGTGGTAAATAGTCTTGAAACAGCCATTCAGGCAGCAGGCATTCTGCAAAATAGGGGTATCGAAAATATTAATATTATTTTTGTCGGTGCTGGTCCGGAAAAAGACAATTTAATTATGATGGCAGACAAATTGCATTTGAAAAATATAGTGTTTTGTGCTCAGGTTGCCAGGAGCAATGTGCCCTATATTCTGCTATGCGCAGATTGTTGTCTATTGTTGGGCAAAGATATACCTCTATACCAGTATGGTATCAGTCCCAATAAACTCTTTGATTATCTGGCATCTTCAAAACCAATTGTTTTTGCCGGAAATGTAGCAAATAACATCGTGGATATAGCTAAGTGTGGAATTACTTTGCCTCCGGAAAATCCTGAGAAACTGGCAGATGCTTTGTTGGAATTATCTAAGATGCCTAAATGCAGCCTGGAGGAAATGGGGCAAAACGGACGGCAATATTTTTTAGAAAATCATACTTACCAGACTCTGGCTGATAAACTGGAGAGGGAAGTAATAATGGCGTAGCGCTTTAAGGGAAAAAGTAAGGCTCTAAAATTAAATTAGGGCTGTTTTAGACGGAGTGTCGGGGAGGGGAGAGCATGTATCCGTTTGTGAAACGATTTCTTGATATAGCAGGAGCAGGGTTGGGGTTGATCGTGCTGTCCCCTTTGTTGATAGTTCTGGCAATAATGATATGGATGCGGATGGGCAGAACGGTTATGTTTAAACAGATGCGACCAGGTTTGCAAGGCCGGTCTTTTTTTATGTACAAGTTCCGAACCATGACAGATAAGCGAGATGAAAACGGGGTATTGTTACCGGACGAAATGCGTTTGACCCGGTTGGGGAAGTTTTTACGTAGCAGCAGTCTGGACGAATTGCCGGAGTTATTTAATGTATTGAAAGGCGATATGAGTCTGGTGGGACCGCGACCGCTTTTGATGCAGTATCTGGAACGCTATACGCCTGACCAGGCGCGGCGCCATGAAGCGAAGCCGGGTATCACCGGTTGGGCCCAGGTGAACGGGCGTAATGCGATTAACTGGGAGGAAAAGTTTGCGCTGGATGTGTGGTATGTGGATAATTGCTCCTTGTGGCTGGATGTGAAGATTCTGTTTATGACGGTAGTAAAGGTTTTTCGGCGGGAAGGGATCAGCGCTGAGGGTGAGGCTACCATGGCTGAGTTTATGGGCAATATTAATGCACAATATAGTGAGTTGCAGCGAAGCAATATACAGGCGGCTGCAATACAAGATAATAGTAATGGTTAAGATAGAATAGATTATACCGGGTAGCTGGTAAGGTTTTATACTATAGCAGGGGGAAGGTAGGAATAATGGCGGATGGCTTAAAGCCTTTGGTAATAGTTGGCGCAGGGGGCCTGGGCAGAGAAGTAGCCTGGCTGGCAGCGGATATTAATCGCCAAAAACCGGAGTGGGATTTTATCGGATTTGTAGATGACGGAGTGCAGGGGAATACGGTGGAAGGTTATCAGGTTCTTGGCTCGGTTAAGCATCTTTTTGAAATGTCTCCAGATATATGGGTAGTAGTGGCCATAGCTGATTCTAAAACCAGGATGAAGCTTATCCAGCAGATCCAGGATCAGGGGAAGAAGCTGGCTACTCTGGTCCACCCGTCGGTAAGCATGTCGGACTATGTAAAAATAGGTGCTGGTTCTATTATTTGTTCGGGTGCTATCATAACTACTAATGTAAATCTGGGGATTTCCAATATCATAAATCCTGGTTGCTTTATTGGTCATGATACTAAATTACAGGATTTTGTCAGCCTGATGCCGGCCTCCAATCTGGCCGGGGAGGTCAGGGTAGGGGAAGGCTGCTATTTTGGACTTAATTCCTGTGTGATTAATCGTACCTCTATAGGCGAATGGAGTATTATCGGAGCCGGAGCGACTGTAGTGAGTGATATTCCCGGTCATAGTCTGGCAGTAGGAGTACCGGCCCGGGTAGTAAAGCAGCTGGATTAAATATAAAAAATAGTGGAATCATTTTTGACGCAGATTATATATGATTTGATTATTGTTAATATTATCTGTGTCTAATCGTTCCTGTTTTTAAAATTTACTACTAAGGAGATAAATGAATCTATGCAAACAAATAATAAACGCATCTACCTTTCACCGCCGCACATGAGCGGGAAAGAGCAGGAGTACATAAAAGAAGCATTCGATACAAACTGGATTGCTCCGCTGGGGCCGCATGTGACTGCTTTTGAGAATGAGGTGGCTGCTTATGCTGGTACGCAGGGGGCATTAGCATTAAGTTCGGGAACGGCTGGGCTTCATCTGGCGTTGCGATTGTTGGGGGTAGGAGCAGGAGACAGGGTGTTTTGTTCCTCTTTAACTTTTATTGGCAGCGTCAATCCGATTCTTTACCAGGGGGCCATACCGGTTTTTATTGATTCCGAGCCGGATAGTTGGAATATGTCGCCGGCAGCTCTGGAAAAGGCTTTTGAGTGGGCAATGGAAATAGGGATAATGCCGCGGGCAATTGTTATTGTAGATCTTTATGGACAGAGTGCCGATTACGATCCGTTATTGGCTATTTGCAACCGCTATGGGGTTCCGGTAGTAGAAGATTCTGCCGAGGCCATGGGGGCTTCTTATAAAGGGAAGGCCTGCGGTACCTTCGGGAATTTCGGGGTATATTCATTTAATGGCAATAAGATTATTACTACCTCCGGCGGGGGGATGCTGATTTCTGATAATACGGAGGCTTTGAAAAAGGCGCTCTTTTGGGCAACCCAGGCGCGGGACAAGGCTCCCTGGTATCAGCATTCGGAGATGGGCTACAATTATCGCATGAGCAATATTGTTGCTGCCATTGGCCGTGGTCAGCTGCAGATACTGGACGAGCGGGTAAAAGCCCGCCGGGAGATATTCGCCCGTTATCAGGACGCGTTGGGGGATTTACCGGGAGTCGGGT
>DAIMDR010000129.1:0-5747 GCA_036725705.1 Syntrophomonadaceae bacterium | reverse complement strand
TGATTGTGGAACTTTCTGATCTGGCCAGATTGGAAGTAGCTGATACTGCTTTTGACCACATAATGAATAAGGAGAAAATTACCCGTCTGGCTCATATCGACCGGTTAATAAATAATATCCGCGCAAACATGAATCCGCAAACAGACTGGTTGATGATTGTATCCCCGTCACCTCCCAAACTGGATGTAGCTGCCAAAAACACCTTTACTCCGTTGCTTTTATATGGCAAAGGAGTTGAAAGGGGTTATCTGACTTCGGCATCTACCCGGCGTGATTATGTGGTGGCCAATACTGATATTGCGTCCAGTATTCTGGCATTTTTTGATCTTAAGGATGAAACCGGTACTATGATTGGCCGCCCGATAGTCTCCCGGCAGCAGGTTAATACTGAACTCCTGCATCAGACGCAGGACTTGTCAGATGGCACCAGTACGGTTAACCGACTGCGGGTGCCGTTAGTAAAAGGCTATGTGGTTTTTCAGATTATTATAATTCTATTAGCCTTGGCAGCTATATTCTGGCTGGCAGAATGGAGAAGAGTTCTGGAACCGGCTATGGTTAGTCTGGTAACCGTTCCATTAATTTATCTCTGTCTGGGTAATTTCAGATTGCCCGCTGATTGGCAGTATATAATCCTGGCCATATTTACAGTTATTTTTCTAACCTGGCTGATAATGCGTATTGCCGGTGGCAACGCAGTCAGGGCTTTTTTCATTATAGCAGTTGTCACCGTATTGGCCGTCAACCTGGATTTGCTTACCGGTTCCAGGCTTATTCAAAGCTCGGTTTTAGGCTACGACCCCATGGCTGGAGCCAGATATTACGGAGTAGGCAATGAATTCATGGGAATATTGCTGGGCAGCTCTATTGCTGCTGCCGCTATTGCTTACCAGAGGTATTCCAATCGGATAATGTTGATAATTATTGCCCTTTTATTTATATTGCAGTGTTATTTGATTGCTTCACCTTCGTGGGGAGCTAATTCAGATGGTATGTTGACAGCTCCCATTGCATTTCTGGTTACCTTATTCCTGTTGGGGGATTTTAAATTAAGGTGGAAATCAGTAGGAGCCATCATAGGTATTACCTTGCTGGCCACCATGGCGTTTACTTATTACGATATGATTCGTGCCCCCGAACTTCAAACTCATCTGGGCAGGGCTGCCAATCAAATTGCCGCCGGCGGATTAACTGAAGGCTTAACCATTATAACCCGTAAACTGGCCATGAATTTAAAACTAATTCGTTATACTATCTGGAGCTGGGTATTTATTGTAATATTACTGGTTATGTCATTGCTGGTTTATCGTCCGGTAGGTGCAATGATGAAGCTGCGCCAGGAAAAGCCTTATATTGTAAAGGGATTTGGCGGAATAATTGCCGGGGCTCTGGTGGGACTGGTCATAAATGACTCCGGTATCGTAGCCGCCTCAACTACCAGCATTTATCTGGTAGTAATGATGATTCTGCTTATGCTGAAACAACAGCGCAGGAGGGTAATTGAAGATTAAGGGGGGTGAGCATTATTAATCGGTCCTGCAAGAGAAAAGACTATGATGATAAATACAAAAACCTGGATCGACAACGCTGGATTAACAACTGGCTTGGTATAGCCGCCATAATAATAATTCTGATGCTGACCTTTAATCCCGGAGGATGCAGCGATAAAATCGTGCAGTTCTTAACCCATAGCTGATTATGTTATAGCCGGGTAGAGTACTGGATCTTAACCTAACTCTGCCTGAAGTATTCGTCTGCATAAATTATGAGGCCAATAGAAATGGACTATTAATGTTTCATTAATTATAACCTTTATGACTAATTACTCCTGGAGAAGTAATTAATCTGCAGAGCATCCCGTACTTCTTCCATGGTTTCACGGGCAACCTGATGGGCTTTTTGAGTGCCGGCTTTCAGGATATCTGTTACCAGCGATTTATCCTGGTATTGCAAGCGTCTTTCCCGCATAGGCTCAAGAAGATTGTTTATGGTTGCTGCCAGTCTTTTTTTACAGGCTACACATCCGATTTCACCCTGACGGCATTGAGTCTCAATTTCTTCCACTTCATCCTGGTTAAATACTTTGTGGTATTCGTATACGGTACATATTTCCGGATGCCCCGGGTCGGTTTTATGAATTCTGGCCGGGTCAGTTACTGCATTGCGGACTTTTTGTGTGACTTCTTCAGTACTATCCGATAAGAAGATGGCATTATTCAAACTTTTACTCATCTTGGCTTTTCCATCCAATCCCACTAATCGGGGGATTTCACCTACCAGTGTTTCAGGTTCTACCAGAACCGGTTTGTATAAATCATTAAAACGACGGACAATTTTTCTGGCCAGTTCAATATGAGGAATCTGATCTTCTCCTACCGGAACCAGATTAGCTTTGAATATGGCTATATCTGCAGCCTGGCTAACCGGATAACCTAAAAATCCGTAGGTCATGTCCTTTAAGCCGTGTTGAGCAGCTTCGGTTTTAATAGTTGGATTATGCCGTAGTACATTTACCGAAGTGTACATGGAGAAGTACATGGCCAGTTCATGTATTTCCGGAATCATACTTTGAATAAATATAGTGGATTTATTGGGATCAATACCGGCGGCCAGGTAATCGGCAGTTATCTGATAAACACTTTCCGCCAGTCCCGCTTCTTTTTCCCAATGGGTAGTAAGTGCCTGTACATCAGCTATTATTATATAACTGTCATATTGTTCCTGGAGCTTGACCCGATTGGCTACGCTCCCGACAAAATGCCCCAGATGAAGTGCTCCGGTAGGACGGTCGCCGGTCAGTATTCGTTTCTTGTTGGACATGTTGTTTGCCTGCCTCTCCGTAAAATTCTGTTTCCGGTTTAAATAAATAAAAACCTCCATTCCGTAAAGGGACGGAGGCTTTCCGTTGCCACCCTTTTTTGATGCCGGGATAATTCCTGGCATTCTCAACCTGATAACGGTAGGACCGTAGTTGCTATCATTCAATTTCAAGTAAATCTTCGGGGGCCCATTCAGATAACGAGCAGTCCTGGCTTACACCTTACCCAGGTCTCTGTACCTGATCTGATTATCCTACTTTTCCCCGCGCAACTATAAAAATATGATGTTTCTAAAATAGCATGAAGCTGGCATATATTCAAGTAAAATGCCAGAAGAGATTCAGTTTAAATAGCTAATATTTGTTTGCATATAATACTATGTTATAATATTTACAGAAAATTTGCCTGAAGGAGTATTTAATAGGATGAGTGACATGAACAATTATATTTGTTTTAGTATGCGGGCGGCAATGAAAAAAATAGATAAGAATTTATCCGCTCTGTTGGAAGATTTAGGTGTCAGTATACCGCAGTCATTTATTCTTCTTTCCCTGTTGGAGGAGAATGGCGTAACATTAAAGGAACTGGGCAATCGTACTTTAATTGACAGTTCTTCGATGACAGTACTGGTTGATAAACTGGAGAAGGATGAACTGGTGGAAAGACAGTTGGATCCACAGGATCGGCGGGCGATTAGAGTGTTAATTACCCGGCGTGGTCGGGAAATGGCTGAAAAAATTACCGTTATCGCCAATAATTTTAATGCCAGGTTATATGATTTATTGGGAGATAAAAATCAAAAAGAATATTTAATAGCAGTAAAAAATATCACGCAGGGATTGGATTAAATACATATAATACAGGGCACCAGCTTTTTACAGTTTATACTTGATTATTGTTGCCGGTTGCCAGAGCATTGGCTTTATACAGATTTTTTAAAAAGTAGAAGTCTTTATTGACATGCAACAGAAATGTGCTAAAATTCTACATGTGTTATTTGCTTAAAGGGAGGTTTGGGACTTAAGATTTTACAATTTGAAGGGAGGCGACACCTAATTGCAGTCTTTAGGGCGTCATGTTTTAGCCGAGGTTTCCGGATGCCGGTTTGAGGTGTTAAATGATATCAGGCAAGTAGAGGATATCATGATTAACGCAGCTTTGGAGGCTGGAGCAGAAGTTCGTGAATTTGTTTTTCACAAGTTTAGCCCCCAGGGGGTAAGTGGAGTTGTTGTTATCTCAGAGTCTCACCTGGCGATTCATACCTGGCCCGAATTGGGTTATGCCGCGGTGGATGTATTCACTTGCGGAGATAAGGTAAATCCCTGGGATGCATGTAACTATATGGCTGAGAAGTTTGGTGCCAAATATGTTAATGCTACCGAAGTAAAGAGGGGATTAGTACCAGCCCGGGAAGAACGTCTGGTGGCCAATATTTAGGAGGGATACTATTTTAGTAGACCGAAGACGGTTTTTATTTAATGGTAACTAAATGCCTTACTTGTTATAAATAACGGGTAAGGCTTTAGTTTTGATAACGCAATATAAATGAGGATTTTACATAATTCTCTTTTCTTTAATTATCATATACTTTTAAAATGTCATCCTGAGCGGCAGCGAAGGATCTATGGCACTTACGAGACTCTTCGCTATCGCTCAGAGTGACAGTATTGAAAGATTTATTTGATTATGCAAAACTCTCAAATATGACTTTATAATAGCAGGAAGACTTTAGTTTTTATGAAGCGGTGGTTTAATGAATTCCAGCATAACTTGACCGCTTTGCTATAATACAAGAAGGCATTAAAAAACTCAATAATTTGCTGGTCGGGAATAGATATAAATAATAATTAAAGCAGGAACAGATATAATTCTGTAGAATGATAGAAAGTGGGATAATACTCGCCGAGCAATGTTCAGGGAGGAAAATTAATGAGGTATATTTATACCAGAGAATTAAAATATGAATTGTTAGAAGTGGAACAGTTATTCAGAACTGGTCTGGCTCCCTGGTCTTTAGAAGTCGACCGTTATCTGGTGCGGTTGAATAATGATTCCACCTGGCAGCATTTGCCGGGCATGGTGTTGAGTGCCTATCATTTTATGGGGTTGGATAAATCCTTCAGTATTGCTATGGCCAATATTTTTAAGAACCTGTATTTTGCACAGTCAATTCATTCCTGGGTACGCGATGACGAAGAAGGTCAGGAATATAATCGGGATTTGCAGTTTTCAATTTTAATCGGTGATTATATATTTGGCCATGTTCTTAAGCTGCTGGTTAATATTCAGGCAACTATTCTGTTGCAGGATTTTTTACCGATGATTTGTACTATTAACGAGGGCAGCGTACTTAAACACAAGTTTGCCATATCAGAAATAGGAGTTTTGCAAAAAACCAGAGTGCCTTTATATTCGACCGCTTTTATTACTGCCGGTAAATTAGCCCGGCTATCCCCGGAGAGATTAAAAATTTACGGGCGATTGGGCTATAATATGGGTATGGCTATAGAATTGCTGGAAAATAACCATGACCAGGAGGCTGATCAATATATTCATGACAGTATTTCGCTGTATGAAGAGTTTAGCCAGGTTCAAATGATTGGTCCTGCAATTCTGGACAGAGCAGTAGCTGAGATTCATGATATAATCAGCAGGCTAAACCAGGTTGCGGTTATATAATTGGCTTATGTGATTAAGGGCTTGCCGCCATGTTAACTGCATGGATAGAGTAAGCCTTTTTTATGCTTATATGAGAGGAGATGACGGTGGTGGCTTATAAAGATCTGAGCGAATTTATACGGGTGCTGGAGAATGCCGGCGAGCTAATCAGAATTAAGACCGAGGTTGATGCAGACTTGGAGATTACTGAAATAACTGACCGGGTCAGCAAGGCTTATGGCCCGGCGTTATTGTTTGAAAATGTCAGGG
>DAIMDR010000128.1:0-5748 GCA_036725705.1 Syntrophomonadaceae bacterium | reverse complement strand
ACGCCTACCGTTATTGTACTGGCAATAATGGTAGCGATAGTGCCTCCGTTGTTCATAAATCAGCCCTGGCATCACTGGATTTATATGGCTCTGGCTGTGCTGCTGGTTGCCTGTCCCTGTGCACTGGTAATTTCAACACCGGTTTCCATTGTTTCCGCGATTGGTAATGCCGCCCGCCAGGGAGTATTAATTAAAGGTGGCAGTTATTTGGAGGAACTGGGCAATTTATCAGTCATAGCCTTTGATAAAACCGGTACGCTTACAGAAGGGAAATTGGAAGTTGTCGATCTGATAAGCCTTTCTGATACTGGCGTTGATGAATTACTGGCGGTTGCTGCCGGTATTGAAAATCGATCTGAGCACCCGCTGGCCAGTGGCATTGTAAGTAAGGCCAAGAGTACAGCGATTAACATTCCTCCGGTATCTGATTTTCAGGCGGTACCGGGAAAAGGTGCCAGCGGTATTATTAATAAACAGCGCTATTATATAGGTAATTTACGCTATTTTGAAAGCCTTAACTTTGATACCCGGAACCATATGGAACAGATTGCAGGCTTGCAAAATGAAGGTAAAACCGTAGTATTGACAGGAAATCAATCCAATATAACCGGTATCATTTCATTAATGGATAAGCTGCGTCCGGATATCGCCTATGTGACTGCTGCACTGCGAAAAGCAGGCATAAAGCAGATAATTATGCTGACTGGTGATAATCGCCAGGTGGCAGAGACTACTGCTATAAATTCTGGTCTGGACAATTATTATGCGGAGTTGTTGCCTGATGACAAATTGAAGGTTATTGAACAACTGTTGGCTGAAAACCGTGTAGCCATGGTAGGTGACGGCATAAACGACGCGCCGGCTCTCGCCAGAGCTACCGTCGGGATAGCCATGGGAACTGCCGGTACGGATGTAGCTCTGGAAACGGCTGATATTGCTCTCATGTCCGATGATTTATCCCGTTTGCCCTTTGCCATCAGACTCAGCCGGCAAACCCTGAGAATTATCAAACAAAATATCGCCTTTTCTTTGCTATTTAAGACCGCCATTCTGTTAATGATTATTCCCGGACTGCTGACCATGTGGCTGGCAGTAGTCGGGGATGTGGGCACTTCGATTCTGGTGACGCTTAATGGTATGCGATTGTTGAAAAAAACCTGACGATTCAAGTCTGGCCAAGTCAGAATAAATCAGCTTATGTCAGGTTAAGACTCGCCAGACTTTTTTAAAACATGCTACTTCTTAGTGTTCAATTTACAGTCATCAGCGGCTAATTCGGAATCTTTCCGGGATTAAATCAGCCAGCGTTGCAGTTGCTACACCTATACTGGTATCTGCTGCTCCGTAATAAACCAGGATTTCATCATCATCTTCCAGTATATCCTTGTCGCTGCCGGCTACTGCACCGCAGGTGAAGACGACATTAGGCACCCAGGCACCGGAAAGTCCAATCTCATAGTCTTCTTCCGGTTCCAAAATGGGATTGGGGGAACGATAAATAACCTTTTGGGGATTATTAAGATCCACCAGTAAAACCCCCAGACGATAAACATAATTATTGTCTACTCCATGGTAAATCAACAGCCAGCCATATTTAGTCTTTAAGGCCTGGGCGCCGGCACCTATTTTTAAAGAATCCCACATACGCCCTGGACGCGGTCCCACAATAATGGCATGGTTTTCCCGTAACGGAAAACATAGTTCATTGGCATAAGTTACCCAGATGCTGGGTTCAATCCGATGATAAACAATGTATTTGCCGTGAATCTTCTCCGGGAAAACTATGGCATCCTTATCCCAGATATTTTTAAACGCCAGGCCTTCCCGCTGCCAGTTGGTATAATTTCCGGCCTTAAAGTCATCTACCCTGATGGAAGCAGCTGCAATCTGAGCAATATTGCCATCATAAGCCGTATACAGCATAAATATCCGCTCATCAATAATAGTTAAGCGCGGGTCTTCACATCCCATAGCTTCTTCGGGAGTTTCCGGCAAGAATATCGGTTCGCTTAATCGTTCCAATACTTTATAGCCATCAGTTATGGCCAGGCCGATACGGGATATCTGATCCTCTCCCACCGCCCGGTAAAACAGATAGACTTTATCTCCTATTCGTAATGCCCCAGGATTAAGCACATATTTGGATTCCCACCAGGAATCTACCGGTTCCAGCAATGGGTTACCATAGTAGCGCTGCAAGTGTCTGCTGGGTTCATTAGTGGTCTCCTGTACCACTACCGCCACATCTTTAGGCCGGGTTGGCATAAGCATATCCAGCAGGTTTTGATTGCTCTTTCCAGCCTGAATCAGGCGCAAGACTAACGCGATGATTTCCTCAGGATTATAACCTAACTGTCGATACAAAATTTCCAGGAAGTCATGGTTAAACCAGCGGGATTCAACACTGGTGGTTAAAGGCGTGGGAATTTTAACCCCGCCCTTGTAACTGTAACTGGCCCAGCTCCAGGCTGTGCAGGTCAGGTACACTTCATTTTCCAATACCTGACTCAGACCATAACCGGAAGCCATCAGTCCAATGGTACGGGCAGCCTCATCTTTACCTTCCTGCTCCAGTTGACCAGCCAGATACTGCATTTTTTCCACCATACTGCGATGATGGTAATTTTCAAAAATATTATGAGCGGAAAAATCTTCTCCCCGCCTTACTCCCAGCAATGCATTACGCACTTTAAGACCAATATTCTTGCGTTCGGATACGGTATTTAAAAACAGCTCCGAATAATGATCAGCCTGAGCCATACGGCGAACAATGCTGGTAAAATATCTGAGTTTGGGAAACTTACCGCCTTTTCCGGCGTCCAGCGGGCGAATTACTACCCGTCCGGTTACCCGGTTAAGGTTGGATATTTTCACCTGGCTCAGAACTCCCATCCGAACTTCCTCGGTCAGCAAAACTGGTTTTAAATCAGTCCATTCAAAACTCTCCGGTTTTAAGTTATCTGCCAGCCAGATTAGATCACGGTCAGTATAACTCAGACTTTCAACCAGGTTGGCATAAGTCACCGCATCACGGGTATCCAGATTGTCAATTAACTGATGAGGCTGATAAAATCCGCGTGGAATCATCAGATTTACCGGCGGAAAACGGATAATCATTTCCCTTAATAAATCTGTACTCATAGTAAACATACGCTGATCAGGGAATATCGAAAATAATTTATCGATAAACTGCTGCAGGCCTCTTTCGGTTCGGATATCTCCGGGGAAAACTTCATCCAGGGTTTGTTCCACCCGGAGCATAAACTCCTCTACTGCCAGGATTATATTTTCCGGACCGGTATCAACAGGCAGATTGAGACCCTGGCTTAAAAACTGATTAAAATCAGATTCATATTGGCGGCGTAAATCTTTAAAAATATCATCGGTTTGAACTATACGCTGATCTTTGCCGGCAATTCTTTTAGGTACGACTACCGGTTTACCGGGAACATACTCCATATAGCCCAGAGGGATTATGGCCGGTTTTCTTTGCTCCCAGTGTTCCAGCCACCGGCGGTTTAAATCCGCTTTTTTATCCCAGAAATTATTGGTTAGACGCTGACGAATTGATTCCATTTTCCCTACCATAAGATTATCGAGCTCCGCCTCGCCAACAGCGGTTGCTTTTTCGCCAAAAGTCTGCATTTCCAAGCTATAACTGGCTACCCGCCCATTATACAGAGAGGTTAACAGCGATATAATTTCCCGGTCGTTATAGTATTCGTCAAATGAATACTGCAAAAATAATTCAAATAAAGCCGTTATCCAATCTTCATCCGAAAGATAAAATTTCTCGCCCTGTTTAAGCTCTTCCCATAACGGTAATTTAACTTTACTTTTTACTAATTCACATAATTGTTTGTTATTTTCGCAACCACTATAGTAATTCCCCAGTAGATCGTCTATGGCATAATTAATGTTATCCGGTCTTTTTATCTCACTGCGGGCTAATATATCCGCTACTTTTATTATCAGCCGATCCTGCAGCCAGATGGCGCTATCCCTTTTCAAAGCCTCAAAAATAGTCAGCGCATTATCATAGAATATCTTATTACGGGTTTCCAGACTGTGAGTTCTGACAGTCCCCCCTTTGTTAACTTCACAAATTCGCTTGTTCCAGCACAATGCCCGCGTTATTATCCAGAAATCAACTCCATGGCCCTGAATATATTTTCCCCAGAATCGGGCCTCATGCGCCAATTCTTCCACAAAATCATGACTTAGAGCATAAATCCCTCCCAACGGATCACTCAAACGGCATCCGTAAAAGCTTTCCAGAATCGGAGCCGCCAACATATGGGCAATACTGTCAATTCCCATATAACGACGCAGGCTGCCCAAAACCATGTCATATTCTCCCTGAATGGGAGTCAGCAGGCTTTCCAGCCAGGCATCGTCAACTCCGGGTCCATTATCAGTTGTCATATGGGCATTAAATAAAATCAGATCAGCGTCCAGTTTACCGGCGATATCCATTATGGCCCTGACACACATCCCCCGGCCGCTTATTTCGGGTGGCATTAAATACTCTATATGCGGATGTTGCAGATTAAGCAGATGAATAGTATCCAGAATGGGTCCGGCTGAATAATCGCCGGCACATACAATCAATTGGCGGCGTCCTATCCAGGATTTCAGCACCTGATCAATAGAAGATAACATTTTAGGCAAATGATCATATTCATCCCGAAAAGGTATACCTATTACCAGATCATAGTTGCTGTATCGGTCCAGCAATGGCTGTATCTCATCCATTTTCTGATCATATCGGTTTTCAATATCCGGACAGGTCAAATTAAGTGCCCCCTTTTAAGCAAAAATAAAACTCTGCTGTAAATAATTATGCTCATTATGGGGTTATTATATTAGTTATATGATGATGAATTCAGGAAGGTATGTTATATTATAGAACCTGACCTAATTAATAATGATTTTATAGAATGGCAGGAGAAATAGATACAATTGTATAGAGTAATTGTCTCTAACCCCATATTTCACACCCAAAGAACAAGATTATCAAGTCATAAGGCAGGTCTCCTGGCTTCTTGCCATCCTACTCTCTGTTCCCCTCCCATCATAACCAACAGTGGCCAAAATGCTCAGATTTCGTCAAAGTTACAGTAGTATGGGCTGCCCAGGTCTCGCACCTGATGCCCTATCATCCCGACCTTTTATCCGGGTACCTTATACACTTAAGTTTAATTTATCCTTTTAATTTGTTTAGAGTTTAAACCCTTTTATATCCTTTTAATCATCATGAAATTTTACCCTAATTGATTTATTATTCCTAAAATATATACAAAGTTATTAGCCTCTAAGTAAAATGAAAAAACCAGCAGAATAACTTCTCCTCATTCATATTTAAACGGAATGAAAAAAATCAAGGTATATAGCGACCTAAAACAAATTTCAACTGTCCGTCGCTGCCTATGATAAAATCATAGAAAAATTGCCCGTAATCAGGATAATTATTAATAAAAGTCTCATCCAGCAGCGGCATCTCGTAAATCCCATAAGTATGATGATTTGGTGCTACCAGCGGTACAATATGTACTCCCCAATCCAAAGTATAGGTTTTCGTCTGGTTTAAATCTTCAATAAGAAAGCCGTTAGGATTGTCATCTCCCGGACCATCAGGTATGAATTTCATAATCTTGACATGAACAGCTACCGGTTTTCCATTTTCCATCTTAAAACCAGCTATCTGTCCGAAAATCCTTTCACCGCCTCGTGCTACGTATTCTTCTG
>DAIMDR010000127.1:0-5792 GCA_036725705.1 Syntrophomonadaceae bacterium | reverse complement strand
ATGGTAATCCTGATTGCTATAGAATTTATCACGGATATCCGGATTTAAGGCCTCAGGATCAATAGGTTGACGATAAATGATTTTGCATTCATAAGTTATTCCGCAATCGGCAATTACCGGACAATCAATGGTTTTGCCCGCTTGCAGGGGTATATTATATTCCTTGAATTTATCTATATCCCGGCCTGATTCAGTTCCGACTTTGCCAAGAATTTTATGGTAGCGATTATCAACCGGAGTGCTGACACTAAATTCCGTAGCTTTATCGATTAATTCGTGCGTAAAACGGGAATATCGTACCGCAACTATTATTATCGGACGCTGCCACATGTAGCCAATGGACCCCCAGCCAATAGTCATCGTATTTAATTGTGCACCTGATTTTACCGTCAAAAAGGCTCCCCGTGGCAATTGGTCCAGATATTCACTGGCCTCAGACTGATAATTAATCTTTTCCCCCACAGCTAATCTCCTTTCCGTTATGACCTTTTAACATAATAATAGTATGTAATATTGACCATATTATACTAAGATAGCATTAGTATGTAAAAATACAATATCTTTATAGATTATGAGGGTTGAATTAATTTGTTGCCCAACGGTCAAATTATTTCTATGGCAGCTTTATAGCTGTAATTTAAGAATAAATTGGCTATACTGTTTTATATTACATAGTTATCTGGCATAAAATTTAAACTTTGTCAGGGAGGATGCCTTTAATGAATAATAATACCCCCGATCGTAACAGTATTGATCCTGCATATAAGTGGAAATTGGAGGACATTTATACAAGTGATGAACAATGGGAAAGCGATTTCCTGCAAATCCGGGAACTGGCTGACCGGATTGAAAAATTCCAGAGCAAAGTTGCCGGTTCGGCAGCTACTTTACTGCAAGTTCTGCAGTTAATTGAAAAGATGGAGCGCACCGGTGATAAACTGTATGTTTATGCGCGTATGCGTCGTGATGAGGATAATAGCAACTCCTTATATCAGTCTATGTTTGATCGGGCTGAAAGCCTGGGGGTAATAGTCAACAGCCTGACAGCTTTTATTACTCCGGAGCTAACCGCAATAACCCCGGAACAATTTGATGACTTCAAACAACAACAACCGGAGTTGGGGATTTATAAACAGTATTTTGCTGAGTTATGGCGGCAGCAGGAACATATCCTGTCGGAGGCGGAAGAAAGATTATTGGCTCTTACTGCTGATTTATCAACTGCTACCGGTAATATATTTACCATGCTTAATAATGCGGATATAAAGTTTCCAGTTATTAAAGATGAGGACGGTAAAGAAATTGAGTTAACCAAAGGTCGCTTTGGACGATTCATGGAAAGTGATAATCGTAGAGTGAGGCAGGATGCTTTTAAAGGGTTATATTCTTCCTATTCCAACCTGAAAAATACATTGGCAGTTACTCTGGCTTCCAGTGTCAAACGGGATATATTCTATGCCCGGGCACGAAATTATACCAGTGCATTGGAATCCAGCCTGGATAGCGATAATGTATCGGTAGAAGTGTATAATAAGCTAATTGATACGGTGCACAACTATTTAGACAAGTTTCATCGTTATATGCAGCTGAGAAAAAAGATGCTGCAAGTGGATGAATTGCATATGTATGATATCTATGTTCCGCTGGTAAAGGAGTACAAGGCCAATATTCCCTACGCGCAGGCCTGGGAAATACTTTTAAAAGGGTTGCAGCCCCTGGGCAAAAACTATATCGAAACTCTGCAGCAGGGACGTGCCGGCAGTTGGATCGATGTACTGGAGAACCGTGGAAAAACCGGAGGTGCCTACTCATGGGGAACCTATGACACTCATCCTTATGTGTTATTGAATTATGATAATAAGCTGGATGATGTATTTACACTGGCTCATGAAATGGGACATGCTTTGCATAGTTATTACTCCAACCAAACCCAACCTTTTATTTACAGCCAATATAGCATCATGGTGGCAGAAGTGGCCTCGACCGTGAACGAATCACTGCTTATCGACTATTTGCTGGAGAACTCCAATGACCCACGGGAAAAATTGTATCTGTTGAATCATTATTTGGAGCAATTCCGGGGAACCCTGTACCGGCAAACCATGTTTGCAGAATATGAGAAGATAATTCATGAGCTGGCAGAGGAAGGAGAGGCATTAACCACGGAAAACCTAAGCCGGATTTATCGTGATTTAAATGTTCTGTATTACGGGCCGGAAGTAGTGATTGACGAAGAGATTAATATGGAATGGGCCCGTATCCCGCATTTTTATTCAGCGTTTTATGTTTATAAATATGCGACCGGTTTTTCAGCGGCTACAGCTTTAAAGACGCAAATACTTGCTGAAGGACAACCGGCTGTGGATAGATATCTGGAGTTCTTACGCTCCGGCAGCTCTGATTATCCGCTGGAAATATTGAAAAAAGCCGGCGTTGATTTATCCACTCCTAATCCGGTTAATAAAGCCCTGGACTATTTCGGAAAACTATTAACCGAATTTGAAAATGTGGCGGAACAAATTACAAGTAAATAAGAAAATTTCGGATAGACAAGGGGATAGTTCGAAGCCGCTGAAAAAATATCATAAATGTCATCCTGAGGAGCTGCAGGCGACGAAGGATCCCTTTCGGAAGTCCGTAATCAAGATCTCAGCATGACACGCTGAATTATTTTTCCAGTTCTTAAAAATTCCCATATATCTCTTAAATAGGTTTACGCCTTTTTTCCAATTCCTCAATTACCTGGTTCAAATCAACCTGCTTGCTTCGGGCAGCCTGCTCGAGCGTCATCCAGGAAGCACTTCAGCCCAGACAACGTATTCCAAAATCCATTAACAGACTTTGAGAACCCGGAGCTTGTTGGAGAATATCTTTTATCAGCGTGTCTTTGGTAAACATGCCAAACCCTCCTTATCAGGCTATATATAACTTATATGTATATTATATCACGAGGGTTAAATTATAATCTCCGGTCGGCGCTCAAAATAAACGCAACCCTTTTCTCTTGGCCCGGTCGCATTTACTTTGTCTATTTACTAAAATTAATCTGCTGTCGGCTATTCCTGTGGTATGCTGGTTATCACAATAATTATGTAGTATAATTATCTGCGTGTGTTAGATATTTAAGGAGGACTAATTTTGCCGCAATTGGAATTTTCAACTATGGGACTCAGAAAAGAATTATTGGATATGATTGGGGAAAAGGGTTTCATAAACCCTACACCGATACAAGTAAAAACTATTCCCCTGGGTATGAAGGGGAATGATATTATGGGACAGGCCAGAACCGGAACCGGCAAGACAGCTTCGTATGGTATACCCATCCTTAACCGGTTGCAAGCCGGAGAAGGCACCAGAGCATTGGTCGTCTGCCCAACCCGGGAATTGGCAGTGCAGGTGCGTAATGAGATTGCTTTTTTAGGCAAGAAGCTTCGTATTAATGTTCAGGCAGTCTACGGTGGGCAATCCATTGAAGTGCAGACCCGGGCATTGACAAGAAAACCTGAAATACTGGTGGCTACTCCGGGCAGACTTCTTGATCATATCCGCCGTAATAATGTTAATCTTAGTATGATACGCTTTTTAGTGCTGGATGAAGCTGATGAAATGTTGGATATGGGATTTTTACCTGATATTGAACAGATTCTAACCCGATGTCCGCTTGAGCGCCAAACCTTTCTTTTTTCTGCTACTTTACCGGCAGAAATACAGGATTTGGGACGACGATTTATGAATAATCCTCAAGTAGTACTGATTGATGATGGACAAGTTACTGTTCCCATAGTTGAACAGCGTTGTTATCGGGTTCAATCAGGACGCAAAGTTCAAGCCCTGTATAACATATTGGATGTAGAAAAACCCCCGGTCTGTCTGGTATTTTGTCGAACCAAAAAATGGACTGATGAGCTGGCGGGAAGACTTCAGAATCGCGGTTATATAGCAGATGCTTTACATGGTGACATGTCACAGAGAGAACGGGATATGGTTATGCAAAAATTCCGTAATGGAGAGCTTAAAGTATTGACTGCTACTGATTTGGCGGCCCGGGGTTTGGATATTGATCTGGTATCACATGTTATTAATTTTGATATTCCGGAAGATCCGGATGTTTATGTGCACAGGATTGGCAGAACAGCCCGAGCAGGCAGAACCGGTATTGCACTTACCCTGGTGGAACCATCTCAAACCCGTCAGTTAAGGTTAATCGAAGCGCGTATTGGTAAAAAAATAAAGTATTATGACCTTCCAGCCCAGGAAGCAGTTATTAAATCTCAGCAGGAAATGCTGGCAAAGCGGATTATGAAAAAAGCAGAAAACCCTGGCAATAGATCACTGGATCTGGCTAATCGATTATTAGCTGATAATGATCCGGTTTATTTGCTGGCAGCAGCCCTGGAACTGTTGGAAGGCGGATTTGATACGACCACAGCATTACCGGAGAGAGAAATAATTAATGCTAATGACAACGAAAATAATGTGCATGTGGAATTGCCGGTAGGTAAATCGCAGGGTATGAATATTCGTAAACTGGTTGATTATATTACCCATAATACCTCATTGGATGCCGATTCCATCGGTGAAGTAGAAATTCACAGCCGTTCTTCTTATGTGGAAATTCCTATGCAGCATATGGAAGAGGTTTACCAGGCTATCGCAGGGATGAAACCAGTTTCAGAAAGATTGTCCTCTTCCAGAAATACTCAATGGAGAAAAGCCCAAAAACTAAAAGGCAGATAATATTATCTGTTTGCACTGATAATATATAAGTAAAGGGACTGTCCTTAAAAGACAGCCCCTTTTTAAAATTATGAACTTACCTGTGATTTCACCTGTTGAATTTCCTGCTGGCTGGCAGCAGAGGCTGGCATGTAAAACCCTTTCTGGGAAGCCATCTGGAAGAGCTGGTATTGAAACTGTTCATCTGAATTGCGAATTTGTTGCAGAGTTTGCCGCAATTGCTGATTAGCGGTCTGGGAAATTGCACTGGCATAGTTGGACAGACTTCCATTAACCATGGAAAGAATGTCATTTACCATTTCTTTATCCTGTAAATGTCTGCTCATTATTTCATCTCCTTTAACCTAAAAATGACATTAATTTTTGCCGGGTCTGACTGGCAGATTGGGCAGATTGCTGGAACATTTGCTTGATTTGGGGATCACTGCATTGTTCAGCATAGAAGTTTAATTTCTTTTCAGCAGTTTCGTGTGCACCAATCATATGACGGAGATTTTGCAGTTCCATCAGGTTTAAATTCACGGCGAACACTCCTTCCTTTAAATAAATATTTCGAGTAACCTTTTATAGAGTGCATCAAACGGAAGGTTTATATTCCATAAAATTAAAAACAGCTCTGCAGCTGTTTTTTTAATTTATTTAATTAATAATGGTTTATAAGCTTATACCGCAGGGAGATATATGTAAAAACTGGTTCCTTTATCAAGAGCACTGGTTACTTCAATTTTACCGTTATGCTCGTTAATGATTTGGTAGCTTATACTCAGACCCAAACCGGTACCTTTGTCTTTGGTAGTGAAAAATGGAGTACCCAGCTTACTTAAAGTTAACTCATCAATTCCTTTGCCATTATCGCTTATCTTAATAAAGGCTAAATTTGATTCTGAATTATAGCCCGTCAATATCTCTACATGTGGGTCGGGAGTATGTTGAACTGCTTCAACTGCGTTTTTTATCAGGTTAAACAATACCTGCTTAATTTGACCAACATCAGAAATAATATAGTATTCTTCTTCGGTTCGGTTATATGAAATGCGTACTCCCTGCATAAAAAC
>DAIMDR010000126.1:0-5856 GCA_036725705.1 Syntrophomonadaceae bacterium | reverse complement strand
TAATGGTAGCAGGAATGGAGAAATATTTTCAGGTGGTACGCTGTTTCCGTGATGAAGATTTAAGAGCTGACCGTCAACCCGAGTTCACCCAGTTGGATATGGAAATGTCTTTTATTGATGAAGAAGATGTTATACAACTGGTAGAAGAGATGATGGCCTTGATATTTGACCGGGGTATCGGTAAAAAAATTGTTACCCCATTCAAACGATTAACCTATGATGAAGCCATGAGCAGATATGGTTCGGATAAGCCCGATCTGCGTTTTGGTCTGGATATCGTGGAACTAACTGACCTTGTAAGGGAAGTGGAATTTAAAGTATTTTCTTCGGCAGTACAATCCGGCGGTGTCGTCAGGGGAATTAATGCTAAAGGTTGTGCCGGTTTAACGCGCAGGGAAATAGATGAACTGACCAAATTGGCAACCGATAATGGTGCCCGGGGATTAGCATGGATAATTGTAACCGAAGAAGAGTTAAGATCGCCAATTACGAAGTTTTTTACCAGCGATCAGATGAATAGCGTTTTACACGCTATGGATGCTCAGCCCGGGGACTTGCTCTTATTTAGTGCTGATAGCGCCAGTACCGTAGCCAGAGTACTGGGCAACATTCGCCTGGAATTGGCTCGACGCATGAATTTAATTGATAATAATGAGCTGTCTTTTGTATGGCTGACTGAGTTTCCTTTGTTGGAGTATGACGAAGAAGAAAAGCGCTATGTAGCGGTACATCATATGTTTACTTCTCCCCGTCCGGAAGATATTTCCCTGCTGGACAGTAAACCTGATCTGGTAAAGGCCCGTGCTTATGACCTGGTATTAAATGGTACGGAAATTGGAGGAGGGAGTATCAGAATTCATCGTCGTGATTTGCAGGAAAAAATGTTTGCCCTGGTAGGAATGACTGTGGAGGAAGCCAAAGAGAAGTTCGGGTATATGCTGGAAGCTTTTGAATACGGCACTCCACCGCATGGAGGCATAGCTTTTGGAATAGACCGACTGGTTATGATAATGGCAGGCAGAAGTAGTATTCGTGATGTTATCGCTTTCCCGAAAACCCAGAGCGCTTCCTGTGCAATGACGGAAGCACCGTCTCCGGTTAGTTCCAGGCAGCTTAGGGAACTATCGCTGCTTATCAGAGAAAAATAACAGTTATTTCAGGGGAAAATGGGGTATTATGACAGCCGGGGTTTCTTGAATTACCACGATAATTGTGATATTATTCAAGCACAAGCAAGAAACAATTAAGTATAGGAAATCCCTGCTGTGTTCGTGAGAATAGCCGAATGTTTTTGCCAACACCAAAAACTAGGGAACCCGGACTCCGTGTGTGGACTGTATACCTGTTTACCAGGAAACATAAAAGACATGGGAGGGCACCCACCTGCTGAGTCAGGTTTAAACTACGGCACCACGGCCCGGTGGGGTTTTTTCGTATAAACTGGAGCCCCCCACCGGCGATTATCCACCCGAAAACTCGATTTTTAAACCCGCATAATTTATTCACCCGATACAATTTGTTATCCCTTAGATTCAATCCTTATTTTTATCTGAACATTTTGCAGGAAAATACATGTTTTTGGTTAATGTTACTAATGTTGAAAAATCCATTATCATTAACTGGTTTTAAAGCAATTAACGCGGACTATTGGCATGATGTCGGAAAAGTACAATTATTTTAATTTAATGCAGGAAAAAAGTACTGGGAGGTAGAATAAATGAGCTATTGGGATAAGGAAAAAGAGTGCATGTCCCGTTCTGATCTGGAGAAACTTCAGCTCAGACGATTAAAGGAAACGGTTTTCAGGCTGTATGCATTTGTACCTGCTTATCAGCAAAAAATGGATGAAGTGGGAATCAAGCCGGATGACATACGAACCCTGGATGATTTAAAGAAGTTGCCGTTTACTACCAAGAGTGATTTGCGTGATAACTATCCGTTCGGATTGTTTGCATTGCCTATGAGTGAAGTGGTAAGGGTGCATTCTTCTTCCGGTACTACAGGCAAGCCTACCGTAGTAGGTTATTCCAAAAAAGACATTGACACCTGGTCAGAACTTATGGCCCGAGCATTAACCAGTGCCGGAGCCAGCAGGTTATCAGTAATTCAGAACTCTTATGGTTATGGATTATTTACTGGTGGATTAGGTGTTCATTATGGAGCAGAAAAGCTGGGGGCTTCTGTAATACCTACTTCAGGAGGCAATACCAAACGTCAGATAATGTTAATGCAGGATTTTGGGACTACGGTATTAACCTGTACGCCGTCTTATGCGTTACTCATGTATGAAGTTATGCAGGAAATGGGAGTATTGCCGTCAGATTTAAAACTGGAAGCAGGTATATTTGGAGCTGAACCGTGGTCAGAGAATATGCGCCGGGAAATCGAAAACAAGCTGGAAATAAATGCTTTTGACATATATGGCCTGAGTGAGATTATAGGACCAGGGGTTGCCATAGAATGTAATTGTAAAAAAGGTTTGCATATAGCTGAAGATCATTTTATAGCTGAGATTATTGATACTGATACCGGGGAAGTGTTACCGGAAGGCGCATTTGGTGAATTAGTCATAACTACCATAACCAAAGAAGCTTTGCCGATTATTCGTTATCGTACCCGGGATCTTACTACACTGAATAAAAATCTTTGTGATTGTGGCAGAACGCATGTGCGTATGGAAAAGGTACTGGGTCGTTCAGATGACATGGTCATTATCAGGGGAGTCAATGTATTCCCATCCATGGTGGAACATGTGCTGCTTAATATTCCTGGTGTTGAGCCCTATTATCTATTGGTAGTAGACCGTAAGGGTAATCTGGATCAATTGGAGGTTCAGGTGGAAGTATCAGAAAGTTTATTCAGCGATGAAATACGCAAATTAGAAGAACTGGGGGCTGCAATTACCAAAGAACTTGAAAGCGCATTGGGGGTTAGCGTCAAGGTTCGTCTGGTTGAACCGAAATCAATTGAGCGTAGTGAAGGAAAAGCCAAACGCGTTATTGATCGCAGGAACATATAAGGAGGAACAGAATGGCTAAACAAATTTCAGTATTTTTAGAAAACAAAGCCGGCCGTTTATCCAGCGTTACCAGAGTTTTGGGTGAAGCTGGTATAAATATTCGGGCACTATCCATAGCAGATACCTCGGATTTTGGAATCTTAAGGATTATTGTTAATGATCCGGAACGGGCTTATAAAATTCTGAAACAAGCAGGATTTACAGTTAGTGAAACCGAAGTAATTGCAGTAAAAGTATCTGATACTCCGGGAGGATTGGCTGCTGTACTGGAACAAATGTCAGACCAGAACTTAAATATTGAATATCTCTATGCTTTCCTTGGTACTTCAGGAGATGATGCCCTGGTTATTTTTAAAGTAGAAGATATTGAACATGCCAGGAAAGCTTTTACTGCCAAAGGAATTCCCTTTTTGGAAGAAAATCAATTGTACCGGTTATAGTGGAGTATCACCGTTAAGGTGATACTTCCTGTTGTTTTTATTAATTGTCATATAATACCTTATACCATGGTAATTATGTATAAAGTTATCCCTGATCAATGCAGTAACGGTTACAGCAATAGTTGCAGCATCGTTGGCAAAACACCTGCAAAGGAGGTGAATTCCATGAAAAAGGCTATCGGTCTGGGTCTGTTAGTAGGTGTATTTTTTGCAATATTCGTAGCATTCCAAGGATTTTTGGGAGCCAGCGCATTTTATATTGCAGCTGTAGCTATGGCTATGTTTGCAGTAATAGGACCTTTTGGGGATTATCTTAAGACTGCAATTGCTATGTTAATCGGCGTTGCGGTAGGTTTGGCCTCTATGATATCTCTCGCTCTGTTTATGCCTCTGCCACCCGATAACCTGATGTATGTGGCAATAGTGTCCGGCGTTGCCTTATTCCTGTTAGTGCTGCTTTCAGTTACAGGATTAAGGATTGACGCGATGTTCCTGGGATGGGCAGCCTATCTTTCCGCTATTTACAGTACTTATGTATCAGATGCGGCAGCTTTGGCTACTCAGGCTGCTCCTGCAGCAGTAGGAGTATGTGTTTCCCTGTTGGTTGGACTGGTATTGTCCTTACTGGTTATCAAAATTGCTATGGCAGTAAACCAATAACGAAGGGAGGGAATCAGGTTGCTCAGAAATCGAAGAATGAAACAATTACTTGTATTATTTATGGCTTTATCGCTGGTATTGGCTCCGGCTCTTACAGCTACTGCTGCCCAGGGTCCGGCTCCGCAGAAAATATTGGATAATGAATTAGTGGTATCCAATTTTGGCGATGATGGCAATATAGCAGAAATGCAAGTATTAAACCACCTGAGAGTGTTCGGTAATGGAACGTATAATATAGATGATAATAGTCAGTACAAACTGGCGTCAGTAAGAAATCTATATGGTTCTGAAAAAATTACAATCAAGGATAATCGTCTAGGCATCAAGGTAAGCCCTAAAGGAGAGCAGGCCTTTGATGATTTATATTATTTAGCTACGCTTGATCAGGGAGAAATAGCCAAAATAAATATACCAGTCAGTGTAAAACTGGAATACTATCTGGATGGCAAGAAGGTAAAACCATCAGAAATGAGTGGCAAAACCGGTCATATCAAGATAGTATGCTATCTGGAGAACACTACTGGACAAACCAAAGAGTTAGAGTTTACTGATTCAAAGGGTCAAACAATAAAGAAAGAAGCCGAAGTATTTACCCCCTTTGTCGTATCTCTGTCCGGATGGGAATTTGCCAATGCAAAATTCTCCAATATTAAGGCTCCTGGAATAGCAGGGGAATCTCCGCAAGGTGTACTGGCCAATGTTCAGGGCATTACCCAGGTAAGTTGGACTGTACCTCTGGTTCCGCCCAAATATCCGGCCAAACAATATACAGTATTGGAAGCGGACGGCAAAGATATAGAACTCCCCAGTTTCAAAATCGCAGTAATCCCTATTGTGCCTACCACTTCAGAAATTGACTCACTGGGTACGGTTCAAAGTAGTCTTAATCAACTGTACAACGGTTTTGATGCCATTCAAAAAGGTGTTGGCAACAGTGCTCAGGATGCAACTTTGCTGTTTGGACTTAATAAAGTCGAAGGCGGTGTAAAGCAAATCAGTGATGCTCTGGGTTCATTATCAGAACTTCTTCTGAAGATAAGAGTCGGGCTGATGACCCCGGGATTTGATTCTGCCAGCTATACTACTGCCAAAGGATCAGATTCTGCCGGTAAAACTCCGGGAGTTAAAGATGCAGTTGGATTAATGAAAAAGAGTGTTGACGGACAACTGTTGCCGGCCATGGCATTCCAGAAATCAGCCCTGACTACTATTCAGACTGCTATTGGTACTACCGGTGATGGTGCAGTGGAACCAACTGCTACAACCAGCATTTATAACGATATTAATTATCTGAAAGCTGCAGTTGCCGGAACTCCTGCCCAAAAGGTAATTACCGATTCCATTGAGCCAAAACTGCAAGCTGTTGGTACCAATGTCGGTGCATTCCGTGACGGCGGTAATATGATTACCCCCAGTGGCTCGATGGCTTTCCCGGCCAGCGTATCTGCGGTTGAAATGGGAAGTAAACTGTTATCCGAAAGTCTGGGTAAGACAGATGGCGGATTAACCATGATGGTATTAGGACTGGGAGCTTTAGATGCCAGTGGTAAACCTATGAAAGCCATGGCCAATGGAAAACCTGCCAGTATTCTGTATGCTATGGAATATCTGCAGGAAAGCATTGATGGACAATTGGTTCCGGGTATCAAGCAAATCCAGGAAGGCACCGGTAAAATAGGCAGTGGTGCCGGAGATGCCAAGGAAGCTATTGCTACCGGGTTGCAGACCTTCGAATCA
>DAIMDR010000125.1:0-5860 GCA_036725705.1 Syntrophomonadaceae bacterium | reverse complement strand
ACCTATTCCGTTACCATAATCGGCGGTGGCTCAGGCGCAGACGGCGCAAGAGACTATGAAGCAGGCGACCCCGTAACCATCAAAGCAGGAAACAACAGCGGCTATACTTTCACGGGCTGGACTTCCCCGGATGTGACGATTACCAATGCCAGCGACAAAACCGCCAGCTTCACCATGCCCGCTAAGAATGTAACCGTGACCGCCAACTGGCGCTACAACGGCGGCGGAGGTGGTGGCGGAAGCTCCTACACAGATTACACCATTACCGCAAGTGCAGATAAGGGCGGAAGCATTTCACCGTCCGGTTCGGTTACTGTTCGTGAAAAATCGGATAAAACTTTTACCATTACCGCGGATAAGGGCTATGTTATTTCCGATGTGCTGGTAGACGGAAAGAGCGTGGGCGCTCTTAAAACCTACACCTTTACCAATGTTACCAAAGCGCACACCATTAAGGCTAAGTTCGTTGAGGAAGATAAAAACAATCCAAACACCGGGGCATATATCCCGTTTGATGATGTAAAAATCAATGATTGGTTTATCAATTCTGTTATGTGGGCTTACGAAAATGGCCTGATGGTAGGCACAAGCACCACAACCTTTAGCCCTAACATGGAAACGACAAGGGGAATGATTGTTACTATCCTCTATCGTTTGGAGGGTTCTCCAAAAGCGGGAACCAGCGGCTTTGATGATGTTTCGGATGGCAAGTATTATGCCAACGCCGTGGCATGGGCGGCTGATAATAAAATCGTCAGCGGATATGGCAACGGCAAATTCGGCCCTGATGATTCTCTCACCAGGGAGCAGCTCGTAACCATCCTTTACAATTACAGTAAGTTTAAAGGATATGACATTACCGCAGGTCAGGACCTCGGCAGCTTCAATGATGAAACATCCGTGTCCGGCTATGCAAAGACAGCCATGCAATGGGCTGTGAAACATGGTATCGTAACAGGTATCGGAGCAGACTTATTATCTCCCGCCACTACGGCAACAAGGGCTCAAATGGCGGCCATCCTGGAGCGATACAGCGAAAACATTGTTGAGTAGAAGAATGGATAAATAACAGCAGATACGGATTAGAACAGAAACAATGTAACAACAATTTTACAAGGACGAGGATAAACTTAGCTTTTAGGGTACAGCGGTACAGTGGTATCGCTGTGCCTTTTTTTTGCCGCTTGCTTTCTCCAAAGGACTACCCGTTTAAAAAAAACTATATTCATAAGCAGTGTATTACGGTTATGTAGGTACATACACACATCTATTAAAGGACAGGCTCGGCCGGATTTAATCCGGTCGGGCTTGTATGCGCTTGAACAGGTTTTCCGTTCATCGGAGCCTTTCAGAATATTTCTCCCTTTTCCCGGTTGCCGTTTATCGGCTTCTGTGATTACTACAGCGAAAGGGAGGAAATCACCCCGCCTTTGCGGTTGCGAAAGGGGGTGAGAAAATGAAAGACCCCTATGAGCAGCGTGTTCAAAATCAGTTTGGCGGTTTCTGTACCAGGGTTTTGAAAAACGAGGCGGCGCGTATCCACAATGAATATGCGCGGCAGCGTGAACGTGAAAAATCTCTGGATGACCTTTCACCGGATGAATAGTCTCAGATAACAACAACGGATACGTATTTTGAGGACGAGCATGTCTTTGAAGTGCTTGGAAAATCTGTCGTTGTAACAGGCGATTTACTGGCGGAGGCCATATCAAAGCTGCCGGAGGATAAGCGGGATGTTATCCTGCTTTCCTATTTCCTGGGCATGAGTGACCGGGAGATCAGCGAGCACATGGACGTGGTTCGTCAATCCATATCCAAAAGACGGGCCAAAACGCTGAAAGAACTGCGTGAGTATCTGGTAAAGGAGGGATTTGAGTGGCCGGAGATATGAATGTTCTGCCTCTATCTGTTATAGAAGAGGCAATCAAAGGTGATGGAGACGCGCTTGCCGCTGTCATCAATCACTACAAAGGCTATATCCGCTACCTTGCTATGAGACCACTGAAAGACGATTACGGGAATGAATACCTGTGCGTCGATGAAGATATGCGGCTCAGGCTGGAAGCGAAGCTAATCCATAGTATTGTAACGGGCTTTAAGATACTACCGGCATAATTTGAGGTTGGGCGTGTTACTCCCTTTCCACGCTGCACCTTGAAATCCGGCGCCCGTATCTGCTCTTTGAAAAAGAAAGCCCGCAAGATAACGGTGGTGCAGCATAAGGCATACGGATACATTCTGTCTGTATCGAGCCAAGCAGCCGGCACGCCATGACCCCCTTGCGGGTGAGCGATTAAAGCCCAGGCTGTAATGCAAGCGTGGCGGCTTGCGGGCGGAGACGTACAGGCAGGACAATGATACTCCCCTGTCGCCATAGCTTGAGCGTTTGAAGCGTCGCACGCAATGGGCAGGGCTCCGGCAGACCGTCGGAGGGGTGAAATTCCCGTGGAGCTGCCCCGCTGGCAGCCATCCGTTTTATGCCTCTTTTTTGTCGATTTTTTGTTGTTTAGTGAAAGGGGGCTATGCAATGAACAACAATGTTGATGTACCTATCTGGGAAAAATACACGCTGACGATTGAGGAAGCGTCGAAATATTTTCGTGTCGGTGAAAACAAGCTGCGGAAGCTGGCAGAAGAAAACCCCTCCGCCGGTTGGGTAATTATGAACGGTAACCGTATCCAGATAAAACGCAAGCAATTTGAGAAAATTATCGACACACTGGATGTAATTTAATAAAAAATAAGCTGTAATTGAACCTTGAGCGCGGTATAATTATTATAAAGCATATCAAGGTTCTTTTCCGTCATGGAAAGGAGCATGACGAATGTCAGAGAAAAGACGGGACAGCAAGAATCGTATTTTGCGGTCCGGAGAGAGCCAAAGAACCGACGGGAGGTATGCTTATAAATACACAGATACCTTTGGGAAACCGCAATTTGTTTACGCCTGGAAATTAGTGCCTACGGACAAAACCCCTGCGGGAAAGCGTGAAGATATTTCATTAAGGGAAAAGATTAAAGAGATACAAAAAGACCTTGATGACGGGATTGACACGATTAACAAAAAAATGACCGTATGTCAGCTTTATGCAAAGATGATACGGCACAGGGGAAATGTAAGGCACAACACCAAAAACGGGCGCAAGCGGCTGATGAATCTTCTCGAACAGGATAAACTCGGCTCATGCAGTATTGACAATGTTAAAATGTCAGACGCCAAAGAATGGGCCTTGCGGATGAAAGAGAAAGGACTTTCCTATAAGACCATAAGCAATGACAAGCGCTCTCTGAAAGCTGCATTTTACTCAGCGATACAGGACGATTGCATTAGGAAAAATCCCTTTGATTTCAAACTGAACACTGTTATAGAGGATGATACAGTACCAAAGGTGCCATTAACGCCAAAGCAGGAGGAAGAATTCCTGGCCTTTGTCCAGGGTGACAAGGTTTATCAAAAGTATTATGATGAACTCGTCATTTTATTAGGAACCGGACTTCGCATTTCTGAACTTTGCGGACTTACTGATACTGATTTGGATTTTGAAAACAGGTTCGTCAATATAGACCACCAGCTATTAAAATCTTCGGAAATCGGTTACTACATCGAAGTGCCTAAGACCGATAGCGGTATCAGACAAATCCCAATGAGTGAAAAAGTTTATGAAGCGTTCAAGCGTGTGCTGAAGAACCGCAAAGGTGCAAAACCCATCATTATAGATGGCTACTGCAATTTTCTATTCCTTAATCGGGACGGTTATCCAAAAGTGGCGGTTAATTACGATAGTATGTTCCGTGGGCTCGTCAAGAAGTATAACAAATGCCATGCGGAACCACTACCAAAGGTGATGACCCCACATACTTTAAGACATACATTCTGCACGAACATGGCACGCGCAGGAATGAACCCGAAAGATTTACAATACCTCATGGGCCATTCCGATATCACAATGACGCTGAACTATTACACTCACGCCACATTCGATTCTGCAAGGGCAGAAATGGAACGAGTTGAGAAGTCTAAGCGCCTGGCGGCGGCGTAGTAGGATAAAGAGTTTACTACTTTTTTACTACTTTTGATGGCAAAATCATAAAAAGATTTAAGAATATCTGTGAGTATCTCCCGAAACGAAAATGCCGACAAAGCCTGTAACGACAGGCTATATCGGCATATAAGAACTTTTGAAAAGATAGTCAAAATCTATATACAATTCTAAGATAAAAGTTGGTACCTGATGCAATAATTAGATATAATATATAAGAATCCGATTAACTTCTACATGAAAAACCTCTATGCTTATAAAGGGGTAACTGGATGAATTATATAGCATCGGTAACTTTTTTAGCCGGCCTGCTTTACCTGGGATTGGGTTATTATGGCCTTAAGCTGGATTGGCGGGCCAGATTACACCAGATATTTTTCCTGCTTTGTCTGGCATGCTCCTGGTGGGCTTTTTGCATTGCTTTTATGTTTGTTGCTCCGGATAAAGAGACTGCCTGGCTGTTATTCAGATTATCTTCCCCGGGCTGGTCTTTGGGACCTGCACTGACACTTCATTTTACAATTATATTAACCACTGTCAAACCCGATTGGAGAATTAAATGGTTTTCTTTATTCCTATATGTACCAGGGTTTATTTATACATATATGGGTATGACGGTGGGTGTCACTTCGCATAGTTTAATACTGCGTGATTTTGGCTGGGATAATATTACTGCCAATGATTTTACATTCTGGTTATATGTATTCTACTACTTGTTTTATGTAGGAATCAGTATTGCCATAATTATTTATTGGGGATACCGCACCAAATCCAAACGAAAAAAGCGTCAGGCTGGAACACTGGCAGTTTTCAGCTTAATCGGTCTGATTCTGGCTACAGGCAGTGAAACACTGCTTCCACTTCTGGGAATGGGACCATTACCAAAACTTCCGGCAGTATTGTGGCTGTTCTGGGCGTTGGGAATGTGGTATGCCATTTATAAATATCGTCTGCTGGTAATGTCTCCCCATATTGCTGCTACCAGAATTATTGAGTCAATTACTGATATGTTAATAATGGTAAACCCGGCAGGACGGATTATTTCTGTTAATAAGCCAGTGCAACAGTTGTTAGGCTATAATGCTTTCGAACTGAATGATCATTCTGCGGATTCAATATTGGATGAACCAATTATCCTTCAAAATACCTTTGAACAGATGAATGCCGGCAATATATCTTCTCTTATAAAGGAATTAAATTATAGAAGTAAAAGTGGTGAAATAATTCCGGTAATGCTTTCCTGCTCGGCAATAAGAGATAACTTTTCAGATCTGGTTGGATTTCTGCTTGTAGCCCAGGACCTGAGGCCGATGAAACAGTTAAAGCTTCAAAATCATGAGTTGGAAGCAATTGGAACTGATCTTCTGGAGACAAACCTGATGCTGGAAAATAAAAGCTCTCAGGTAAAAGCCATATTGGACAATGTAGGACAGGGTTTCTTATCTTTTGGCCAGGATTTAGTAATAGATAATGAATACAGTAGTGAATGTATAAATATTATTGGCAAAAGTCCTGCAGGTTTTACATTAGCTGAACTGTTATATCCTCAGGATTATGAGGAACAGGAAATGTTAAAAGAAGTGCTGACTCATGTTATCAATGAGGAAGGAAAAGAACCAAAAGATTTGTATATCTCGCTGCTTCCGACGGAAATAGAATTAAACAGGCGTATTATACAACTGGGCTACAAAGCAATAAACACTAATTTAAGCAGAAAATTAATTATAATTATGTCTGATATAACAGAAAAACGCCGCCTGGAAAAGAAGATGGAAGAAGAACAGAATACTTTAAACATGGTGGTAAAAGCCATTGTATTT
>DAIMDR010000124.1:0-5937 GCA_036725705.1 Syntrophomonadaceae bacterium | reverse complement strand
AAGAGATCTATCGCTTAGTTATCCATTACAAAGAAACTGCTGGCATTAATAAGCCAGGCGGTGCACATGTTCTATTCCGGCATACCCCTGCATCCTTGATGGTCCAGAATGGCTGCGATTTGCTGACTATCCAGCAAGTAATGCGGCACAATCACATAACAACTACGATGCGATACCTGCATCTGGCCGACGATATCAAGCGATCCAAGTACGATCGGTTCCTCAAGCTATAGGCAAAAGTGCCCATACCCGATAAATACCTTTTGTACCCATATCTTTTAGCAAGATGCGACTTGCAGTTCTTATATCTTTCAATTTACTCCATCAAACTACGGGAGCTATACAACTCGGCTTCCATTATGCATTGGGTCTGGCCGCAATGAGTCTGCTACGAGGAGTGGCGGCAATCAATGAGCCCGGTGGCGCACAGGTCCTATTTCGGCATACCCCTGCATCAATCATGGTTCTGAATGGCTGCGATCTATTGACAATCCAACATATCCTGCGCCATAGCGATATAAAGACAACAATGAGATACCTGCACCTAGCCGATGAATCAAAACGCGAGAGGTATGATCAATTTTTAAAGCTGTAACTAGCAAAGATATACAACAAATTTTTCTCAATCTTGCGCAGTATTTGGATAGATGCAAAAAATAATTATCATTTAAATGGCTAGGATTTTTTATTTTTGTTTTTCCTGTGCCTTATGACAAAATCAAGTAATGCAGTAATTATAGCACCAATGATCATCCCTAGGATAGTTACTTTGGGCAAAAATAACTGGACCCAGAAAGCATCCACTTGTTGATTGATAGGACTATTAGGACCAATCGTCACCGGGCTGTTCATCCCTTGTGTCTCTATTATTGAACTATTTGGGCCATAAGTTGCTTTGAGATTGATATTTTCCTGAGGAACGTCTACTTTTACATCATTCCAAAAGTAATTGTAGCCATTAATGTCTAATCTATTATCTCCGCATGTGAGAATACCACAGCCTAAACTTTCAGGATAACTCTCACATGTACCTCCAGTAATAGTGCCAAAAATGTGTTGCTCTTCTCCAAATATTCTAACTATTTCCCTTATTACACTTCTATCATATGGCCATCTAATCAAACTGACATTTTGATTTGTCGCAACATCTACTAGAACTCCGGGTTGATTAATATGAATATCGTTCCCTTTACAATCCACCCAAATCAAATCAGTTAAATAATCTATGAATACATCACTGGATTTTGCAGAGACATTCGGGAGTAACAACAAGGATAGAATTACGACATGGAGAAGTATAATTGGCAGCTTCATGGTGTCATTATTTATTTTTTTCATATATAGGTATTTGTATCAGAATCCTAGTGCCTAAATAGCTACGCAGTTAGCATAATATATCTATAGAGTCTGCCGGGCTATCAAGCTCTTCTCATGACTAAAGAATTGCCATGTGTTTCCCATCCGCTTCGACTCCCGAATAACTATAAATGCCTTCGTATAAGGCTCTCCGGTCAAAGATCCGTTTAACCTGCATGGCATGAAACGGCTTACCTTCCTTTGTTGTATAGCCCTCGGCATTCTGCATATCCGAAATCTTCCTCAAGGAAGCATCAGGTCTTGCAGTGCGTAACTCAAAGGCCCTCTTAACTGTGCCGGCCTTCTCTTCATCCAAGGTAAGGGCTTTATCTCCTCGTTCTGCCTTGTACCCGATTGGTGCCTTGCCTCCTGCATAACCACCCTGGCGGGCCTTAGTTCTGCGCCCACTTGAAAGGCTGGACGTAATCAAGGACTTCTCGAACTCAGCAAAAGCCGCTACCGTCGTTAAAAGAAGCTTCTGGGTAGGGTCTTCCCAACGGCCTGGTTCTGCAATGCTCACAAGCTCTGCACCCAGCTTTTTGATCTCCTTCATTAGCCACAGGCTCAGCATAGTATCCCGCGCAAGTCTATCCAGCCTGGTCACAATAACCTGTTTGATGTCTTCTGCCTTCAAAGCCTTAAGTAAAGCATGCAGGATCGTGGATTATAGGCATCATACCGGCTTATTTTCTTCATTATTCAACCGATTTGTCTTCTTCAAGAATTGTCCAAAAGAGAAAAGAGCTTTGTCCAGCTTCCGGTCTTTGTAACGTGCATGTTCTTCATTATAAAAGTGCAGATACTCACTGATGTACTTCAATTGTTTTTCTTCGTTGCTCTTGGGAATCTCTTTTATCACTCCAGTCTTTAAGTAAACCATCGCTCGATAAACATGCTGGTCAAAAATTGGGTACTTGTCTGGGTTCAAAATGTGTAGTGTAAAAATCTTCCAGATCATGCCTTTGCCGTTTAGCTCGTTCGTAAGAAATTTGTCTGCGTCTTCTGGCGTATTCAACTGAAGGCTTCGAAAATGATCAAGGTCACCAATTAAAGATTCTACAAACGGATTTTCCCCCTCCTCTATCGCCTTACGGGTTATTGACATGGCTTTCCAAGCGAAAAGGACTCTAACTGATTCTGGTGTCAGCGGTTGGTCGATAAATTGCCGATAGGTCGGTTCATATTTATCATTATACCATTTAGCCCAGAATTCCACAAAGTCTGCGGGGGTAGCTTCCTGCTTTTTGATAATATAATATATCATTACATTCTCAAGCTCCGTGCCCACTCAATTCCAGAACTCCGCCATTATTTAGTCCTGATCTCCCCTTTGGCTTCTGCGTAATCGTATAAAACTTTTATCCAATTTGACCCCGTCAAAAAGGGGATCTCTCGGAGATAATCTCTTTATGCCCTCTTTCCAATAGATCATTAGAGAAGTTAAATATCATGACTGCTTCATCATCAATTCAAAGTTGCCGCTCAAAAGGGATGGTTGTGGTCATGAAGATCATTTTAAGCAGAAAAGGTTTTGATTCCGCTTACGGAGGTTATCCCAGTCCGATTCTCCCTAATGGAAAAATGTTTTCCTTGCCAATTCCTTCAGAGGATTCATTGAGATATTCTGATCTTAGAATCGGCGATTTAACCTATTATGATCTTATGAAGGATCTTAAACAGAAAATAAGGCTTGGTGACGGTTATTGGCATGATCTCGAAAAAGAAACAAGATGCCATTTGGACCCCGACATCTATGAAAATACTATCAATAGAGAGCCCAGCTGGAAACCATGTTTCGGCCAAATAGACGCTGCACAGAGCCATCTTGAGAATCAACGAATTGGCGAAAATGATTTGTTTCTGTTTTTCGGTTGGTTCCAGAAAACAAAAAATAGCAATGGCAAATTGAAATTTGATTACCGCGAAAGAGACCTGCATGCTATTTTTGGCTATTTTCAGATCGGCGAGATAATAAAAGTAGATTACGGGTTCGAAGTGCCAAAATGGATGGCATACCATCCGCATACCGATGAGAACAGAAGAAATAACAGATCGAACACCATCTATATAGCAAGAACAAACTCAAGCTGGAATAGATCGCTTCCAGGCGCAGGAAGATTCGAGTTCAACAAGAATCTTGTTCTTACTAAGGAAGGGCTCTCGCGTTCAAAATGGCGTCTTCCATATTTCTTTAAGGAAGCTGAAATAAGTTATCATAAAAAGGATTCCTGGAAAAATGATTACTTCCAATCGGCAGCTATCGGACAGGAATTTGTGATAAAAGATAATGATCTGGTTGAAGTGTGGGCCAAGGGCATAATTGATAGATCACAAATCAATTGCTGAATCGCCCAATGGCCAATATCTTTCAGCGCCGAACTATGCTAAGGCATTAAAGCAGATATTGTGGCAGTAATCTTAATTAGGAACAAACTATGAAGGTGATTGATGAGAGATCTTCAAGATCCATATAGGTCTGTTGATAAAATCATAAATATCTTAAAATACCGAGGTCGAGCAGACTTGGCTCATTTATTGAGCGGTTCATATTATATAATCAATGAAAGCGATAGCTATGGGTCATATTTGTACTCGACTTTGAGTACCGGTGAGATTTATGCTTCATTACCTGTCTACGAAAAATTAAACGCTTTATCCGATGTAGATAGAGATGTAATTCTAAATGCTTTTCTTGCCCTCTATCCAATAAAGGAACGTTCGGTCGAAATAAGAAACATAGAATTTTATCTAGATCCTGATTTGGAAATTCCTCTAGAATTGAATCATCCAGAGGGATTGGATAAAATAGACTTTGAATATATTCGAGAACAAATGAAGAAATGTAACGAAAAGATAGCATCAGACGATTATGATGGTGCGATAACTAATGCAAGGACTCTTTTGGAGAATATTTGCTTTTATATCATAGAAAGTAACGATTCAGAATACAAACCAGATGGTGATCTACCAAAATTATATAAAGAAACGATAAAAATATTAGAATTAGGGAGAAATAGTCAAAGCGAAGAGATATTTAAGCAAATACTCTCAGGATGTACATCAACTGTATTTGGATTATCCCGAGTTAGAAATGCACTTGGGGATGCCCATGGCAGGCCTTCAAAAAACTATTTGAAACCTACTAAACCTCAAGCCATTTTAGTCGTCGAAATCTCAAAAGCTGTATCAGAATTCTTATACGCAACATACCAAGAAAAGAACACAAAGAAAGCCATAGAACCTCTATGATTATATTGTTCATAATATCATTGAGCAGAGCAAAAGAAGCAGGGATAGATGGATGGGAATTGGATCGACTAGTTTATGGCACACAGATAATTCCAAGAAGTCTCAACGAATAGTTGACTACTGAATGTTTCAATCAGATCAGATGTATAGATCGTGGCACTCCAGGGGCTGAGCATCCTTTTTCTAATCGCATTCAATGTTTGGACCTACATCGGCGTTATCAGGGAGATCCTTGCCTTTTTGGTCCTTCTGGCGCTGCCAAACGAGTCAATTCTTGATCGACCTTGGCAACGATACCTAGAGCTTGCTGATACGATTCTTCGCCCATCATATCCGAAACCTCACCTAGCGAAAATCCGGCATTCAGCAGGCTCATATATTCCTGAAGAATGCCTATCTCGGTATCATCTAAGGTCTCCATTGCCTGCACTAGCGGTTCTATGCCGCTTCGTGGCCTTTCAAGCACTGCAATGCGCCCCTTCAAATTATTTAAACTCCTCAAAATATATCACCTTAACATTGATCTAAATTTTGGCCAAGGTCACTTGTTTCGCTCCAAAGCATCAAGGCGCTGCTTGATCGCGTTTATCTCCTCTTCTTCCAAAAAGAGTCGATGGGCATTGGTCCAAGAATTCGCCAGCGAAGCAAATCTGCCAGCGTGCATAACTGGATCCTCGCACATCAAAATCTTGTTTAACATCCGGGTCAATGCCTTTTGAAGATCTTCCGGTGAACTGATTTTCAACCAGCCGGACCCCATTTTCTTAGTACTCATTTCGGCCTCTCAATAGTGATTCTTTAAAAAAACAAGGGATGTACTCTTCCCATCGGTCTACCTCGGCTTCGATCTCTTCCCGACAGTCTCAATGCCCACAATCCGGCCATAAAGCGGTATGGAAAGCTCTTTAGTGTCAATTCGTAATACTGCCCCAATAAGGGCTTTCAAGTTATCATTATGAGTCATAATTATTTCCTGAAATTATATGATGATTTGTATTCTTGTTAGCATCCGGTCGGGCTTCGTAGCCTACGGCGCGCCCCTCCACAAGTGAAGGCGCGCCTCCGGCTCCTCCGCCCTTCCCCCCTGCGACGTTTGCGAAGAAAAATGATAGAAAGGCGCAGTCTTGGTTCTCGTATCTGATTTTTGGCCAACTATCCAACTATGGCCAACTTTGCTCCAACTTTCAATATTCAATATGTAGCGCCGTTGTCCAACTAAAACAACTTGAAATTGAATTTTTAAATATATCAGCTAATCCAAAAACCGCGTTATATAATATAATATATAGTTGTATTAGTTGTATAACAGTTATAGTTAGTGGTTTTGGAAAG
>DAIMDR010000123.1:2966-5939 GCA_036725705.1 Syntrophomonadaceae bacterium | reverse complement strand
AAAACAGGGGGACAGGTTTACTGTTCCCCTGTATTATCTTTTCCCGGTCTTACAGGAACATTTGAATGGCGATTTGGGCCAGATTGGATAAGGGGGCCGGATAGACTCCTATCAATATGGTTGCCAGCATACATACCCACAGAGCAAAACGAGCCGGAAGTCTAAGGTCTATAGTATCCTCCCGTTCACTTTCACCAATATACATGGCTTTGGCTACCAGCAGATAATAATATACCGATATCATGCTCATCAACAACCCTATAAAAGCCAGCCACAGATAACCTGCCTGTATAGCCCCTGAAAACAGATAGAATTTACCGGCAAAGCCAGCCATAGGGGGGATGCCGGCCAGGGATAACAGACAGACGGTCATAATGGCCGCCAGCATAGGAGAACGCCGTCCAAGGGCATTAAAAGCTGCCCGATCGGTACTGCCGGTATCGGTTTCTACAGCTGTAGCCACAGCAAAAGCCCCGGTATTACAAAAGACATACAGCATGGCATAAAAGAGTACCCCTTTTAAACCATAGGCATTGGCAGCTACTAAACCGGCCAGAATATATCCTGCCTGAGCAATACTGGAATAGGCCAGCATGCGTTTTACATTAGTCTGATTTAAAGCTATCAGGTTACCAACAATAATCGTTATCGCCGCCAATATTGCCAGCACCAGTGACCAGTTAAATTGATTTAGCGGTAAGGCAATCATAAATATTCTAAGTAAAGCAGCAAAAGCAGCTGCTTTTGAACCCACTGCCAGATAGGTGGTAACCGGTATAGGCGCTCCCTGATAAATATCCGGTGCCCACATATGGAAAGGCACCGCAGCAATTTTAAAGCCAAACCCGACTATCATCAGAATAATTCCAGCTATCAAAGCCGGTTGCCGGCTCATTTGTCCGGCAATTTCACTGATAACTGTCGTACCGCTCAGGGCAAAAACCAGACTCATACCAAATAACAGAATGGCTGAGGATATAGCCCCCAGAATCAGATATTTTAAACCGGCCTCCGAAGAAGCTTCATCATTTAACAGATAAGCAGTTAGAATATAAAAACTGACGGTCATCAATTCCAGACCAATATATATGGTTATCAGATCCCCGGCAGCGGCCATAACCATCATGCCCAGAGTCGCAAATACCATAAGGGCATGGAATTCACTCTGCTTTTGTTCAAAACGCTCCGTATATTTTCCGGCACTGAGCATTACCAGAATAGCTGCAATGAGAAATAATGCCTTAAAGAAGTTAGCAAAAGTATCTACCTGATAAACGCCATTAAAATATACTGCTGATTCGGTAAAACGTGTAACTACCAGTAATAATACTGCCACTAATAATGACACTGAAATGATGCCCACTATTCGTTGTCCTCTTCCGGCCAGTATTAATCCGCTGATTAACAGTAACAGACCCGTAAGGGCGATAAGCATTTCCGGAGCCAGCAAACTGTAATTCATTAGAATATCCCCCCAATCTGAATAGAAGCGATATGGGATAATAATTGCCCTGCTCCGCTATTGATAAAGTCCATAACTGTAAAGGGTAATATACCGCCGATCAGAATAGCTGATCCCAAAACTATCAGCGGTACCATTTCAGGACCTTTTAAATCCTGCAGATGATCCCATTTTTCCAGACGAGGTCCAAATAATATATCCCCCAGCGTTCGTAAAATATATACGGCGGTAAGAATAATTCCGGTAATGGCAATAATGCTTATGACCCGGTAGACACCGAAAGCTCCTACAAAAATAGTAAACTCACCAATAAAGTTTACCGTTCCCGGTAATCCCAGCGAGGCCAGACCGGCCAGCATAAAACCGAAAGCCAGACGCGGCATCTGATGAGCCAGTCCGCCAAAATCACTTACATTACGGGTATGACTCTTTTCGTAGAGATTGCCAATCATGGCAAAGAACAAGGCTGCCATAACCCCGTGAGCAAACATCATCATTACTGCTCCGTTAATACTGATAATGTTCAGGGCGGCAATACCGATAAGTACATAGCCCATATGGCTGACACTGGAATAGCCCACAATATATTTAAGGTCTTTCTGACTCAAACAGATAAAGGCGGCATAGACGACATTACCGATAGCCAGTACGGCAATTATGGGTGCAATAAACTTGGCTCCCAGCGGCAGAATAAACAGGCCAATCCGGATTAAACCATAACCGCCAATCTTTTTCAGGACTCCGGCATGTATCATACTCACGGCAGTTGGAGCACCGGCATATCCATCCGGAGACCAGGCATGGAACGGGAACATGGATAACAAGGTCCCAAAGCCAAAAGCCATTAAAACATAAGCGAATATTTGGAATCCCACCGGGTAATTAACTTTAGCCAAAGTAGCAATATCCATACTGGGGAATCCTAAAATCCCCTGTGCTTTTATAAACAGGGCAATTAAGCCAACCAATAAAAAGGCACTCCCGATCAGGAGATAAATGGTCAGCTTCATACCGGCATATTCTTTGGTAACCCGCTTGGAACTGCCAAACATAATTACCAGCAAATAAATGGGGATTACCACCACTTCGTAGAACAGGAAGAAAATAAATAAATCAGTAGTTACAAAGGTTCCCATGACACCGGTAATTAAAATCAACAGCAGGGCAAAGAATTCCTTAACTCTGGCGGCTGTATGCCAGGAAGCATATACGGCACTGAATCCAATCAGATTAGTAAGCAGCAATAACGGCAGACTAATTCCGTCTACCCCCAGTGCATAATTAACCCCCAGGTCAGCAATCCAGGGAATTCGTTCCACAAACTGCATGCCCCCGATGGTCAGGTCATAATTTATCATTGTCCACAGGGAAAAGAGCAGACTGAGCAAAGTACTGACCGCAGCCACATACTTAATGGGTTTATGTCTGTCAGCTGGCAGACACATAATAACTATAGCTCCCAGGATGGGTATAAAAAGTGTAAGTGATAAAATTGGTAAACTGCTCATCAT
>DAIMDR010000123.1:0-2866 GCA_036725705.1 Syntrophomonadaceae bacterium | reverse complement strand
CTCCCAGGATGGGTATAAAAAGTGTAAGTGATAAAATTGGTAAACTGCTCATCATTTCCCACCCCCTACGCTATGGCCGTAAATACGGCACACAATGCTGAAATTATCAGGACTACCATTCCTGCATATATATAAATGGCATAAGTCTGCACCTGACCATCTTCGGTATAGCGCAGGTTTAATCCCAGGTAACCGGTCAGCCAGGCCAGACCGTTAACCGCCCCATTGACAACCTTCAAATCAAACCACTCCATAAGTCTGGCAGTTCCATCTATGAAATGTTTAATCAGCCAGGCATAGAATTCATCAATATAATATTTGTTGTAGAGCAGTAGATATAAGCCGCCCATTTTAATTTTCAACTTTTCATAATCAAGCCATTTTTTCTGATAAACCGCCCAGGCCAAAAATATGCCTGATATCGCCAGCAATGAAGATATCAGCATAATCGTAATACTGGGGGTATGATGTACAGCTCCCGGATAAGTAATATAATGGGCAAAAGCATAATTCATTAATGGCGAACCGACAAAACCGGCGAAAACAGCCAGTACCGCCAGAATAATCAGAGGTACGGTCATTACTGCCGGTGACTCATGAGCATGTTCACCCGCCTGGTTTTCACCAAAGAAAGCCACAAATATTAAGCGGAACATATAAAAAGCGGTCATAAAGGCTACCAGTGAACCGAGAATATATAATCCTATATGTCCGGAAGCAAAAGTCCCCAATAGTATTTCATCCTTGCTCCAGAATCCTGAAAGCGGAGGTATGCCACTTAAAGCCAGGGCTCCGATTATAAAAGTCCAGGTGGTTACAGGCATTTTTTTATGCAGTCCGCCCATCTTCCAAATATCCTGTTCATTGGCCAGGGCATGAATTACCGAACCGGCACCCAAAAACAGCAGACTCTTAAAAAATGCATGAGTCATAAGATGGAACATTCCGGCTGTCATGGCCCCAACTCCCATAGCCATCACCATATAACCCAATTGGGATAAAGTTGAGTAGGCCAGAATGCGTTTTATATCGTTTTGTACCAGAGCAATACTGGCAGCAAACAAAGCCGTAAATCCTCCCAGTACAGCAATAACCATCATGGTTTCCGGTGAGGTGTTGAATATGAAAAATGCCCGCGCTATCAAATATACACCGGCAGCTACCATAGTAGCCGCATGTATAAGGGCGCTGACCGGCGTAGGACCTTCCATGGCATCAGGCAGCCAGACATGTAAAGGAAATTGTGCTGACTTGCCCACCGGTCCCAACAGTAACAACAGGGATACTGTAATCAGTACAGCCGTATTACTGTAACTGGCAACTGCGCCGGATAAATCATTAAAGTTCAAGGTTCCAAAAATTATTTGCAGGAAAAGAATACCCAGCAGGAAGCCAAAGTCCCCAATCCGGTTAGTTATGAAAGCCTTTTTGGCTGCTTCCCGGGCTGAATGGCGTCCAAACCAGAATCCGATTAACAGGTATGATGACAAGCCAACCAGTTCCCAAAATACAAATATCTGTCCAAAGTTATTGGATACTACCAATCCCAGCATGGAACCGGCAAAGATACTCTGATAGGCAAAATAACTGGCAAATCCGGGGTCATCATGCATATAGCCTATAGAGTATATCTGTACCAATAAAGCCACAATGGTAACCACCAACAACATTACTGCGGTAAGCGGGTCAATCAGCAGTCCCATATCCACCTGTAATCCGGGCATATTCAGCCAGCGGGCGGCAATCTCGAATACTCCGGCCCCTTTTGAAAATACCGCCATAGCTACCAAAACAGAATATACCAGCGCGGTACTAATGGCCAAAATGGACACCGCAGCTGACATTTTGGGCCAGCGGTGTATAAACAGCCCAATTAGCGCGAAAGCCAGAAATGGCAGGAACGGTATAACCCATGATGAAGCTAATATATTTTGCATCGTTATAACCCCCTCCTTACCATTTCAATAAGTTAAAATCATTGAGATTAACTGACTTCTTCTGTCGGTAAATGGCAATTATCAAAGCCAGTCCCACCGCTACTTCGGCAGCGGCCACCACAATCACAAAAATGGCAAACAGCTGACCTATTGCAGTTTCAGAACGAATGAATTTACTGATGGCAATAAAATTAATATTAACCGCATTCAGCATAATTTCTACCGACATCAGCACTGCTACTGCATTTCGTTTGGAAATAACGCCGTACATGCCAATACCAAATAAAATCGTACTGAGAATTAAATAGTGCGTAAATCCTATCATTTATCATCCGCTCCTTTCGCCAGGATAATTGCTCCAACCACTGCTACCAGAAGCAGAATAGCTGCTACTTCAAAAGCTACTACATATTTACCCAGCATTAAGTTAGCCAATGCCGTCAATTCATCAGTACCTGCAGCAGATATCGCCAGAGGCCATCTGGTATACCAGATGGAGGCCCCCAGGGCAATAATAAGTAAAACGACCAGATAAACTCCCCACATGCGGCGGGCCAGGCTGGGACTGGGCAAATTGGTTTTCTCCGGTTCAACATCCATGACCAGCATTATGGCAAATATGATTAATACTGATATTGCCCCGCCATAAATCAGGATTTGTACTAATCCGATAAACCCGGCATTCATCTGGAAATACAGGCCGGCAACCCCCATAAATGTAACTACCAACAGTAAAGCACTGTGCACAATATTTTTAGAGGCTACTACCCCCAGAGCTGAGCCGATGGTGATTAATGCCAGCAGCATAAATACCGCATCATTCAGGTTCATTTCCGGCCCCTCCTTCCTGCTGGCGGTCTTTTAACTCTTTATTTACAAAAGCCAGCGCCACTTTCCCGGCTTTTTCCCGATCCTCTATCATCATGGTC
>DAIMDR010000122.1:0-5975 GCA_036725705.1 Syntrophomonadaceae bacterium | reverse complement strand
CAATCTTTAAGGAGGTTTTTATATTGAAGCGATTATTACCCATATTAACTTTACTGTTTATCTTTATGCTTACTCCCTTTGCTAGTGCGTACACATACCAGTAAACAAGGGCTTGGACATTGGTGTAGAGCTTGTTCCCAGACAACCCTACTGGCAGATACCATCTGATCTAGGTTACGTTCATCCCATTATAGACATAAACTTCTCAGCTAATATAGACGATCACCAGTTGCCTATTTTTGCAAATGGATACAAAGAAGCAGTGGGAATCAAAAGCGAAGATTTCCAGATGATAAAACACGGTGGCGAACCGCCTATGAGGGAGTCATTTAGCTTCAAAGTAACCCAGCCAGGTAGATATGTTATAAGGGCAGGAATACCCACCGAAGATGAAAGCGGCAATCCCATATTATTTGAAGTAGACGAAGAATTGCAGCCAGATATAAACCCTGCCAACAACCATGCCGAAATCGTAATTGAAGTCGGTATTGGCCCACCATCGCAGATCAAGACAGAGCCAGACATAGACACCGATTATGTTAGCGGTGATCATATCAGAGCAGACATAACAGGATAAACTTAAGCCTCCCGTTTTTTCGGGAGGCTTTTTATATCGTAGAATATATTTGGAGCTACCGTTTGGCGGTTTGATCACTTCCCTGTAAAGGGGGTGATGCCTATGGTATCCTGGGCAGAGCTATTTGGCTTTTGTCTGGTAATCGTAGGAGTTATCACCTTATGTTTGATACATAAGGAATAGCGAAACCGCCTTTGTGTAAAGGCGGTTTCTAGTATCCATTAGGATCAACCGCCATCTCACAAGCGGTAGCTCCTTTGTTGACTACATAGTAACATACAATATTTCACAAGTCAAAATTCATTCAGCCCTTGCTTAGGCAGGGGCTTTTTAATGGGGGTGATAATTTTTGAAAATGTTAAAAGATAAAAGCGGGCAAGCAATAGTCGAGTTTGCCTTGGTCATTGGCATATATATTATGTTTATCATCGGCTTGGTAAATATAATATGGGGGATAACGTCGGCCTTCTTTGCACAGCAAATGGCACATGAAACGGCACGAAAGTACGCAGTAACCCTAAACAGAACAGATGCGGAAGAGCATGGCAGAACGTATCTCTATAACTATGCCAGCATTTTCATAGATCCCACTAAAACAAAGGTCACTGTTGAAAAGAAAGACAATAAAACGTCCCAATCAACCGTAGTTGTAACGCCACGGCTTACATCGGGTATTGTTTTTAACAAGAAAACCATAACCAGGACTGCCCAATCACCGTTCACTGACTTCATTCGACATCCTGATAAATATCACTAGAGAGGGGGGGAATGTTTTTGATAAAAGACCAAAGAGGCTCGTTTATGATCGAGGCAGTATTGTCTTTTTTACTATTTCTAATAATCTTCACAGGAGTTATCGAAGTACTATTCCTGGTAGAAAGCAAGCTATATGTAGAGAAAATATCCAGAGCAGTATGCTATGAAGCAGCCATAACATCAGTTGAAGAAACTAATCAAATACGAGACATGTTTACATTACAGTATTTCGACGATGAAGAAGAACGACAATATGTGCATATCCAGGACTTAACTCAAGGATCTACAGATGAATATATCTATTGCTATGTAACCTATTATCACCCGCCTTTCAAATACATTTTCCCCGAAAAAGACAAAGGAAGGAGCATTCCTGTAATGCTTAAGAAGGGTCTTTGAAAAAAGAGACGCCAGTCTCTACAATGAAATTGTGCTGAAACCCGCAAAAGTAGGCACAAATCAAAGTTGAGGAGGCGTCCCTATATGAAAAATACACAAAATGAAAAGATTTCGCAAATCAAATTTTCAACCCTGGTGGTAGGTATCGATGTAGCCAAGGAGACCCATTATGCAAGAGCCTTTGATTTCAGGGGTATAGAGCTATTCAAGCTGCTAAAATTCAGCAACACTGCAGAAGGTTATGAAAGACTGGAAGAGTGGATGCAAAACATATGTCAGCAGCACAACAAGACGGAGATTATCGTCGGCTTTGAGCCCACTGGACATTATTGGTTCACACTTGGAGATTACTTGAAAAGCCAGGGACATAGACTAGCCATGGTAAACCCGTTTCATGTCAAACGAACCAAAGAATTGGATGATAACAGTCCAACCAAGAATGACAGAAAAGACCCCAAAACCATTGCTATGCTAGTGAAAGATGGCCGCTACCGGGAAGTGTACATTCCAGAAGATGTATATCAGGAACTGCGCCAAGCAGTATCAGAAAGAGATCGTCTGGTACAGCGGATGAGCTCCATCAGCAATCAGGTAACCAGGTGGCTGGACATTCATTTTCCAGAGTTCAATACCGTATCAAAGACTGGCGGGGCCAAGCAGCAATGCAGGTTCTACGGAACTATCCAACACCAGACAAAATTGTAACCGCCGGTGCAGAAAAGATTGAAGGAACCTGGAAATCAACCATGAAACGCACAGCGGGCATAAAACGCGCCCAAGAACTGGTGAAAGTAGCCGGTACAAGTATAGGCAGAAAAACCGGTCTGGTAGCAGCAGAAGCCAGCCTGCAGAACCTTTTAAGTGAGTATGACCTATATAGTCAGCAGTATCAACAACTAGAGCAGTTGATGCTTGAACTCCTGCAACAGGTGCCCCATGCAGAGAAACTGCTGGACATAAAAGGAGTAGGTCTGATCACAGCAGCAACCTTTGTAGGCGAAGTTGGAGATATCGAAAGGTTTCAAGACCCACGCCAAATCCAGAAGCTAGCCGGATTAAACCTGGTAGAAAACAGTTCCGGCAAACACAAAGGCAAAAGCAAAATCAGCCGCCGGGGCCGAAGAAGATTGAGACATGGTTTATTCATGGCCATGATAACGATTTTGGCAACCAATTCAGAGTTCAGGCATTTGCACAAAAAGAACATTACCAGAGAAACCAACCCATTAAACAAGATGCAGTCAATCATAGCGCTGTGTGGCAAGCTAATCCGCGTATTCTATGCACTCTTAAGAACAGGCAGAGATTACAGTGCAGAAAAGATGTTAGGGGATATTGAACAGGGTATGAAAGCAGCCGCTTAATCAACCAGGTAGATACCCCTTGGTTCAGAGCCAACCTAACCGCGGAAGCACAGAGAACCAATAAGTAAAATACAAGATTCATTGGAAATAAAGAGCCGGAACAGGCAGGTTGAATTTTTCCATAAGGGTAAAGACCCGGCTAAGGAGCATGACTGACGTTCCACCTCTTGGATAGGCAGAACGAAAGAAATTCAAGAACTGGTCAGTACTAATTATGATTACTTATGGTGTCATCATTATGGTATCTGCCATTATATCTGGCTTAAACTTCTTTGTTTTGCCCATTGTAATAGGCATAATAGCTCAGGCCTTTACGGTATCTCCTGCTGGCTACGGTTTTATTCACTTTGTAGACAGAGTTTTAGATTTTTCGAAAGGGTAAGAGAGATGAGAATCCTTATAGTAGATGATGAGCCTGCTACAGGATTATTTCTTCAGTCCATAATTAAAGAATTACCAGGGGTTAAAACAGATATTGCTACCAGCGGTAAGGAAGCTTTGAAGAAAGCCTTAATAAGCCAGCCCCAGGCAGTATTTCTGGATATTGATATGCCTGATATCAACGGTATAGAACTTGCCCACACACTAGCAGAAAAATATGAAGACTTATCCCTTGTTTTTGCTACGGCTCATCCGGATCATGCTTTAGAGGCTTTCGAGTTATATTCGATTGATTATATTCTCAAACCCTTTGACCAGGAAAGAATTAAGAGAACAGTAAAAAAGCTGATGGATAAATCAAAATACTTTTCCTCAACCGAAGTCCCTATTCCGGTAAAGACAACAATACAAAATATGTTTTTAAAGCCTAGCAATATTTTATATATTGAAGCCCGAAACAGTGGGAATATTATACAGACATCTAATGGGACTCATATTACCAAAGAAAATATCCATAATCTTAGTATTAAACTACAACAACACAATTTTTTCCGCTGCCATAGGAGCTATTTGGTAAACCTCAAACGTGTAAAAGAAATAGTTACTTCTGGCCGTACTTTTCAGATTATATTAGATACAGAAGAAAAACTCCCGCTTAGCCGCAAACATGAAAAGACACTCCGAATAAAACTCCAGCAGAAGTAACAAAAACCTTGATAGTTTGACACTCCTTGCCGGTTCTCGCCGGTTATTTTTAATTACTGGATAATTCCTTAATGAAATATAACCCATTCACGTTCGATTTTGACCCTTTCGGCTCAAAGCTATTGCTTTTTATTTCCAATCGAGTATATATGTTGTAGGTGGCCACCGCTAATTGGAAGGAGGTGGAAATAATGTTTAAGTTTAAGATTTTAAGCACAGTATCTGCCTTTTTGTTATCGGTTGCCAGTGCTGGTGTACAGCCTGCTTGCTTGTCCACTGGTATCAGCCAAAGTTGCCGGAGTAACTGAATCTTTATGGATATACCACCTTTGATTTCAATATTTTTCAGCCTTTTTATGTGGGTATTAGTCTAGTTATCGGAGACCATTTGATAAGTTGAACTGTTGCTATTATGTAAAGAAGGGGAGAAAAATGAGAAAAAAATCAATAATATTTCTCGTTATGAGTTTACTTATTTTAACTTTTAGTTCAAGCGCCTTCGCTGTGGAAGCAAATTCAGAGTTTAAAAGTGAAAGCCAAAAATTTTTTACAATAACTGAATATGAATTATTTAAACAAATTCAAGATCAAAGCGATGAACAGCTTGCCAATCAAGGTTACACCGATGAGCAAATTCAAAAAATTCGAGAATTTGACTACATAAAAGAATTACAAAAACGAGCGACGATGAGTGATACGGATCTAGAAAAATTGGGATATGAACCAGAACGTATTAACAAATTACGTAGCTTTGACGGATCTGAAGAACAAGCAATTGCACTTTCAGCAACCTTAACTTTAACCTGCAATATTAGTCAACATTTTTACAATGGTTCGCAAACTGTTGCAAAAGTTAATTATAATTGGAATTGGAGTTCTATGCCGGTTTGGACCCTGACTGATGCAATTGCAATAGTTTGGGATCCTTCGATGTATCAAACACCTAATAATCCAAATGACAAACAAACGATTTCATTATATCAAGGTAGCAATTACATTAGAAAAGTTACCTACAGTATAACTCCCGCTTCTCCAGGGCACGCAGCTATTTGCAGATTCCCTATGTTATACGATGAATGGAATAATTATTGGTCAAAAAGCGCAAGCGGTGTAGTTTATTTAGGGTCAACCAGCCAAATCTCTGATTTTGCAGTTAGAGTCTCTTATGCACATACAGTCGTGGCAGGATCACCTTCAGTTTCATTCCCCGGCGGTCTTTCTATAAGCTTTGGAATAAACACTGTGGAAGAAGATTACGATTATGACTATTCATCACTTTAAATTGGAAAAAAGTATACGTTCCTTTCAGCGCGATTTAACCAATATAATGGCTAGGAACCCTAGATAGATTAGAATCAGCCCCCTGGAAAAGATTAAATTTACCCTAATTATCTTGACAGGGGGGCAGTACAGGCAAAGTTTCAAAAGGAGGAAATTATGCGTTTCTCTTATCTTTTATATGGTATTTTGGCATCGATGTTTTTTTTATTAATTGTAAGTATTATTACTGAATTATTAAATTTTGCTGATTACACTTTTATTGCTATATGTATTTTGTTTGGTACGATGATAATCTGTACACTTTATATTGCAGGATTAATAAAAGACTCATAAAAGGGTTGTTGTATTTTTGGTCCGTGTATAAAGAGAGCCTGTTGAAATATATTACTTTAGGTTTGACTGCCGGAGCGAAAGTGATTTCTTACAGTGATCCCTTGACCAGTCTGGAGATATTAGGCAGGAAAAATGGACAAGAGATTGCAGAAGAATTGATATTGCCCTTTTTTAAGGAA
>DAIMDR010000121.1:0-6105 GCA_036725705.1 Syntrophomonadaceae bacterium | reverse complement strand
GATTCTATTAAAAATTATTAACAAGACAACCTCATAACAGAGTCTCCCTCACCATGAATAACCCCTCACCATATTAAACAATAAAATAATCCGTGAAAATCCTAAATAATCTGCGAAAATCTGTGTCAAAGCCAAAGAGGCTGAAGGCCTCCCCTCCCCCCGCCTCAATCCTCACAAAAATATAGTCAGGTTCTACATTCCGAACCTGACTTTTTAAATAGCTGTTATATTACATTCATTTTAAACCGGTTCGTTTTCTGTCGGGATTTCTTTTTCCGCTTCTACCGGGGGTTGTTCACCGGTCATAATGACTTCAAATTCTTCTGCGTCCATGATTTCCTGTTCCATCAGCCGCTCAGCTATGGTATGAAGTTTGTCAATGTTGTCCTGCAACAGCTCTTCCGCTTTGCGGTAACAACTGTCCATATAAAGGCTGGCTTCCTTGTCTATGGCATAGGCAATAGCATCCGAGTAGTTTCGGTCACGGCCGATATCCCGGCCCAGGAATACTTCTTCAGATTTATGTCCAAAGGTTATCGGGCCCAGTTCTTCTGACATGCCGTATTCAGTAATCATCTTGCGCACTATGTTGGAGGCCCGTTCCAGATCATTCTGCGCACCGGTACTGATATCATGCAGAACCAATGCTTCCGCTACCCGGCCTCCCAGTAAAGTGGTAATCTCATCGAGCATATAGGACTTGGTAATGTAGTTGCGGTCCTCTTCCGGCAGCAACAGCGTATATCCCCCGGCGCGTCCGCGCGGAATAATTGATATTTTATGCAGTTTATCTGTATGAGGCAGGAAATAGCTGACCAGGGCATGTCCGGCTTCATGATAAGCAACCAGGCGTTTTTCTTTTTCAGATATAACCCGGGTCTTTTTCTCCGGACCGGCAATAACCCTTTCAATGGACTCTTCCATCTCCTCCATGCCTACCTGTTCTTTGCCTCTGCGTGCCGATAATAATGCGGCTTCGTTAACCATGTTGGCCAGGTCAGCTCCGGTAAATCCGGGAGTTCGTTTGGCCAGTATTTCCAGATTGACATCTTCACCTATTGGTTTATCTTTGACATGAACTTTCAATATAGCTTCCCGTCCTTTGACATCCGGACGGTCTATCAGAATATGGCGGTCAAATCTGCCCGGTCTTAATAAGGCCGGGTCCAGTATGTCCGGACGGTTGGTAGCTGCCATGACAATAATACCTTCATTGGTGCTGAAACCATCCATCTCTACCAGCAATTGATTCAGGGTTTGTTCGCGTTCATCATGTCCACCGCCCAGACCGGCGCCACGCTGCCTGCCTACCGCGTCAATTTCATCAATAAAAACAATACAGGGCGAATTCTTTTTGGCCTGTTCAAACAAATCCCGTACCCGGGCTGCTCCAACTCCGACAAACATTTCTACAAAGTCAGAACCGCTGATGGAGAAAAAGGGTACTCCAGCCTCACCGGCAACAGCCTTGGCCATAAGGGTTTTACCGGTTCCCGGTGCACCAAAAAGCAATACCCCTTTGGGTATTTTGGCTCCCATTTTAATAAATTTTTCAGGATTTTTGAGGAATTCAACTACTTCTTCCATTTCCTCTTTAGCCTCTTCAGCTCCGGCTACATCCTTGAAAGTTATCTTGATTTCTTCACCGGTCAGCATACGGGCTTTACTGCGCCCGAACTGCATTACGCGGTTGCCGCCTCCCTGGGTCTGATTCATAATAAAGATCAGGAAGGCAATCAGGATTATGATAGGAAACAGGGTCGATAATAATCCCACCCACCAGGACGGCGGAGGAACTTTATTGGTTTCGTATGACACTTTTTTATCCTGCATCAGCTTGATAATATCACTTTCACGCGATACTACCGAGGTGAAGGCTTTGCCATCTCTTAAAGTACCGGTGATGTTATACACCAGTTCATCAACTTCCACTTTGGCTTTGGATACCTGACCCTGCTCAATTTTTTCAATCAGCTGCGGCTCAGTCAGTGCTGTAGATTCCGCTTCAGGCTTGGAGGTCAGCTGAATAGCAAATAAAGCCAACATGACTATAAAAACATATATCGCTATATTTTTAAGGGCTTTGTCCAAATTCTTTCCTCTCCTATCAGACATTGCAAATATCCGTCATATTGTAGCACAACCACCTTTCCTTTTCAATCATAGTCATTTTGAGCAGGAAAATAAGTACCTGCATTAGTTTAAACATCACGGGCCTTTTTTATCACCAGAATATTTTTGGTGAGGTCAGTTACCGCAACAGATTGTGCCACCCGATAACCGATTACAGCCAGAATCTCGTCTTCACTAATGAGGATAGGTATGCCGTTTCGTTTTTCCTGAGGAATTTTTAAATCAATAAATAACCGCTTAAGTTTGCAGGTACCCTGCAAGCCAACCGGGCGATAGCGGTCTCCGGGAAGACGGGAACGCATCCACAGCGGAGATTGGATGTGATCATAGTCAATATAGGTGGCTCCTTCTCCTGACTGCAGATCGTTTTTATCAATCACATGTGTACAATAAGTTTCTCCGGTTTCCGGAATGGTTAGCACACCCGGAACCGGCAGTTCATAACAATAAGGCTCAATGTGAATAAAATTATGCGCCAGAATAAGCTGTTTATATACTTTACGGGCTTTCAGGTTCTGCTTTAAATCAATGGTGGTACTGGAGCCAGTTTGTTGCAGCAGTTCCCACACCCGCATAACATCGCCCCGTGACCAGTCGGTGTGAGCGGATACCCGACCCAGGGCAGTCATAATCAAGCGTTTTTGATAAGCGGGATGTAAACGGCTGATCATATCACTATCCAGATACAAACCGTCAACCTGTTCCTGAACCACCTCGGCCCACCATGTATCCATTTCTTTTTCCAGAGCATCGTTTTCTTCACGGGCAATATCAGCCAATCCAGCCAGAGTTTCTTTTATGCGCGGGTTGTATTCCTCTAAAAGCGGAATCAGCTGCCAGCGAATCCGGTTGCGTAAAAATTCAGTATTTTGATTACTAAGGTCAAGACAACTGGGAATATTATGGTTGGTTATATATTGTTCAATTTCCTGCCGGGAAGTATTTAGCAAAGGGCGGATGAGGTTGCCGTTTACCGGCATAATTCCCCTGAGGCCCCGAATGCCGCTGCCGCGCAGTAAATGCAATAATACCGATTCAGCCTGGTCATCCTGATGATGAGCGGTGGCAATACGATCAGCGCCCAACTGCCGGGCCAACTGGTTGAAGTATTGATAGCGGCTGTCTCTGCCGGCCTCTTCCAGAGTCTTTTTCTGTTGGGCCGCCAGCCCACGAATATCTACAGTTTCAGAATAAAACGGAATTCCCCATCCGGCACAGGCAAGGGCGACCATTTTCTGTTCATTATCAGCTTCCTGACGCAGACCGTGGTTCAGGTGGGCCACGGCTAATTGAAAACCAAATTCCCCCTGCAATTTATTTAAAATATGCAGCATGGCCATGGAATCAGGTCCTCCGGAAACCCCGGCAATGATGAAATTATGGTCGGATAACATATTATGTTCCTGCAGATAGCGGGATACTTTATTTAGCATCTTCCCGGCCTTTCTACTATGATTGGTTATACTATTATGCTACCCGCTTTTTTCCCGCTGTCAAATTATTAGGGGAGGCTTAATGGTAACTATTATTGACTTCCAATTTAACTGCTATTACCGTCATATCATCACGGGGGATCCCCTGACATAAGGCCAGAGCTCCGGCCAGAATCAGCTCAGCAATAATTTGCGGATCAGTTTCATCCAGACCTGATAGCAGATTGCATATCCATTCCTCACCGGATTGTTTACGGTTAACTTCCACCACTCCGTCACTTACCAATACTATAATATCTCCCGGAGAAAGTGAGCGTTGTTCGCTTATAACCTCTATATTATCTACTATACCTATGGGCAGAGAATTGGAAGTTATTATCCCTACGCGCTTGCCTCTTTTAAGGAAAGAGGGGGCACTGCCGATTTTTATAAAATCAACTTCAGCAGAGAACAAATCAATTAAAATCATATCGAGAGTAGCGAACATGTCGGTATTTGATTTTAACTGTAATACACTATTTATGGTCTGTAAAACCGTATCCGGCTCAAACCCGCTGTTCAGTAATTTTTCCAGCAGGCGTACAGCTGCCGAGCTTTCCCGACAGGCCTCTTCACCCACCCCCATACCGTCACTTAAAGCAATCAGTTGCTTGCCTTCTTTTAATTTCGCAACCGTAAAACTATCACCACAAATTTCTTCCTTGCCGCTCTGAGCTGAGCCGGTTACTACCTGATAAGAACATGATCTGCTCAAAGTAAATTGACATTCCCCTTTACCGGTTAAACGCGGACATCTTCGCTCTTCTACCTGCAGGTTTTCACCTATTAGCCCGGCTATAACCGGCGCTATTTTCAGATTGCATTCATCACTGCCTGCACAGGCCTCAGCGGCAACTTTCAAATATAGTTCATTTCCTCTTCCCCGCAGGGCAGTAATTTCCCTTACAGACAAACCCCGACGCCGGCTTTCCCGTAAAAGCTTATCCCGCAGCTGTATATCTGCTTCATAACCGCTGTCAATTTCGCCGGCCAAATTACGAATAACCTGACCCACTCCCTGCAGCTGACGGGCAACAATTTCGCGGGACTCGCCCAAACGGTTACTCCAATAGGCATTTAATCTTAAGTTATCAAATAAATAATTTACGGTATTAACCAATTCACGCCCATGAATACAACGAAGTCGAAATGCAGGCGGAATTTTGTCATAATCCAGCCCGTTTTTTAATTCTGCCAGAGAGAAAATCTCCATCATTTCCTGAGCCGTCTGATAACAGTCCTGTTGCCAGCACTCCTGATAACGACTACAATCCTCACAGAATCCGTGGGCAATTTCATCATATAAATAGTTTAAATAAGCCTGGTTTGATTCACTGCGGCTCATCGGAATGGTAAAGGTACTGCTGAGTTCGTCAAATACCCCGGCCAAATTCTCTATCCGGTTACGGGTCTGTTCTTCCCAACGTTGTTTAATGGTACCGGATAGATGGTCTTTGGAGCTTGATATCCCTCCCAGAGCGGTTAGCGGAGCTTTTTCCTGCAATGACTCCGGCAGAAGCACGAAAATCAGACAGGCAATAGCACTTTCCCACATACCTATAACCGTGGCCTGAGTTTCAGAAATGAATAATGACAGGGCCAGGGTACCCAGCATAAAGCCGATCACTACTCCCAGACGGCCAAATTGCCTGAATATGCCGGCTAATAGTCCTGAAACTGCGTACATACCCAGACTTTGTGCAAATATACTGGAAGTAATTGAAGGAATAATCCCGGTCATTACTCCTACCATGGTAGCGGTTCCGCTTCCCCACAGAAACGCTGCCAGCAGGATACCCAGCCTGCAGATTATGCTGCCAACCATCAAGCCGGCTACCTGCACCTGGTTAAGACCCATTATCAGGCCAATTCCCAGTACCATAAAGGAGGCCACTTCTTCAAAAGAAAAACTGGCGACCGTTTTTCGCTGTTTAAAAACTTCATTGCATATTATAAATACAAAGGTAAGTATGCCAGTCATCAAAGCTTCAAATACGGTTACCATTTCCCCGTAAAACGAAAACTCTCCCAATAACAGAAATATGGTTTTACTCAATAAAATGATTGATACGGTAAGGACAGGTAATCCCCACCAGGTCTTGTTGGCCGGGATCTTAACCGTTGATAATACTCCCGCCAGGATCATAACCGCCACTACATTATGCCATAAAGCCGGGCCCTGCAATACCGACATAAAACCGGGCAGAGCAAAAACTGCCAATAGTATTGTCCGGCCAATCTGACGATAACCAAAGGCTGCTATCAAAGCAAAAATAAACGGCAGCAGTTCTCCCAGCACAAATGCGCGGGCCATCAATACTGCGCCGGCCCCTAACAGAATGTTATCTATGGTTACAAGCCCTTTAATCCGGGCAAAGATTTCCTCCCTGCGTATGTCCGGCAACCAGTTGCTACGCCGGAAAGACTGCTCGGCGTTCGCCTCTGCAATGCGCTGGTAAGGGTAGATTTCTATCTTGTCAAGCATTTCCATCCCCCATTC
>DAIMDR010000120.1:0-6123 GCA_036725705.1 Syntrophomonadaceae bacterium | reverse complement strand
AGAAAGTTTTCAGGTACAAGTATTAAAAGCAGGTAAACCGGTTGCCGGGAAAGAAATACAGGCTACCTTTGCCAGCACCAATAACCGCAATTACCCGCATGTAATGACTACTGATGATGAAGGGAAGGCCAAGCTGTTCTTAACTGCCCGGGGTAATTATCTGTTTACGGTCAGGGATGATAATATAACCAGTACCTTTACACTGATTAAGAGTTTTTAATGGTGCTGCTTAGAAATGAATGTTATCCCCGGTTATTTATCATGACCGGGGATTTTCTACTATATCACGAGCGGCAATGACTCCGGATACACTGGCCTGAATTAATCCTCTCGTTACCCCGGCACCATCACCAACAGCCCATAAACCATCAATATCAGTTTTCAGATGGTTGTTTAATTGGGGCCTGGCAGAATAAAACTTGGTTTCAATTCCGTACAGCAAAGTATGGTCGGAAGCCACGCCGGGCATAGCATTATCCAGTGCCTCCAGAAACTCTGTAATTCCTACCAGATAGCGATGAGGGAGTACCAAAGATAAATCACCGGGAACTGCTCCCTTCAGGGTGGGTTCCAGCATACCGCGCTCAATGCGGACTGTGGTCGAGCGTCGGCCACGTTTTAAATCTCCCAGCCTTTGCAGTATTATGCCTCCACTGAGCATGTTAGCCAGGCTGGCTATATAACGGCCGTATATTACGGGCTTATTAAATGGTTCGGTAAATTCCTGGCTTACCAACACTGCAAAATTAGTGTTTCCTGACTTGCTATTGGCAAAAGCATGACCATTTACCGTAATTATGCCGTTGGTGTTTTCCATGACAACATGGCCATTGGGATTTACACAGAAGGTTCTGACCATATCATCAAATATACGAGTATTGTAGATTATTTTAGGTTCCCAGATGTTATCTGTAAATTCCTGCATGGTGACTGCCGGAACTTCAACTCTTACCCCGATATCAACCTGATTATTATTGAGGATGATGCCCAGTCTGGAAGCCTGCTCAGTAAACCACTGGGCACCCTCCCGCCCGGGGGCCAGTATAACCCGGGGAGCATAATAGGTATTGGCTGCAGTACGGACACCGGTTACTGCTCCGTTTTTGACCAAAATATCCTGAACGGTTTCTCCGGTATGTATCTCGATCTTCTTATCCAGAAATATACGCATATTCTGCAGAACATGAAGGGTGTTTTCAGTACCCATATGTCTTATACATGCCGGTATCAGTTTCATGCCGGCTCTGGACACTCGGGATTGCAGGTTGGCAACGATTTCATTATCCTGACCAAATAAACGATCCGGCGCTCCATAATGTACATATATCTGATCCACATAATCAATCATTTTTTGCAGTTTATCTTTACCAATATAGTTATTCAGCCAACCGCCAAATTCAGTAGTCAGGGTCAATTTACCGTCTGAAAAAGCACCGGCTCCCCCCCAGCCGCTCATTATGGAGCAGGGTCTGCATTCCCGGCAAAAGGGGCTATCATCACCGATAAGACATTGGCGTTGCTCAACGCTTTTGCCTTTCTCAAGCAAAAGCACATTTAAATCGGTTGTTTTAGTTATTTCCAGGGCAGCAAAAATACCGGCTGGACCTGCGCCTACAATTATAAGATCGAAATTTTTCCCCATTCACAAAACCTCATATTCAATCAGTAAAGTGACAAGCAGCTAATTATCTTATATTCCTGTACGATAAAGATTATATCATACCAGGTACATAAAGAATGGTAAAATACAATACAAAGAGTTTAAGTCCAAAAGGGAGGGGTAGTTCGTGCCACTGCCGGCAGCTTATTTTTTATGGGGAATCGAAGATTATCTGATTGATAAAAAGATAGAAGAAATTATTACCGTTGTGAAACGGGAATCGGGCGAAGCACCGGAGTTTTTAAATATTGATGCCGATGAGCTGACTCCGTTGCAATTGGCAGAGAATCTTGAATTCAGTCCACTATTTTCCTGGCAGAGAATCGTACTTATTAAAAAGCCTGGTTTTATGAAAAAATCCGGTCGTAAACAAAAACAGGCTATAGAGTATGAACGAGTTTTAACCGCTTTTTTCGCTCAGGATAATTCCATGCAAACCTTGATTATAACAGCCGGTGAATATGATAAAGCACATCCGGTAGTAAAACTATTGGATAAACATGCTGAAACCATTGGTTATGATCGGCCCAAACCTGCAGAATTGCGCAAATGGGTAGCAGGCGAATTCAAAACCAGAAATACGCAGGTTTCAACTGCAGTCGTGGATTTAATAATACAGCATAGTTCTGATATGTATTATATGCTGAATTTTATTGAAAAACTGATCCTGATAACTGATGGACAGCCCATAACTGATGAATTGGTCAGACAAGAGATAGATGTATGGGAGGCAAAAAATGACCGGGAGATTTTTGCTTTTATAGATGGACTCATGAATCGAAATATTATTGATTCAGTAAAGTCATATAACCGCCTCAGCAATTGGGGTAAAAAACCTTTCGAAGTATTGGGTATGGTCAGCAGTCAGTTTACAACCCTGGCCCGCATTAAGTATTATCAGGACAGGGGTTATGACCGGGAGCAGATTAAAACCAATACCAAGTTGCATGAGTTTACTATTCGTAAAATGATGCAAAATAGCAGGAAGTATTCCTGGGATGAGATAGACGGTATATTTGACCGGCTTTTAGAAGCGGATTACGCTTTAAAGCGTACCGGTACTGATAATGAACTGATTATGGAAATGCTTATTATGCAAATTTGCACTGGAAAATAAAAAAACCTGCCGTTATGACAGGTTAGCTTGGTTGACCTATTTGATTAAACTTTTTAGTTAATGCCGATTTTTTGCGGGCGGCAGTATTTTTATGCAAAATTCCTTTGGAAACGCTCTTATCAACAAGGGAAATAGCATTTACCAGATTGGCTTGAGCACTTTCTGTATCATTACTGGCAAGTGCAGCTTCATATCTTTTTATCGCATTCTTCATTTGGGTTTTTTGAGCTTTATTCCTCAGGCGATTTTCTTCAGCTATTCTGGCTCTCTTTGCCGGGGTTTTACTTTTAGCCACATTTTCACCTCCTTGATATTGAGTCAACAGGAATAATATATCACTCCAGTTGGTAAAATGCAAGAGCAATATAACGGCTTTTTCTCAGCACCACAAATTATCGTTCTATAAGCTGCATGTCCACCATATTTTTTAAAGGGGATAAGAATCAGTAATGAGGTGGACAGGATGAAACAAAATAACTTGACAGTTTTTTTTCGCAGTATTTTATTTATACAGTTGTTCGTATTTGTCATTATAGTAGGAATAAGTATGGATTTTAACGCCACGGTTTGTAGTTGGAAAAGCAGTTATGGTATTAATTGGCCTTTCCAAATAATCGGAATAAATTTGAATGAAAATAATTCGACTGCGTTGCTGGGCAATGTAAATGTATCCATGGCCGGACAGGTAAAGTCGGGGGGATTAAATAATTATTTGCAACAGGGGTTGGCCAGAGATTTGGTGGTTAATGCCCTACCTTCACTGTCATACAAAGATGATGAAATTAATGATCCGATAGTTGAAAAAAACTATCCCGGTAAATATGCCGTACCGGCAATAAAAAATCCTGATGATAAACCAATAAACAAAGAGTTATTGAATGGAGCCTTTGCTAATCGCCCGGTGGCATTTTATTGTACCCACAATGGCGAAACCTATATTCCCGATTCCGGGCAGGCCCGCTTTAATGCTGAGAAAGGGCTCATTAATCTGGTGGCCGAAGAGCTTTCCAAAAATATGATTAAAAAGGGCTTAACCAGTTGTTTTTATGATCGAGTCCATGATTTTCCCGACTATGACCGCAGTTACACTGAATCACGCCAAACAGTAAAGGAAATTTTGGAAAAAGAAAATAATCCCCTGGCAATATTTGATATTCATCGGGACAATATTCCTGGTATGGATAAAGCCCAGACAGTAGAAATTAAAGAAAAAGCCAGTGCCCAAATATTGATTATAGTTGGAACTGATGAGCGCAAACCTCACCCTGACTGGGAAAAAAACTATGCTTTTGCCCGGCAATTATATGAAGTTAGTCAACAAATGTATCCGGGATTGATTAAAGGAGTGCGCACCAAAGCAGGCACCTATAATCAGGAATATCATCCTCATGCCTTATTACTGGAATTCGGAACAGACCAGAACAGTTTGGAGGAAGTATTATACGCAGGACAATTATTTTCTGATATACTGGTGGAGGTTTTAAAGGAGGAAGTTAATTAGATGCAATGGTTAGCTAAATGGGCGATAATAGCGGGAGTGGTTTTCATGGTAATTACTGCCCTTAATATAAGTAACCAGGCTATAAATGACCTTACCAGTCAGGAAGGCGGAAAGTTTCTGGCGGTAGGAATACAGGACGGCAATCTTGATATGCAAATATCCGGTAATAGCTATGCTGTCAATATGGACAAGCTTGCCAATAAAGAGTTTCTGGAACAGGAAATCGAGATTATAACGGAGCCAATCGAAGCCCGTTTTAAAAAATCCTGGCGCATATTTAAGGTGCTATTTTTATAAACCGTCCCCATGCCTGTTCCCCATACCTGTTTGTTTCCATGCATAGCACTGATGATTGAATAGCCGTATTGTATCAGTTATAATATTGAAGTCCAACTACGGATAAGATTAGCTGGAGGAATTAGTATTGCAGAGCAATATTAGAAATTTTAGTATTATAGCCCATATTGATCATGGTAAATCAACACTGGCAGACAGGTTGTTACAGGCCACTGGTGCTTTGACTGACCGCGAAATGCGTGCTCAATTCCTGGATAAAATGGATTTGGAGCGTGAAAAAGGCATTACAATAAAACTGCAGCCGGTACGATTGAACTATAGAGCCAGGGATGGGCAGGATTATATTATAAATTTAATTGATACACCTGGACATGTGGACTTTTCTTATGAAGTATCACGCAGTTTGGCTGCCTGTGAAGGTGCTTTATTGGTGGTTGACGCGTCGCAGGGCATTGAAGCTCAGACCCTGGCCAATGTATATATGGCTATGGAATTAAATCTGGAGATTATCGGCATAGTCAACAAGATTGATTTGCCGGGTGCAGAACCGGAAGTAGTAAAAGACGAAATGGAAAATGTATTAGGTATTGACCGTAATGAAATTATCCCTATTTCAGCCAAAATGGGATTAGGTATCGAAGATGTTTTGGAAGCTATCGTAGAGAGGATTCCTCCTCCAACTCCTGCTGAAGATGAATCGTTGGCGGCTTTAATTTTTGATTCATATTTTGATTCCTATAAAGGTGCCATATGTTATATTCGTGTTGTTTCCGGAACAGTTAAAAAGGGCGATATGATACTAATGATGCACAATGGAAAGGAATTTGAGGTCAGTGAAATAGGGGTATTGAGTCCTTATATGACAGAAGTAAATTCATTAAGTGCCGGTGAAGTTGGCTATCTGGCCGCAGGAATCAAAAATGTCAGTGATACTGAAGTTGGAGATACCATAACCAGTACCAGTCGCCCTGCCCATAAGCCGTTACCGGGTTATCAGAAAGTAAAGCCCATGGTCTATTGCGGAATCTACCCATTGGAAAATAGTGAGTATGATAAGCTGCGCGACTCATTGGAGAGGCTAAAACTAAATGATGCTTCATTGTTTTATGAGCCGGAAACTTCAGATGCATTGGGATTTGGCTTTCGTTGCGGATTTTTGGGGTTATTGCATCTGGAAATTATCAGAGAACGCCTGGAAAGAGAATATGACCTTAATATATTAGCTACTGCGCCCAGTGTGGTTTATAAAATTATTTTAACGGATGGCGAGGAGCTCTTTGTATCCAATCCCACCCGTTGGCCGGTGCCTCAGAAAATTGATCAGGTAATGGAACCTTATGTTAAAGCGTTTATTATGGTGCCTAATGAATATGTGGGGGCAGTAATGGAATTAAGCCAGGATAAGCGTGGACAGTTTATTAATATGGAGTATTTGAGCCCCCAGCGGGTAATGATTACTTATAAACTGCCATTGGCAGAAATATTGTATGATTTTTTTGATGCCCTGAAATCCAGAACCCGTGGCTATGCATCATTGGATTATGAACT
>DAIMDR010000119.1:0-6129 GCA_036725705.1 Syntrophomonadaceae bacterium | reverse complement strand
CCGGCAAGAGAAAAACCGCTTCAAACATTGTTCTTATTATTCAGATACTAACCCGCTTTTTGGCATAAGAAAAGCGCCTCTTCAGATAGGGCGCTAATTTTAATCTCTGTTATTGATTTCCTCTGTAATCAACGATTTTGAAATACTCATTGCCTTTATGATTCTCTGTAAGCGGGTGTGATTAGAGGTGCCCCCTGCAGATTTCAGCAGGGCTTTTTCAGATTTGGCGATAATAGAAGATACTGGCCGCAGTGCTTCGATCAATTCTTCTTTTGCATAGTAGTCTATACTTTCATTGCTTATCAATGATTTCGAAATGTGTAATGCCTTTATCCGGTTCTTAAGAAGCGTGTGTTGAGAGGTGCCCACGGCAAATCTGGGCTGAATTTTTTCACAGCTATTAATTAATGAAGAAACAACCTGCAGTGCTTCTGCTAACTCGTTTTTTTCGAAATAACCCATAGAACGCGCCTCAATGAATTAATATGAATTGATCCCGTCCACCACGAGTCAATGTTTTGTCATCTTGTTTCAATTCTGTGCCTTTGCTTCTCATCTTGAAATCATACATCGTCTATACCGTCAACAGGCCTCGAAAACCCCGGGAGGAATAATAGGTTTCTGCGCCATTGTGGTACGTAAAAACGGTATCATAGCGACGATCACAGAAGATTGCTCCCCCCAGTTTTCTAATATTAGCAGGCGTTTTCACCCAGCTCGATGTTTTGGTATCAAAATTACCGAGTTTCTGTAGCTCCCGATATTGTTCTTCGGTCAATAGCTCAATCCCCATAGCGGCCGCCATATCGATAGCATTGTTGCCCGGTTTATGTTCCTTCCTGGATTCCTGGGCTTGACGGTCATAACAAACATTTCTGCGGCCTTTAGGGCTTTCTGGTGAACAATCACAAAAAATGTATAGGTCAGTCTTTTTATCATGTCTAATAACGTCGGGTTCTCCACCGGTTATTTCCATTTCATTAAGCGACCACAGTTTCTCCGGATTGGCTTCCAGCTTGGTCTGAACATTAGCCCATTCAAGTTCTTGATGGCGATTCAGGTTGTGTTCAAAACGAACTCTTAATACTTCTAGCAATTCCCCTTTTCGTTCTAATGACAACTCCCTTTTTCCTTTTTCCATACTCCTCAACCTCCTGAACAACCAGAATAGAGTTGGTCAAGTGTCATGTCTACTTGGCGTAGAATTCATCAAGAATACCCCCGCTGATCTTCAGAAACAGCAGCCTGTTCTTCAAAAGAAAACATGATAGAGAAAACTAATCAAGTTGCTTCTTACATTACGTCCTTTGTTAATTGACTCTATGAGTTTATCTGTATATTCTTGACTGATTTCGGGCACATCGACCTGTTTAAGCTCTTCCTCTGTAAACAATGTCTCTAATAGCCCCATAGGGGTTGAAGCGGGATCATTCTCCAGCTTTTCTTTCCACTCGTTGGCATCATCATAATACATATCTAATAGCACTCCGGCCACTGCTCCCAGCTCGTATGCTTCATGGCTGGCACCTACCGAGTTTTGAGGTTGCCTGTTTGTCGTCCAAAGCGCCACTGCATCAGTGTAATTGGTGCTGTTAATGGTTTCAGGATAGCTTACCTGCAAACAAGACACTATTTCATAATAGGAAGCGCTTCCCTCAATTCTTTCAAAATACTGAACCCGCTCATATTCTTCCGGGAAAGCAGCTTTATAAGTCTGGTACAGCCTGAGAGCTTGTTTTACATAAAAATCCCTGTTGCTCTCGTCCTGCAGCGCTTTATATAAAAGCCCTATGGAATAGGTTCTAAGCTTTCTGGCTTCCAGATTATCAAATGCATCTTCTCTTTGCGCCTTCGCTATATCAGCTTCCTTCCAATGGTTGCTGCTCTGCGTAAATATGTGAAATCCTTCATGTATATAGGTGATGATTGGGTCATACGTACCCAGATGGGTATATTTCTCGAATCTCACTTGATCAAGCAGTTCTTCCGAACTGATAACCAATACCATGCCTTTTTCACCATGCATTTCGGGTCTCAAATAATAAAACTCCAAAGGATAGCCCATTATGGAATTAAAACGGGGTACCGATTTTACGTTCTCAATTTTATGATACGATCCGTCATACTCAACTTTCCAGGCTTGCTTTTTGTCATTGGTCACAAAATAAACGGCGGAGTCCTTCAATGCGCTGTTCGGCCAAAATTCATCTGAATGCCGATTAAATCTTTTAATTTGAGGTGCTACAATGCTTATATATTCATCTAATGTGGCAGGCTGAACTTTGGCAGCGTGCCCAATACAAAAATCCTTGTTCTCAAGTATAACCGTTGACACAGAAGGCTGCGGCTTTAATTCCAAGTTATAGAAAACATAAATACCCGACAGCAAAACACAGGGAACCAAAAACAACACAGCGGGTATTAGAAATTTAAATTTGATTTTACCTTTATTGCGTTTGGTTTGGATGGTCAAGAATAAAAAGAGCAGAAATAACGCTAAGATAATCCAGAATACAAACTCCATAGAGGTAATCCTCCTAATTTCAAATTATGTAGAGTGAGAACACTCAGCAGCGGCCTGCAGTCAATCATACTTCGCTGTACTCGCCTTCCTGGGCAATCCTTGCACTCCACTCATCTCCCTCATCGACAAGTAGGTCAAAAAGTAAAGATTTATCGGCTTTGCTGTATTTCTTAATCTCCATATATTCACTGCTTATTTTATGCTTTTTCTGAAATCTACAAGCATGAAAACTACCTCAAACATTTCATCCGAACAAAGGTCGAAAACAATAGGAAAGTACTTTAGTTTTCCCATTTGTTGTGAAGCCGCTATCATCAGTTTACCCTCATTGCCAAGCGGAAGACTCAATACATCTGTACGGGCTTTTTCAGGAACATAAATGGTCACCTTGAAAAAACCGTCCCAGATCGATAGCCAAAAAACGGTTTTTTCCTTTTGGCCGCCGCGAACGCCTGTCCATTTATAGAGTCCTTTGGCCAGCCACGCCTTGCCGTCGTTGTAGTAATGCCAGGCCAGCTGAATATCGTGGTTTGTAAGTTCATTGATAAACTTTATATAGGCGTTGTTCGCTTCTCCAAGTGCCTTTGCAATAACGTCACTTGACGGCTCTATATCAGGATTTCTAAGTAATTGTTCGATTGATCTCACCTCCAAAATTTTGTCATATCTTTTTTATCCTCGATGTTGTAGGCGACTACTTTATACAGCAAATCAAAATCCACATGATCCGTCCATTTGATTCTGAATAACCCTTGTGTATGGGAATATCCTGCTTCCTCTATTTCCTTTTCAAACAAACTAATGACTGCTGCTTCAGGAGCCACAGCAATATGATCTTTGGCAATGCTAAAACCGATGATAAAAGTTCCATGATCGCTAAACATTGGCTGATTCCACTTAATTTCTTCTTTCAATTGAGGAAACTTCTCTTTAATGTTATTTAGAATGCCTGCTAACCGTTCCCTCTTTTCCAGTTCACCAATACTATCTAAAAACATTTGAAAATCTTTCATGTTATCTGCACCTCTCGTAATCCTGTTTATATTTTAAGGGGACTTACTTCTCTAATAAAGAAAACAGAATCAGCCTGTTTAGCTATTTGAGATTCGGAAAACATCATTGTAAATTCCCGTACTGAGAGTTACCTTTTAGGTCAATAATAATCCGGCCATTGTCATATTGGATAAAGTTGTTAAACTTCACTGCAGTTGTTTCGGTTTTATCTCTCACCAACACACCTGAGCGAAATACCGAAAGCAGAAGCCCGATAAGAAACATATTAGTAACCAGAGCCAGTTTCCCATAAGAGATTAGCGGCAGCGACAGCGGAGAAAGCAGCATAAAACCAAGATTAGAAGCAACATAAACAATAAATTGCACACTGACTGTTGCTACAATTGCGGTGGAAGTTAAAAACCCGAGCACACTTTTCTGCTTCTGGCAAAGCATAGCCGCACGAATAATAAAAGCTGCGAATAGTGCAATGACGCCTAAAAGCGCTATCCATCCAAAACGGTAAATCAAATAGGTCAACAAATAATCAGTAGTAATTTCCGGTAAAATGTGAGCGGCTAAAATGTTAGTGGCTTCTACGGAAACCCCATAATAATTCATGGGCATACCGCTGCCGATCAGCTGCGCATGGGACAAGATATATTGTATGGTAGATCCCAAATATCCCATCCCTTGTGGGTCAAGGGATGGATTTAATGCGTATCGCAGTCTCTCTGCTCTATATCCTGTACTCATCATAATCATGAAGAAAGACGCTGTCAAAACAGCGGCAGTCGGGATATACAGGATTAGCATGGCTGATCGTTTGCTTACATTAAACCAGCCTTTTAAAACAGCGGCGGTCAGAATAGTCAGGCATGTGACACACAATAAAAAAAGAGCGGTAAAACTGGGTACCAGCATGGACAGGAAGGCAGGAAGAACAAAAGCCGCCCCGCACAGAATAAGGCCGCCATAACCTTTATTTCTCATGCTGTAGATCAAACCAGCGAAGGCGGTCGGAAACAGCAGCAGCGGATAAATTGCATATACGTTCGCGCCATTTACTTCCCCGGTAAAGAAACAGCAAAGAACGATTATCCCGCCGAGCGCGAAAAATATAGTCTTGGGATTTTTCCCTATAATGGTGAAATCCGCGAAATAGGAGGCCAACATCACGATGACGGCAATCCCTGCCCACACCACCTGTTGTTGAAGCACCCAACCTCTGTCAAAAGCGGAATCCATAAAAAACTGAATTGCAAATCCTAAAAGAAGCATACCGCCTATCAGGGCAAGCAGCATCCAATCCGGTTTCGGCCTGTGTACATGGTCAAGCTGCCCCCCTACAACAACAGGGTCTCCCATCTCCGTAATCGCCTTATACGTTGCTGTTGCTTCATCAAGTCCCTCTTCTATCAAGGCATTCTTTTGGTCATTTATGTGGTTATTAATTTCCTCTAAAACCATAGGCTGCGCCCTTTTCCACCGTATCTGTTCGCGTACCGCTTCCAAATACTCAGTAATCATATCAGACGGTTGCAAAAGTTGCACCTCCCAGGACATCATTTACCGCAGAGGTATAAGTTTTCCATTCCTTTTTTTTCTCATTCAAATAATGGCGGCCATTTTCAGTGAGGCTGTAGTATTTTCGCACCTTCGCGTTGTCGGCAGTTTTTTCGTAAGAAATGACCAGTTCTTTTTGCTCCAAAGTGTGAAGCAGTGGATATAATGTTCCTGCTTTTAACTCAAAAACATTTTTCGATCTTTTAGTGAGTTCATCGATCATTTGATAACCATACATATCCGCTTCTTCAAGCAGTTTTAATAAAAGCATGGTTGTGCTTCCTGTTAGTAAATTTTTCTCCATTATTATATTTGCACCTCCATATATAGATTATCTATATATCATGATATATAGATGGCCTATATATGTCAAGGGCAAAAGAGCTCCCTCCTGCTATTTAAAGCTGACTTACTTTTTCTTGCCATCAGATTGTTGCCCAAGCTTGTCATCCCTTAAATTTGATAAATTCAATAATTAAATCAGCTGCTTGCTCTGGTGTTAATGTCAATCATAAATCAGGCCACAAACCGGTAAAATATTAGGCCACACAGATAAAAAAATTAATCCATATTGGTTTGTTGGGTAAGAGCCTGTTTAAATCGGTAACTCTCACCATTGATATTAAGAATATGGGCCTTGTGGGTGAGCCTATCCAGCAGGGCGGCCGTCATTTGATCATCCAGTAACACCTCCGTCCATTTTGGAAATTCAAGATTTGTAGTGATAATAATACTCCCTCTTTCATTCCGGCTTGAGCAAAATTGAAAAAGTAACTCAGCTCCGGTCTTACTGAAAGGCACATAACCAAGTTCATCTATGATTACCAGATGAAAAGCCGAATATTGTTTTTCCAACCTGTTTAGCCGATAATCCTGCTGAGCGGCCAGCAATTCATTGATTAATCCGGCAGCAGTAAAGAATTTAACCTTTAGTCCTTTTCGGCATGCTTCATAACCCAGAGCAGTTGCAATATGGGTTTTTCCCACTCCAGAATTTCCAACCAGGATAATATTTTCGAGCTTTTTGATGTACTCGCAACCAGCTA
>DAIMDR010000118.1:0-6154 GCA_036725705.1 Syntrophomonadaceae bacterium | reverse complement strand
CATTCTACCCTCGCAAACCAATCCGGCAGGAACCGCCCATGGGGGTGAACTGCTCAAAATGATGGATAATTGTGCCGGCGCCTGTGCCACTAAACATTCACGCTCAATTGTAGTAACCGCAGCCATAGATAATATTAATTTTCATGCACCCATCTATATGGGTAATATGGCTACCTGTAAAGCCAATATAACCTATGTTTCCAACTCGTCCATGGAAATTGCGGTGAATATTGATGCGGAAGATTTGCTGCAGGGTAGCAAACAATGCTGTATGACCGCTTATTTTACTTTTGTGGCTCTGGATGAGAATTTGAAGCCTAAAAAAATCCCCCAACTGGACTTACAAAACCCGATAGAGGAAGCAGAATTTGAGGAGGGACGCCGGCGTAGTAAGGAACGAAAAGAAAACCCGAAGATTTGCTGGATGTCCTTATACTAGAATATTCTTTCAATTTTTTTTATCCAGAGAAGCAAAACTATCCACCTTATAAAAGTGGATAGTTTTTTATTTATTTGCTTCTAATCTATTATTTTGTTAATTGACGGTTAAGGATAAACAAATTATCAAACAGTTCAGCAACAGTGATTACGCCCACTCCACCCGGAACCGCACTGGCTATACCGGCTTTGGCACGGGCATCCTCATGAACGTCGCCAAACATTTTACCATTGGCATCAAAATTAATTCCTGCATCAATTATTACCCCGCCCTCTTTGACCATATCCGGGGTAATAAAGTTCATTTTTCCCAAAGCAGCTACCAGGATATCCGCATTACGGGTTTCATTTTTTAAATCACGGGTTCGGGTATGACATAGAGTTACTGTACCGTTTTCCGAAGTCATCATTACTGCCAGAGGATTACCCAATATGGTACTGCGGCCTACAATGGTTACTTTGCGGCCTTCTATCGGAATATCATTATGTTTAAGCATGCGAACAACTGCTTTCGGAGTAGCTGGTTTTACGCCTTCCTGTCGGCTTATCAGTTTACCCAGATTGTAATTATGAATCCCTTCAACATCTTTATGATAATCAATCAGGTTGGTCAGCAGGTTTCCATCCAGATGTTCGGGCAGAGGTTTTTGCAGCATAATTCCATTTACATCCGGGTCATTATTCAGTTCACATATTATTCTCTCCGCCTGTGATTGTTTCGTACCGGCAGAAAGGCTGTATATATCTACTTCCACTCCGGTTTCATGGGCAAATTTACGAATACCTCTGATATAGGCTTCAGATGGCTGATCATTGCCAATGTGAACGACTACCAGATTAAGTTTTATATTTTTGGCTTCCTCCTGTAACTGTTGCTGAATTTTTTCCCGAATTTCCTTGCCGTAAATTATCACTTCTATATCCCCCTATTACTTCTTAATTCTTTTAAAATACTAATATCGTCCGCCACGCCTTCAAAAGGAGTTTCCAGAATAAAGGGACGGTTCATAAATAATTCGTTTTGCAACAATTTCAAAAACCCGTCTATTCCTATCATTCCCTGTCCTATGTGAGCATGACGGTCACGATGCATTCCCTGTTCTTTTTCACTATCATTAACATGAATTACCCTTATCTTCTCTCTGCCAAATAAATTATCCATGGTCGCCAATAAATTTTGCATTTCCTTTTCAGTCGACCAGGAATATCCGGCAGCAAAAGTATGACAGGTATCGAAACATATTCCTACCTGTTCACGCCGATCTACCTTTTGAATTATACGATATAATTCCTCAAAATTACGACCCAATTCTGTTCCCTGACCAGCCATGGTTTCAAGAAGGATCATAGTGTTCCCGGTGTATTTCTCCAAAACCCGGTTTAATAATGAAGCCACTCTCTTCATACCCTGCTCCGGTGTGGAAGTAGTATAGGAACCGGGATGCAGTACCAGATAATCAGCCTGAACCTGGTCACAACGGATCAAATCATGTTCCACTACTTCCAGGGCAAATGCATAGATATCTTCTTTGGCTGCAGCCGGATTACATATATAGGGTATATGAACTACTATCGGCTTAATATTATAATCTTCCTTTTTCGCTATAAAATAGTCTATTTCCTCCTGAGATAATTCTCTGGCACCTCTTCCCCGCGGATTACGCAAAAATACCTGTAAAGCTTCTGCTCCTATGTTAAACGCTTCGTCAATGGTATGTTTGAGTCCTTTCCCTATTGGTAAATGCGCCCCTATCCGAGGTTTCATATGAGTTAATCACCCCACCTTAAAATGCATTTTCAATATGATTGATATTTGCTTTTTCTCCATCAAACAAAATGGTTATTACATCAAAACGCAATTCTCTGAAATTGCCATCAGTCTGGTTTAAATAAATCAGAGCTGCCTTTCTGATATGCTGTTTTTTCTTATAGGTTATAGCTTCTTCAGGAAAGCCAAATTTGGTATTGGAACGAGTTTTAACTTCTACAAATATTATATCCCGTCCCTGCGTGCAAATTATGTCCACCTCACCATAGCGGGTATAAAAGTTCTGTTTTATAATTTGATAACCCTTCCTGCGAAGATATTCGGCAGCCATAGCTTCACCTTTTTTTCCTAACTGATGATTCATCATTTCCCCGCTTACATCTTTTGATTCATTCGGAAAATAAATGCCAGGATTTCTGCAATTACCGGATATAATTCCGCAGGTATTTCTTCATATAAATCCAGGGCCATAAGATAATCGGCCAATTGCCGGTCTTCTTTTATCAAAACACCCGATTCACGCGCAATTTCCCTGATTCGCTCTGCTATGTAGCCCCGCCCTTTGGCAACTACCACCGGGGCTTCATCCTGATCCGGATTGTATCGCAGGGCTACTGCCTTGTCCAATAATTTATCGTCCTGCATGGTTCCTCCTATACAATAACATCAATGCTAAATCTGCCTGTTGCCGGGGCTTCTATTTCAGAAAATTGCAGACGCTCACCAGGTAAATCTGCTGTAGATTTGGCTATTTTTATACCCTTATCAACTACTTTATATCCCAGGGCAGATAATTCATTTTCCAGATTGGCTGCATTAGCACTCAGGTGTTCCTTTACAGTCGAGTTTTGGACCACTCCCTGTATTTCCAGTATTCCGCTTTTGTTCCAGTCTACATGAAAAACCACCAGCCCCATTCGGGAAGTATCCAGGGAAACAATAAAACGAATATGATCCATAGATTTGAGATCCCGTTTATTCTCACGATTTAACCGCAATTCGCAATGATATAAATCGTTATCCATTTTAACCGGAAAAGAAAAATAAAAATAGGGTAAAGGGGCTTCGGAAGCCGGACGGCTTATGGCATTAAACAATTGCTGGGCGGTCAGTTCTTTTTCCAGGCCGCCAAGTTTACTAACCAATTCTGTTAACTGAGGGTTACGATTAATTTGAATTTCATTTTCCAGAATATTCTTTACCCAGGTTATAGCTCTGACCAATTCTGGTCTGCTCTGTATTAACTGCTGCAAACGAGGGCCTATAGACTCTTTGTCCCCGGGCACAACTTCAGCCTCACTTAACAGGCCGGTCAGCATATTCAGAACTTGAGCAAGGCGCTGGCCGGTAGTTGTCTCTCCGCTTGATGGAAACGCAATATTAGTTTCACCTGTCGGGATTAATGTAATAGTTCTTCCATCCACTGCCGAAGCAGCAGAACTTGGTGCAGCAGTCATATTTACAGGCAGGGAGTCCCCACCCCGACCGGTTGAAAGATTCACTGAATCTTTGATGGTCTCGTTATTTTGATTAACAACCATAGCGTTATTTATGCCGGTCATATTATTTGATGGTGGCATAGGAGAAGCCTGGTTTGGGGTTGCATTGACACCCGGGTTTACAGTTTGGCCTATATTGATATTGAGAGTGGTATTAACCGAAGTTTGTGAAATACTTGGGTTTTGGCCCGTGATTGTACCTGGATTCTGTGTTAGTTTGCTTAACACCTGTACCAGATCCTGTACTAAACGGGCTATATTATTATTGGTTGAGGAAGCTGACTGGGCGAGCAAAGATAATGCTTCCCGGGTAATGGGAATCTGATTTTTAAGAGCAAAAGCAGCTAATTCCAAATTTCGGGCTGAACTTTCACCCAATAGAGCTGTACCTCTGGCTAATTCGCTCATCATTGATTTGCTAACCGGTAATTCATATTGAATTAGTTTCTGAGCCATTACAATATTACTGTCTCTCACTGGCAGTCCAATCTCTTTTAAATTAGCTGACAGATTAGCTTTCTCCGCAGTTTCCAGCGCCTGAGGGGTTAATACTTTCAAATAAGCTTTACCATTACGAAAGTCATCTACCTGTAAAAACAGCTGCTGTCCTTTACTGACTGCCACTTCAGTCAAAGCTTCAATCATCCTGCCTTTAAGCGCCAGGACAACCAGCCCGTCCAGTTTGATATCCTGAACCACTCCCCTTAAAATTTCACCTTTATTCAACTGCAGTCCCTGGTCATTGGGACTGAGAATATTAAACATTACTTTACTTAAAGAGACCTGGCTGCTCTCCATAATTACCTCCCGAAACCATCGACTTAACCGGTTCAAAACTCACTCTGTGCAAAGAACATGGTCCGTTGGTTATTAAAGCCTCCATATGTCCGCGGGTTGCATAGCCCTTATGCTTAGCAAAACCATACCCCGGATAAACTTCGTCCAGTGACTGCATCAGGTTATCCCGCTCAACTTTGGCAATAATCGAAGCACATGCTATGGACATACTTAAAGTATCACCTTTAATAATTGATTGTTGCTTAATATTTATATCGGATAATTTCATGGCATCAATCAGTAAATAATCCGGTTGGGGGTTTAAACTGGCTGCTACCAGTTTCATAGCTTCAATGGTAGCCTGATAAATATTTATTTCATCCAATCGCGGACAGAATATGTATGCAACTGCCCACGACAAGGCCTGTTTCTTTATTTCATGGGCTAAATATTCCCTTTTGGATGATGATAGCTTTTTCGAATCGTCTACCCCGGCCAGGAAAAAATCCCGGGGCAGAATAACAGCTCCGGCTACTACCGGACCGGCAATCGGCCCCCTTCCCACTTCATCAATACCGGCAATAGTTTTAAATCCCCGTTGATATGCCTGCTGCTCAAATAAATGCATTTGCATAATGCGTTGTCTTTCTTGAAGAATGGTTTCATCAATTGGTTCCATATTTTTTCCCCGCAATCAGTGCAATCTGCTCAGTAACCTGCCAACCTTGTAATATAGCCTGTCTTATTCCACCTACCTGCCAGGCATCACCGATAACTGACATGCTTATATCATAGTTCTGAAAAGATTCAAACAAGCTGCGTTCGGGTTCATAACCGGCAGCAATTACCGCATAATCTACCGGGAGAATACCCCGACCGCCCTGGGAATCTTCGATTAAAAGGTGATGAGGATTGCTGCCGGTTACGCGGCTTTGCATTAATGCAATAACTCCTGCTGATTGCAGATGATCCAGCAAATCCCGTCGGGTTTTCTTTTCCAAATTATCTGCCAGTTTGTTTTGCTGTTCAATCACCGTAACCTGATTGTCCTTTTCCAGCAGAAAATGCGCAACTTCACATCCATTGGCACCTCCGCCAATCACTGCTACTGATTGTCCATTTATTACTATCTGTTCCTCCAGAACTTCTTCTATGGACAGCAAGAATTTTGAATCGGTTTCCAATCCATATATGATTTTGGGTGTTGATCCAGTTGCCATGATTACATGGTCGAAATGATGATCATTTAACATTTCCGGTACAAAAGCATGCCCCAGAACCATCTCCACCCCGGACTGCAATATCTGTCGGTATAAATAATCGCGAAATTCTTTTATGCGATGTTTATTGGGAGGGATGCAGGCAATATTCATCATGCCCCCCGGTTGAGATTTCTGTTCCCATAAAGTAACTGCTATTCCGGCATCATTTAAAGCCAAAGCTGCCTGCATACCGGCTGGTCCACTGCCAACCACCGCTACGCGGAATTGGCTGGAAGGCTCCTTCTGCCGCACCATCCGGAACTCCCTGCCCGTAACGGGATTAACCGTACAATGAGTAGGTAAACCCTTGAAATTATTACCTATACATTCATTGCACATAATACAGGGACGGACATCCCGTTCATCTCCCCGGGAAACTTTAAGGGCCCATTCCGAATCAGCCAGCCAGG
>DAIMDR010000117.1:0-6173 GCA_036725705.1 Syntrophomonadaceae bacterium | reverse complement strand
CCCGGACAATGGGTGCTGTTACCAAGAGCCAGAGGCGCCCGGTCAATATTACCTGATTCATTACGCGAAATGGGTGCGCATGTTAATGAAGTCTTTTTATATGAGGCAATTTCTGAAGTTAATATAAGCCAGGCAATCCTGAATGAAATTAAGAATGGTGCCATGGATTATATTACTTTTACCAGTTCGTCAACCGTAACTAATTTTGTTAAGATAATAGGCAGAGAACATATTAATAACATTAATCAGAAAGTAAAAGTGGCCTGTATCGGTCCGATAACTGCTGATACAGCCCGCGAAGCCGGATTCAAAGTTGATATTGTAGCCAAAGAATATACCATACAAGGTTTAATTGATGCAATTATTGATGAAATGTAGTTATATCAGGGGGAGGAGATAAAATGATAGGATTTACCAAGTTGCTTTGCGGAACCGCCACAGTTTCTGATGTTATTAAGCATAGCACTATAGAAGGACAGGTTCCGCCTGAGTTACTTCAATTTTCCAATAAAAATCGGCCGCTGGTAGTCTGGAATATGACCAACCGCTGCAATTTAAGGTGCAAACATTGTTACATCCATGCTGAAGATATTCCCTATCATAATGAATTAAGCACCGATGAAGCCAGGACCTTTATTGAGGATTTAGCCCAAATGCAGGTGCCGGTGTTGTTGTTCTCCGGTGGGGAACCCTTATTGCGACCCGATATTTTTGAACTGGGTGCGATGGCTGCCAGGCTGGGTTTACGACCGGTAATATCGAGTAACGGGACTTTGATTGACCGGGAAATAGCCGCCAGGATAAGGGAGGCGGGTTTTCAGTATGTAGGCATAAGTATTGATGGAGCACCGGCTACCCATGATGAGTTTCGCAATCATAAGGGTGCTTTTGATGCAGCTATCAAAGGGATTAAGGCCTGTATGGCAGAAGGAGTAAAAACGGGTATCAGGTTTACCGTAAACAAGTATAACCAGCAGGACTTACCCGAGATTTTCAATATAATTGAAAGAGAAAATATCCCCCGTTTTTGTATGTATCATCTGGTTTATGCAGGTCGCGGAGCCGTGATGGCAGATATGGATACCAGTGCTGATGAAAAACGGGATATTCTGAATTTGGTAGCGGAAAAAACCATCGACCTTCATAACCGTGGAATCCAGGTGGAAATTTTAACTACGGATAATCATGCTGATGGAATATATTTATTAAATAATATTCAGGAAAAACAACCGGAACGGGTAGACGAAATTGTACAGTTATTGGGGATGCATGGTGGTTGTTCAGCGGGAACCAAGTTTGCCAATGTTGATCCTCAGGGTAATGTTCATCCCTGTCAGTTCTGGCAGGATTACAGTGTAGGCAATGTACGGGAAAAACCATTCAGCCAAATATGGACATCCGAGGATGAATTAATGGTGAAACTACGGGAGAAGGATAAACATTTAACAGGAAAATGCGGACAATGTCAATATAAAACTTTATGTGCCGGATGTCGTATCAGAGCCCGGGCAGTTCATGGAGATTTATGGGCAGCAGATCCGGCCTGCTATCTGAGTGAGGAAGAAATACGCGGGTAGGGGTGAAGTTATGGGATATCCACTCCATCGGGGAAGAAGATTAAGGTCGCAGGAAACTTTGCGGGCGATGGTAGCCGAAACCGCTTTTCAGATTAATGATCTTATTTATCCGGTGTTTGTTATTCATGGCAAGGACAAGTGTTTACCGGTGGCTTCCATGCCCGGAGTAGATCAGCTAACGGTAGACCGTCTGGTTAATGAGGTCAGGGAAGTAAAAGCTTTGGGGATTCCGGCGGTGTTGTTGTTTGGTATTCCTGAAAGCAAAGATGCTGTGGGGAGTTCATCTTATAAAGACAATGGCGTAGTTCAGCAGGCCATAAAGGCTATTAAGGATAGTTGCCCGGATTTGATAGTAATTACGGATGTTTGTCTGTGTGAGTATACTGATCATGGACATTGCGGGTTACCGGATAAGTCAGGTTATGTTGATAACGATGCTACCTTGGAGATTTTAGCCCGGCAGGCTTTGTCACATGTTAAGGCCGGGTGTGATATAGTAGCACCTTCTGATATGATGGATGGCAGAATTGGTCACATCCGTAATGCTCTGGATGATAATGGCTATATAAAGGTTCCCATTATGGCTTATGCAGCCAAATTTGCTTCCAGTTTTTACGGGCCATTCAGAGATGCAGCTGATTCTACTCCTCAGTATGGGGATCGAAAAACTTATCAGATGGATTATGGCAATATTAATGAAGCCTTGCGTGAAGTGGCCATGGATATTGAGGAAGGGGCCGATATGGTTATGGTTAAACCGGCTTTGGCTTACCTGGATGTCATCAAGGCAGTAAAAGACAAGTTTTCTTACCCTACCGTAGCTTACAATGTAAGTGGCGAATATGCTATGGTTAAAGCAGCTGCTGAACATGGCTGGATTGATGAGAAAAAAGTTACTATGGAAATAATGACGGCTATTAAACGGGCGGGAGCAGATTTGATTATTACCTATGCAGCCAAAGATGTAGCTGGATATATAAATCGGTAAAGAGTTGCGGAGGTGAATGAGTCCGGGACGATTAAACCCGTTTCAGGATTTGAATTATGCTGGTATCATGGAACTCTACCAATCAATGTAATATGTTTTGTGATCATTGTTACCGGGATGCCGGAGATAAATTAAGTGAGGAACTTACTACCGAACAGGGTAAAAAACTAATTCGCGAATTGGTTAAGGCCGGATTTAAAATCATGATTTTCAGCGGCGGAGAGTCAATTATGCGGCCCGATATTTATGAGTTGGGTAAGTATGCCACTGATCAGGGCTTAAGAGCAGTTCTGGGAACCAACGGCACCCTGATTACTCCCGAAGTAGCATTTAAATTAAAAGCGGCCGGTTTTATGGCTGTGGGAGTCAGCATTGACAGTTTATCGGATGAAAAGAATGACCGGTTTCGTAAATTGGACCATGCTTTGCAGTTAGCTATAAAGGGGATGGAAAACTTACGGCAGGCCGGGTTACCTTTTCAGATTCACACTACGGTTATGGATTGGAATGTTAACGAGTTGGAAGCGATTACTGATTTTGCCGTAAAAATAGGCGCTATGGCACATCATGTATTTTTCCTGGTGCCAACCGGGCGGGGAGCCAATATTGAAGAAGAAGCTTTGAGAGTTGTAGAGTATGAGAAGACTATAGCCCGCTTAATGGAAAAACAAAAGGATGTGAAAATTGAAATAAAACCCACCTGTGCACCTCAGTTTATTCGCGTGGCTGATAAAAAAGGTGTTCCCATTCGTTTCAGCAAAGGATGCCTGGCGGGAATCAGCTATTGTATAATCAGTCCACGGGGAGATGTACAACCCTGTGCTTATCTGGATATTCCTCTGGGGAATGTAAAAGAAACCCCTTTCGATGAGATCTGGCAAAACAATCCGGTTTTGAACAAATTACGCAGCATGGATTACGAGGGTGATTGTGGTATTTGTGATTATCGGCAACGCTGCGGAGGATGCCGGGCACGCGCTTATTATTACAGTGAAGGTAATTTTATGGCCAATGATGATTGGTGCCTGTACAAGCCCAAAGGGGGCTCAGCTAATGGCTAATTTGACTTCTCTGGATAAAGCTTTGTTGAATATGATGCAATCAAATTTCCCAATTAATATGTATCCTTATAAAACTATGGCGGATAAATTGGGTGTTACTGAAGAGGAGATAATAACAAAAATTGAAGCATTGAAAGAGGCAGGTATTATAAGAAGAATTGGGGCAGTATTGGATGCCAGAAGATTAGGTTTTTTTTCTACTCTATGTGCAGCCAGAGTACCGGGAGACCGAATTGATGAAGTAGCAGAAATAATAAATATGTATGATGGCGTTACGCATAACTACCGGCGCACTCATGAGTATAACTTATGGTTTACGCTTACCGCTCCGTCACAGGAAGCCTCCCGGTTAATAATGGATGAATTAATGCAAAAGACGGGTGTACATATAGTCAGCATGCCGGCACTTAAAACTTACAAAATAAAGGTGGCTCTGGAAATGGAGGGTGATGACCATCATAAATGATCAGGATAAGGCAATTCTTCGTGAAATTCAGGGTGATTTGCCACTGGAACCAAGACCATTTGCCAGGATTGCTTCCCGGGTAGGTATAAGTGAAGAATATTTGATGCAAAGAATAAATGCTATGATGGATGAAGGTATAATCCGGCGCTTTGCAGGTATATTACGCCATCAAAAGGCTGGTTTTACAGTTAATGCCATGGTTGCCTGGAAAGTAGAACCGGAACAGGTGGATAAAATTGGTATAAAGTTTGCTGCCTGTGAGCAGGTCAGCCATTGTTATTTGCGGGAAGTACCTGCTGATTTTGATAAGAACTTATTTACTATGGTTCATTGTCGCAGCGAGGAAGAATTAAATCAATTGGTTTTAAGTATGTCAGAACTGTTGGGATTGGAAGATTACGCCATTATCAGCAGTGAACACGAATATAAAAAAATCAGTATGAAATATTTTTAATAAATCAGTTAAACCAGACAAATGTTTGGAGGTTGCAACTATGAATACTGTTCGTTCAGAGGAAATGTTTCGTATTGCCTGCCAATATATGCCGGGCGGGGTAAACAGTCCGGTAAGGGCATTTAAAGCGGTAGAAGGAAATCCAATCTTTATTAAGGAAGCTCATGGAGCAAAGGTTATTGATGCAGATGGTAATGCATATATTGATTATGTGGGTTCCTGGGGACCTTTAATTTTAGGCCATAGTCATCCGCAGGTTGTTGAGGCAATCTGTTCCATGGCATCAAAGGGAACCAGTTTTGGTGCACCGTATGAGGCAGAGATTGAATTGGCCGCTTTAATTTGTGCTGCTATTCCTTCTGTGGAGATGGTGCGCATGGTTAATTCCGGAACTGAAGCTGCCATGAGTGCCATCCGTCTGGCCAGAGCCTATACCGGCAGAGATAAGATAGTAAAATTTGAAGGATGTTATCATGGACATGCTGACAGTTTTCTGATTAAAGCCGGATCAGGACTTCTGACCTCAGGAGTTCCGACTAGTCCCGGTGTTCCTGTCAGTATTGGTGAATTGACCCTTATTGCCACTTATAATGATTTGGATTCGGTTTTAGAATTATTTAATGAGTATGGCCAGGACATTGCAGCAGTTATTGTAGAGCCGGCAGCAGGGAATATGGGGTTGGTAATTCCGGACAATGAATTTTTGTATGGATTGCGAGAGTTAACATCAAAATACGGCAGTTTGTTAATATTTGATGAAGTTATCACTGGTTTCAGAGCCTGTTACGGAGGGTTTCAGAATATAGTCGGCATTAAACCGGATCTTACCATATTGGGTAAAATTATAGGTGGAGGTTTACCGGTTGGTGCCTACGGAGGAAGTCAGGAAATAATGCAACAGGTGGCACCGCAGGGAAATGTCTATCAGGCAGGTACCCTGTCGGGTAATCCATTAGCCATGACTGCCGGGATTGAAACCTTAAAAATATTGGCTGACTGTGACTGGTATGACCGCTTAGAGGTATTAACTTACTATTTAACCGGTAAATTAAAAACCATATTTGAAAATCACGGACTTTTTTATGAGATTAACCGATTGGCCTCCATGTTTACCTTGTTCTTTACCGAAGAACCAGTTGATAATTTAACCGCGGTATTAACCTGTGACACTGTAAAATATGGGGTTTTTCATCGGGCTCTTTTAAGTCAGGGAGTATATTTCCCGCCTTCTCAGTTTGAAACCTGTTTTCTTTCCTGTGCTCATGATATGGAAGATGTTAATGAAACTGTTGAAGCAATTGACCGGGCATTATCTATTATTCAGGGATAAGAGGTGGGGTTTTTTATGCCGGATAATTGGGAGTGGTTTATTAAAAACTTTGAATTATTAAGTCATATAGATTTAACTTCCTATAAACGCCCGCAAATGGAAAGACGCATTAACAGTTTTATGAGATCAGCGTCAGTTACTGATTATAAGGAGTTTATCAGTTTACTGAAAACTGATGCCAATTTATATCGCAAGTTTCTTGATCATATTACCATTAATGTATCCGAGTTTTTTCGCAATGCTAATCATTGGGAGATTTTAGAGAAACAGATTATTCACGGTTTATTAAAAGACCGC
>DAIMDR010000116.1:0-6223 GCA_036725705.1 Syntrophomonadaceae bacterium | reverse complement strand
AATTTAAGCCATGGCGGACATTTAACCCATGGCAGTCCGGTTAATATTTCCGGTAAGTATTTTAAAGTAGTTGATTATGGAGTTGATCCTGAAACTGAAACCATAGATTATGAAGTTGTCAGGAAAAAGGCCCTGGAATGTCAGCCTGAAATTATCGTAGCCGGGGCCAGTGCTTATCCTCGGATTATTGATTTTAAAAAGTTCCGGGAAATCGCTGATGAGGCCGGGGCACTTTTATTGGTTGATATGGCGCATATAGCCGGACTGGTGGCGGCAGGTCTGCATCCATCCCCGGTTCCTTATGCTGATTTTGTTACTTCCACTACCCATAAGACCCTGAGAGGTCCCCGGGGTGGTTTAATACTTTGCAGGGAAGAATGGGCCGCCCGTATTGACAAGGCTATTTTCCCGGGAATACAGGGCGGACCACTTATGCATGTAATTGCTGCCAAAGCGGTTTGTTTTAAGGAAGCGTTAAATCCTGACTTTAAGATTTATCAACAGAACATTATCAATAATGCCGCGGCCCTGGCTGCCGCTCTGAAGGATAATGGGCTCAGACTGGTATCAGGAGGCACGGACAACCACTTGATATTGCTTGATGTCAGACCCAAGCAATTGACTGGCAAAGCGGCGGAGGCAATATTGGAGTCAGTTAATATAACCGTTAACAAAAATACCATTCCTTTTGATCCGGAAAAGCCCATGATAACCAGCGGTATCAGAATTGGCACTCCGGCCCTGACCAGCAGAGGAATGAAGGTTGAAGATATGAAAGAGTTGGCCGGAGCTATGGCCATGGCCCTGGATAATCCTGAAAAAGCAGATAAACTAGAAGAATCCCGCGGAATAGTAAAACAATTGTGTGATAAATATCCATTGTATGGCATATAAGGAGAAGTGAGGAACATGAATTATACCCGACCGGGCTGGAATGAATATTTTCTGGAAACGGCTGATCTGGTCGCTTCCCGTTCCACCTGTCTGCGACGCCAGGTGGGAGCAGTACTGGTAAAAGACAAGCGCATAATTGCAACCGGATATAATGGTGCTCCGCGTAAATTAAAACATTGCGAAGATACCGGCTGTTTGCGTACAGAAAAGGATATTCCTTCCGGTGAACGTTATGAGTTGTGTCGAGGGGTTCATGCCGAGCAAAATGCTATTATTAATGCTGCTTATTATGGTATACCTACCCAGGACTCGGTTATGTATTGCACGAATCAGCCCTGCATTATTTGTGCCCGTATGATTATTAATGCCGGTATAGTAAAAGTAGTCCACCGGGGAAATTTTCAGGATGATATAGCTCTTGATCTTATGAAGGAAGCAGGAATTGAATTAGTAGTTATAGAAAAGAGTACTTAATCTGAATGGAAGTAATATAATTACTCAGATTAATTATTATTTATTATTAATTGGAGCAAAAGATATGCAAGCCAAAACATTATCCTTACCAAGATTAAATGAGTTAAACCCTACGTTGGAATCTACAGCACTTAAACTTATGGAGGAAGCCGGAGAGCTGGCTCAGGTAATTGGTAAATACCGGGGCCTTAGTGGAGAAACTGTATGTTGGGATGAAGAGACTATTTTCCGGGAAATTGCCCGTGAGTTGCTGGATGTTGCTCAAACGGCAGTTACGATGATGTTTGTTATGGAAGAACAATTCGGGGTTGATATTGATACAGCATTAAAAGAACACTGGACAAAGCTGGAACACAAAGGGTATTTGTCGAAGCATACCGGATAAAATGCCGTTATTAATTAGAAAGTTCCAGCTTATTCGCCTTATTTGATGTTATTGAATCCTGCCTTTTAACAGATAACCTTGTTTAAAATTGGTCAAATAATCTGCTTTATCCAGTACGCGACGCTCAAAACAAACTGCCCAAGTCGGTTTCCGTTATTTTACGGAGTGAGTCGGGACTGGTTTATCATCCAAACTATTTTATTAATCGAATTAAAATATAATCAAAAGGGTTAAAATTTCAAAAATCACAAAAAAGGATTTTGGGTTTTAATGACGAATACAGTTAGAGGATATTGTTGGCTATATCCTGAAAGGTGAGGGCATGGCGGAAAAAAAGAAACACTGGGCAAAATCTTTAAGTGATGCAATTAATCTGGCTACCACGGTTGCCGCTGCTGTTGCCATAGGCATACTCGGGGGACACTGGCTGGATGGGCGATTTGACACAGGCCCGTGGCTCACTGTGCTTGGTTGTTTGTTTGGTGTTGCCACCGGAATGAAAGCCATGTGGGATAAGCTGAATACCAAATCTGATTCGGGGGGTTTGGGGAGAGGGACCGCTGATGACGATTAAGTAAATCTTCACGATGATATCATTCAGAGCCCACCGGTTCTGATTGAAGGTTTACTCTGGTTTGAGGGCACAAGCCGGAACGACAACAAAATAGGAAGGGGGGGAAATAGAGTAATGATTTTTGGGATGTGGGATGCACCCTATTTTCATATAGGACCAATACCGGTAGACCATATAATTGTAACCGAATGGGGTGTTATTGCTCTGATTGGATTGATTGCATATTTTGCTACCCGCAACATGCAAGTAGTTCCAACCGGACTTCAAAATGCTTTTGAGATGATAATTGTATGGACTTACGATTTCTTTACCCAGCTCATGGATAAAGAACATGTCGCCAAGAAGTGGGCACCGGTGCTCACTACCTTCTTCCTGTTTATTCTGCTAAGCAACTATAGCGGTCTTATACCTGGGGCCGCACGAATCGAAGGCTTCCAGCCGCCTACCAGTAACTGGAATGTAACTATGACACTGGCCATAATTACCTTCTTTTCGGTGCATATAGCTGGGTTTGCTGAAAATGGGATGCACTATTTAGGCCATTTCATCAGTCCCAGTCCACTAATGCTACCGTTGAATCTGCTTGAAGAGGTGACTCATCCGTTGTCTCTGACCGTCCGTCTATTCGGTAACATTTTTGGTGAAGAAATGGTTATTGCTTACATGCTTTTCATGGTACCGTTTTTAATTCCGATGGCTTTGATGGGACTTAGCGTCCTGCTGGGTGCTATCCAGGCCATAGTATTTACTATTTTGTCAGCTAGTTATATAGCTGCAGCTACCGGAGAGGGTCATTAAAATTAACCCATAGATACAATGTCTGCAAGGGCATTGTCAAGACGAACTGATGAAAGGAGGGGAAAAAATGGGCGTAGCATTAGGAGCTGGTTTAGCCGTATCAATAGCAGGTCTCGGAGGCGGCGTTGGAATGGGAATGGCAGGTGGTAAGGCCATCGAAGCCATAGCCAGACAGCCGGAAGTCGGAGGGGACGTAAGAACCCTGATGTTTATAACCTTCGCTTTTATCGAAACATTGACCATTTACGGTCTTCTTATCGCATTCATGCTGGTAGGCAAGATCTAGTTTGCTGCGAGGGGAATGAGTTTGTGGGCAGTTTGAGTTGCTGTTTTATGCAACGGCTCTGCTGCCCCAAAAACTATTTGCTCAAGAGATAGGAGGTAGCACATCCGTGTTAAGAAACAAACGGTTTTACCTGACAGTGCTCCTTTTGACGACTATATTAGTATTAGGATTTACCACCATATGTATGGCATCAGGCCACGGCAACCCGCTTACGGAAGCGCCTGCAGGGCAAACACCGGAATTTGGGAACCTATATGCCATCGGTTGGACAGCGGTAAACTTCTTTGTACTTTTAGCACTGCTTTATAAATTTGCTTTTAATCCTATTAATGCAATGTTGGAACAGCGTTCCACTACTATAGAAGGGTCGCTTAAACATGCAGAAGAAATGAAAATTGAAGTCGAGCAAATGAGAAAGGAAGCACAGACCAACCTGACTGAATCCCGTAAGGAAGCCCAGGAAATTGTTGCTCGGGCAACCAAGGCGGCAGAAACTGCCAAAACTGAAATCACAGCCAAAGCTCAGGAAGAAGCTCAAAACATTAAGGATAAGGCTCATGCTGAGATTAAATCAGCTACTGAACAGGCCAAGCTGGAACTAAAGGATACTGCAGCATCATTGGCTATGTTTGCAGCCGAAAAAGTACTGGGCAGAGCTATTAATGAAGATGACCACAAACGGATGGTCAAAGATTTTGTTAATGAGGCGGGCGATCTATTATGTTAAATAAAAGTGTTGCCAGGCGTTACGCCGAAGCATTTTTTAGCATAGCCCAGGAAACCGGTAAGGTGGATCAGTTGCAGCAGGAACTGGAAAAGGTAGTTCAGGTTATATCGGAAACTGAACACCTGCAGGAATATTTTGATCATCTGTTAATTCCACCCAAGGAAAAGAAGGAATTAGTAGAAAAAATATTCGCTGGTCAGATATCTTCGACTGCTTTTAATTTTCTATCCATGATCATTGATAAACGGCGTGGGAATTATATTGGTTTAATCGTGGATGAATACAAAGCAATGGCTGATGAAACCCGTAACATTGCAATGGCAGACTTAATTTCTGCCCGGGAAGTTTCAGAAGAGGATATTAAACTTCTGGCTGAGAAACTCTCCGCTTCAACCGGAAAAACGGTGCAACTTAAGCTAAAGGTTGACCCAACATTGCTCGGGGGAGTAAAAATACGCATGGGGGACCAGGTCATAGATGCCACCGTAGCCAAGAAGCTGGACATGCTAAGAGAACAATTGAAACAAGTAAAGATAAGTTAATCGATAGGGGTGAGCACATAAATGAGTATTAGACCGGAAGAGATTAGCGCGATATTAAAACAGCAGATAGAGCGCTACCAATCCGAGGTCGAGGTCAGCAATGTGGGCTCTGTTATCTATGTTGGTGACGGTATCGCTCGTGTTTACGGCTTACAGGGCGCTATGGCCGGTGAACTGCTGGAATTTACCGGCGGAACCTTCGGAATGGTTCTGAATCTGGAAGAAGATAACGTGGGAGCTGTTTTGCTGGGAGAATATAATCACATCAAAGAAGGCGACGTAGTAAAAGCAACTGGCAGAATTATGGAAGTGCCGGTTGGAAAAGCTATGCTGGGCCGGGTAGTAAATGGATTGGGACAGCCTATTGATGGCAAAGGTCCCATTAACACTGATAAATACCGCGCTATTGAGCGTGTGGCACCAGGAGTTGTAGCCCGTTCACCAGTTAACACACCAATGCAGACTGGACTGAAAGCTATTGATACCATGGTTCCCATCGGTCGCGGACAGCGTGAATTAATCATTGGAGACCGTCAGACCGGTAAGAGTGCTATTGCTATAGATGCTATCATTAATCAGCGTGAAAAAAAGGATATGATATGTATCTATGTAGCCATTGGACAAAAACAATCCTCCATAGCCGGGATCGCGGCAAAATTCGAAGAAATGGGCGCTATGGATTATACCATCATTGTTGCGGCAACTGCCTCTGAGCCTGCACCATTGCTGTATATGGCACCATATGCAGGAGTTGCGATGGCCGAAGAGTTTATGGAAGCTGATGGTGCTGATGTACTGATTATTTATGATGACCTTTCCAAACACGCGGTAGCTTACCGTGAAATGTCTTTGTTGCTGCGTCGCCCGCCTGGTCGTGAAGCTTATCCTGGAGACGTATTCTATCTGCATTCACGTTTATTGGAAAGAGCATGTAAGGTAAATGAATCACTGGGTGGAGGTTCAATTACAGCATTACCTATTATTGAAACTCAGGCTGGTGACGTATCTGCCTATATTCCTACCAATGTTATATCCATTACCGATGGACAGATATATCTGGAAACTGACCTGTTCTATGCCGGACAACGCCCGGCTATCAATGCCGGCTTGTCAGTCAGCCGCGTAGGTGGTGCAGCTCAGACCAAAGCTATGAAGTCAGTTGCCGGTCAGCTCAGACTTGACCTGGCACAATATCGCGAACTGGCAGCGTTTGCTCAGTTTGGTTCTGATTTGGATAAAGCTACTCTGGCCAGACTGACCAGAGGTGAACGGGTTACCGAAATTCTTATCCAGAAGCAGTATCAGCCCATGAGCATGGAAGAACAGGTAGTATCTGTTTACACTGGTGTTAATGGCTACCTGGATGATATACCCAGAGAAAAGGTGCAGGAATTTGAAAGTGATTTCTTAAAATTCATACGCAGTGCTAATGCTGAAATTCTGACCACCATAAGGCAGAGTGGTAAAATGGACGATGCGACGGAAGAAAAACTCCAAAAGGCCATAGCAGAGTTTAAATCCACTTTTGCAGTTTAGGTGGTGA
>DAIMDR010000115.1:0-6234 GCA_036725705.1 Syntrophomonadaceae bacterium | reverse complement strand
GTTTAATATCCTCCCAATTATCCTTAATGATTTTTTTTGTTATGATAGGAAGTTTTTCTAGATCTTTAATTGTACTAATATCAGAAGGTTGAAGATGAAGTTCTTTAAAAATCTTATTGTAATATGGGACATTTTTATATACAAAATCGATCATATGCCTAAGTTGATTTTCTTGATTTTTCCTTTGTTCATGATAAGGTTTCCATTGAGATTGAAGTAGTTTTTTGTAGGCAGGGCAGAATTCTCTATCCCCAATCTGATGTGCAAGGATGAACAAGCTTCTATTATATCTCATAAGAATGTCTCTCCTAAATTCACTGCAGAAGGGACTCAGGACATGAAAAGAATCATGTTCTATATCTACAAGACTCTTAGGCTTAATCCCTGTGCGTTAGATCCTCTGAGTGGCTCGATAGATGATGATTCGTTAAATAGTTTGGATGAGCTTGAATCCTGGGGCCTGATTATACATAGCCAAATCGCCAGGATACCGCCGTCAATGATAGAATCAATAACAAATGCTCCTCTAAGCTGGATCATTTCGAGGCTTTATATCATATATTGATATATTGCAAATCGATATCCTTAACTTTCTGGAATAGACTTCGAAAATTCTGTGAAACCGCCCTATTATGACGGTTTAAATGGGATTTAATGTATAAATTTCATCATACATTATCTAAAATTTTGCGCAATTTTACTATCTCGTTTTGCCTCTTGAAAACTCTCAGGGTAATTTTCAATTAACCAAATTAGAAATGCTGTTAAATCAATCTTATCCGCCAATAATCTATCTCGTTTTGTTTTCCATTCATTTTTTAAATTAGGGTTTCGAACGAGTTCCTTTAATTTATTAAAAGCATTTTTAAAATTATTATAGTTAAAGATTAGGCCATATTTTTTTTCGAGTTCTATAAAGTTTCCCATATCCTTCGCTCCAACAAATGTATTGCATCTAATGGCGGGAGTGCCGAGGACTCCCGCCTCTGTTGTCATTGTTTGTGAATCCCCTATTAGCAATTTTGAATAAAAAAGTAAATCATGCATTTTTTCCGGAGCAAGTTTCATTCTATATTTTTCAAGACCAATCTCCAAAGGCCCTTCTGAAGAAATGATTATTTTACCGTGTTTTTCGAGTTCTTCTATAAGCATTTTTTTATCGATTAGACCTCTTTGCCCCAAGTCATGACCAGCATTCCATGAAACAAATCGCAAAACAAAAAAAGTTTCCTGCTCATCAATTCCAATATCACTAAGAATGCGAGAATCCGGTTTAAAATAATTAGGATGCAAATAAGCAAGTTCAGTAAACCCATCGTATTTGATATGCTTATATCCAAAATTCTTTTTAAAACATAGTGGAGTGAGAATATAATCTGAAAAAGGAACGTATAGCAAATGCTCCCAGATTGCCGGCTCACTATCATCAAGGGAAATACAAGGTTTCTTCATTAGTTTAGAAATATGAGCAGCTCGAATAGAACCAAAGCCGAGAAATAGATCAGGGTCAAATTCTTTAACTGCATTATACATACGTAAATCTAACTTAGGAATATTTATAATTTTATTGTAGATTGTTTTTCCATAACTCCCTAAAGGGACATATTTGAATTCGTAAGCGTTTAGTAAATCAAAAGAAATATCTTTCTGACTTGCAGTAATGAGAATATTATTTCCCCTTTGTTCCATTTCCCAGATGAAATTTTTAAAATAATGAACATGCGCAGGATGATTTATATCAACAACAATCTTCATAGTCAATACCCTTCATGTCTGTCGTAAATATTTCTCATAAAATATATTAGGCAATAGTCCTATTTCACAACATATCTTGATAGGAATTTTGCACGCCCTTATAGTTGAATAATATGTTGGATAATCCAAGAACGATTTGATTTCCGAAGACATTATTTCGTTGAATTCATCTCTGGTAAATCCTATTCGTTTTATGCAATAATCTATGATTTCCTGATTTTCAGGAAATGCCTCTTTAATCTTCTCCAAAGCCTGGCTCTTTTCCATCTGTCCCGAGCGAACAAGGGCAGAATATTCTACTTTTCTGGCATCGATTCCGAATTTTTTCCAGCGGACATATGATATGAAATAAGTGTATGTTGATTCAAAATGATGACCTCCATAATATTTCCAATCCAATTCCTGCTCCAATAACCTCTTTGATTCCTCTTTATTGTAATCAATATAAGATAAAAGTGGCACTACACGAATTCCTTTGAGAAATGTGTAATATATCAAACTAGAAATAGTTAAGTTTGGAAAGCTCTTTAATTCAGCATTTCCAAATAGCTTTTGAACGCTTTTCATATATCTTCCGTCGCCATAAGACCACTTAAGCGGCATCACTCCTTCTGCTCTAAAGGAATGACCATTTAAGATATAATTTATTCCTTCCTCGGCCGCAGCCCGGTAAAGTGCAGAAATAATTCCAATATCCGTTGGCATTTCAGCATCAGGGATAGAGGCTTTTAGGAATGAAATCTGCAAGTCCTTGAATTCATCCCAGTCACAGGTAATTTTCCTCAGATCAACATTTAGCCTCTTTACGGCATTTTTTATGTTTTCTTCTGCAATATCTGAATTCCAATGATTATCAAAATGAACTGCCAATGGCCTAAGTCCTAGCTTTTTAGCCATGTAAAGACAGTAAGTGCTATCTGTACCTCCACTTAATCCAACGACGCAATCATGCTGTTTATTTTTCCCTTTAGACTTTATATCATTCAATAATTTATCTAATCTTTTTTGACCTAAATCCCCCAAAGGAAATTTGGCTTCCAGCATATCATGAATTTTGCAGAAATTACATACACCCGCTTCATCAAAAGTCAAGCCAGGCATGCTAGAATCTGATAAACATCTTGAACATATTCTTTGGTTGGTTGACATCTTTTATCACCACACTAACCTAAATCAACGGAGGATGAGTTATTTTTATCCGCCTGCATATCAAATAACATGGCAAAAAACAAGAACTGCATGCCAATGATGAAGATCAAAAGGGATAAAACACCTCTTACAAAAAGCGATTGGTTAAGAATAAATTTAAAATACAGAGAATATAAGGCTCCAAAAATGCCTATTGGTGTTAATAATATCCCAAATAAGTAGAACAGTACCAGCGGATGGAAGCTCAACCAGATATATTTCGTTTTCAACCGCCAGAGAAAATCTTTGAGCAATAACCACGATAATTTAAAAATATATTTTTTATATCTTATTTTGGATTTTTCTAATCCATATTTTGCTGGCATAACCACATCTCTGACCTTAAATCCAAATACATTAAGTTTAACCAACAGATCGTTACAATAACCATACCAAGGATAAATGGTGTCAAGATTTATTCTTTCTAAAGCATTCCGCGATATCGCCGTATATCCGTTTTGGGGATCCATCAGCTGCCAATACCCTGATGCCATTTTGGTGAGAAAGGTGAGAATGACGTTTCCAAAAGATCTCCAGGCGCTCATTCCCTTTCTAAATTCTCCATTTATGAGCCGGTTACCTTTGGTGTAATCTGCTTTACCCTCAACTATGGGATCTAGCAACTCTGGCAAATGCTTGGGGTCCATTTGGTTGTCCCCGGCCATAACCGCTGCAATATCTATCTTCTCCTGTACAATCCTCTTGTAGCCTGTGATTATTGCGGCACCTACTCCTTTATTCACCTTGTGACTAATGCAGGTAAAACGGATATCATTCTTTGAGAATTCTCCCGCAATCGCAGCCGTCCGGTCATTGGAGCAGTCGTCTATTACGAAAATCCGGTCAACATAGGGGGGTATGGACCGGAGTGTGTCCTCTATTAGCAACTCTTCATTAAAGGCTGGTATAACGACTCCGATGGTCCTATTTCTGTAGCTCAAAGATCTTCCCTCTCAAATTAAAACTGTTGAAAACCACATCTGCATTCTCCGACTTCATCGACCACAGGCCCAACCCCTGTATCAGGCTTGCTTTGCCCAAGCCAATGACTGCAACCTTCATGTTCATTGCACCTAGATTTTTAGAAATATAACAGCAAATAATTCAAAAACGATAACAAATGAGCTAAGTTCCGGTGTCCATTTCGGATATCTGAGACTTGCCATCAATAAAAATAGAATTTTCGGAATAGATCGTAAGTCCGCTGTTCTCAGCAATCCTCAAATTTAGGACTGACTGCTCGGGCGTGACCGGAAAACTCTTTGACTTCATCACGCAATCTAGGAAGGTCTTAAGCTCCTCTTTCAATGGCTCGACTCTGTTTATCAGAACTTTCTCTATGATGTTTTCCTGAGCATATCTGGTGTTTATCTCTCCGTACCGCTCAGGTTTGCTGTGAATGTATAGCTCTTGAGCCATGAAGTCCCCATCGATGGTAAACTCATCCTCTTCCACGTGGATGGTTCTTATCTTCCTGCAAGCGATTCTGCTGGCAGAGATGGAAGCCAGGCAACCGTTGAACCTGGCTACTTTCTTATGAACATCCCTGTCGCCGGCAGAGTAAAGTTCGAAGTTTTTGCAGCCCTCAAAAAAGCAGTTCCAGATGAGATCTATGTCGTGGATCATAAGATCAATGACCACATTTGCATCTTTGATCCTAGTGGAACCGGGATTATGCCGCCTAATTTCGATGAATTTGGGATGTGATATCAGGTTTTTGATCTCTTTAACGATCGGATTGAATCTCTCTATATGCCCTACTCCTATTACCAGGCTGTCATCAACACTTTTGAGCAGCTCTTCTCCTTCTTTTGAGGTCATGGCAATGGGTTTTTCAATCAGGCAATTGACTCCATTCTCAATGGCCTCTTTAGCCAGAGCATAGTGATATCTGGTGGGAGCGCATATGCTCACTGCACTTACACTATTGAACAACGATTGAACAGAATTGCAGACGATTACATTGAAATTTTCAGAGAGAGCCTTGGCAGCCTTCTCGTCCGCATCATAGATATAAACTGAATCCGCCTCCCTCATCTCTGAATATATACGGACGTGATTCCTGCCCATAGCTCCGGTTCCAACTACCCCTACATCCATAATCAGGCTCCAATTATATTAATAGTATTAATAATATAAGTTATGTCATTATCTCCCAATCCCGGGTAAACAGGAAGACTCAAAATCTTCTTCGAGCACTCCCTAGCAATCGGACACTGATCATCCGCATATCCGAGCGATTTGTAGAGTGGTTGCATATGAATGGGATATGGATAATGAACTGCGCTGCCAACTCCATTCTGGCTTAGGTAATCAAGGAACTTATCCCTTGAAAGAGGAAAGCCATCATCAACCAGAATCGCATACTGATGATAAACGTGTTTTACGGCAGCATCTCTGTAGGGCGTCTTAAGTCCAGGCACGTTTAAACTCCGGTCTAAGCGTTCTGCGTTCTTGATCCTTTGTTCATTGAAGCTGTCCAGCTTCTCGAGCTGCGCAATTCCAATGGCAGCTTGAATATTTGTCATTCTATAATTATATCCCAAAGAGGTGTGCAGATATTTTTGGCTCTGCCCATGATTGATAATCAAATCAAGTCTTCGCTTAATGTTCTCATCGCTAGTCGTGACCATCCCGCCCTCACCAGTAGTCATGTTCTTTGTCGCATAGAATGAAAAGCATCCCAGATCACCAAGAGAGCCTACTCTCTGCCCCTTGTACTCAGCACCATGTGCTTGAGCGCAATCCTCGATCAGGAATAGATTATGATCCTCGCAGATCTCCTTTATTGCTTTTCCATCAAATGGATGGCCAAAAAGATGAACGCCAATTATAGCCTTGGTTTTTGATGTGATCTTTCTGGTTACATCTTCAGGATCAAAGTTAAAGGTCTCTTTATCTATATCTGCGAAAACCGGCTTTCCTCCCTGAAACAAGACTGCGTTTGCAGTTGCGATGAATGTAAAATCGGGTACTATTACCTCGTCGCCTTCTTTTAAATCGAGAGCTTTCAACGCAATATCTAAGGCTACCGTGCCATTAGAATTGGCCACCGCATAATTAGTTCCAATGTACCTGCTAAATTCTTCTTCAAATCTCTTAACCCACTCGCCACTTGCAAGTATGCCAGATTTTAAAACCTCCAGGACGTTATTTGCTTCCTGGTCGCCTATTATCGGTTTGCATAGCGATATCATAAATAAGTCAGACCTCTACTGTAGTTTCCATGTTTTTGATGGTCGAGGCCCTCTCCACATCGTACCGGCAGTGAATCGGCACCTCCTTGATGGA
>DAIMDR010000114.1:0-6235 GCA_036725705.1 Syntrophomonadaceae bacterium | reverse complement strand
TGGTTGGAAAGTTTAATCCACTATAGCTTAACTAAATCTGGCCAGGTTGTTGCGGAAAATAGCTTCGGCTTCATTTACCATTGAAGTTATTAATTCCTGGCAGGTGGTTACTTCTTTGACCAGACCGATTGATTGGCCTACCATGAGTGCAGCATTGTCCACATCGCCAGTACTCCAGGCATCCTTAGCCCGTTGTCCGGACAATAGAGGTATCATTTCTTCCAGCTTACCGCCCTTTTCCTCCAAATCCAGAACTTGTTGTGCCAGTTGGTTTTTCAGAGCGCGGCCTTGCAGTCCTACTGATTTACATATTAGAGTAGTTTCATGTTCCTGCCGGTTAATCAATTCTTCATAGACTTTATTATGTACTGCACATTCTTTGGTAGCAATAAAGCGGGTTGCCATCAGGACCCCTTCTGCACCCAGGGCCAGGGCAGCAGCCAGACCACGACCATCAGCAATACCACCAGTGGTAATTACCGGTATTTTTACTGATTCAACAATTCTGGGGGTTAAAACCATGGTAGTAACATCATCGCTTAGAGGATGTCCACCTTCTTCGATTCCGGCAGCAATAACAGCATCGTATCCAAAACGCTCAATATTCAGGGCATGACGAACTGCCCCTACTTTGTGCATAACTTTAACGCCGTTCTTATGCAGCATATCCAGATATTTAATGGCAGGTTTGCCTGAAACTTCAATGCCTTCAACCTTTTCATCAGCGCATACCTGGAAAAAATCATCAAATATTTCTTCAGTGAAACGCATAGATGGTAACAGGGTAATGTTTACTCCTATTGGTTTGCTGGTCAGTTGACGGGCTTTTTGAATGGCTTCTCTCAGTTGTTCGCCAGTATCATAATTACAGGCAGTAATATTTCCTAATCCACCCGCATTTGAAATAGCCGCACATAATTCCGGAGTAGATAACCACAACATTCCACCACAGATAATAGGATATTCAATGCCAAACAATTCAGTTATTCTGGTTTTCACGGTAACCCCTCCTTTTATAGTTAATCTTATTCTACACAATATATTACATTATTAAAATATCTAATTTACAAACATTTTATCATTATATATACAGGAATATTTCATCTGGATGATTGATATATATTTAACAGGTTATTTTTGCTATTAACAGGTGTTGGATGGACAAAGACTGTTTCGGGGTGATGATAATGATGTTGGGAAGTTTCCGGATAAGAATGCTGGCAGTAGTAATTATAGTTGTGATTGTAGGATTAATCGTTCAGTCAGGACATAGCAGCAGTGACTATGTCCGAGTGGCTTTAAGCGATTATGTTTTAAAAGATTTTCATCTGCAAGAAAAGGTTGCGGAAGTATTTAATAATTTTAAAAAAGTCTCGGAGCCGGTTCCGGTTATCAGTCTTACTTCTTTACAGCCCCCCTGTCAGATTGTTGAAGTCGAGCAGGGTTTTGGCCCGTATCTTAATGAGAAGTCAAATAAACCGGGCTTTTCTCCCGGGGTTAGTGCAGTAGTTGAACCGAACACTATGGTACGACCGGTTTTACCTGGAAAAGTAGTTGGATTAAGCTGGGAAAAAACCGGGGGGAGAGTTTTGATACAGCATGAGCAGAACTATATTTCTTCTTATAGTGGTTTAAAAGAAGTGTTGGTTGAAAAAGGTGATCAGGTTGAGAAAAGTGATATCCTGGGTAAAACTTCTGAGCAGTTCTATTTTGAATTAAAGGATACGGATGGAGCAGTAAATCCAGGTAATTTGTTTAATTAATTATGAAGCTGGGCAGCATTGTCGGGGTAAGTATAAAAGTAAATTATTTGTTCCTGTTGCTGCTGATTGTATATACCCTTCTGGGACTGGGAGGGGAAATACTACTAATTGTTCTGGCAGTATTGATACATGAAATGGCCCATACCCTGGTTGCCATCGGTTCAGGAATTAAGGTAACCGAGATTGAGTTATGGCCTTTTGGCGGTCAGGCACGGGTCGAAGGTTTTTTGGCTTTGGAACCGGGCAAAGAGTTTTATATAGCCTTGGCTGGACCAGTTACCAGTTTGTTGCTGGCAGCCTTTTTTTATTTTCTGCCGGTTAATCCTAATACTTATCAGCATCTCTTTGTGGTTATTAATCTGTTGCTGGGAATATTTAATTTATTACCGGCTCTGCCGCTGGATGGCGGCAGAATTCTCCGCGCAGCAATATCACCCCTGGTTGGCTTTAAGAAAGCAACTGCCCGGGCTGCTTTTTTGGGTAAAACCATAGCCATAGCACTATTAATAACCGGATTGTATTTTATTAATATTAATCTATCAACTCTTGATATTAACTCCTTGAATCTGACCACTCTTAATTTATCTGACCTTAACCTATCCGCTCTGAATTTGATCGTAGTAGCAATAATGCTGTTTCTGGCTGCTCGTCGGGAAGATAAACTATTAAGCTATGCATTTATGCGTTATCTGGTCAATAAAAAAGGGCAGCTGGCTCAAAAAGGAATGATGCCTGCCCGCCATTTTGTAAGCCGTCCCGATACAGAAGTGAAAGCTTTACTGGCGTTCAGTAAGCCGTCTTTTTATATGCTGGTAATTATTATTGATGCTGATTATGGAGCTGATAAGATGCTGGGTGAAGCAGAGCTGATTGAAGGTTTGCTGGGAAAAGGCCCCCGGGTCAGGCTACAGGATTTGTAGATTTCATTTTTATGCGGATTTGGTATGTTGGTTACGGGTTTAGAATTTATGGTAGAATAACTAATGGTAAACATTAAACCTGCCTGCAGGGAGGATAAAATGAAAGACAAGCTTTATCGTGATATATTGCCCCGGGTCAGCAAACCGGCCCGTTATGCGGGAAATGAATTAAATATTATTAAAAAAGACTGGGAAACCAGCCATACCAAAATGGTATTTGCTTTTCCTGATGTTTATGAGATTGGCATGTCCCATATCGGAGGCAGAATATTATACGGACTGGTAAATGAAACCACCAATCATTTAATGGAGCGTAGCTATGCTCCCTGGCCGGATATGGAAGCTATTATGCGGGAAGAAAATATACCTTTATATTCTCTGGAGTCATTCCGGCCATTGGCTGATTTTGATGTGGTAGGCTTTTCCCTCCAATATGAACTATCCATTACCAACTTGCTGAACATGTTGGACTTAAGTGGTATTCCGCTTAAATCAGATCAACGCGGAGCAGGTGACCCGTTAATAATTGCCGGCGGACCGGTAGCTTTCAATCCAGAGCCGTTTGCCGACTTTGTAGATGCCTTTTTTATTGGAGACGGGGAAGAAGTACTGCCGGAATTCCTGGATGTTTTTCATAACAACCGCCATCTGAGTCGTCAGGAATGTTTGCTTAAAATGGCTGGCATACAAGGAATATATGTGCCGCAATTATACCATGTTGACTATTTCCCGGATAATACTATTAAGTCCAGGCAGCCTTTATTTGAAGTCCCGATCATAGTGCGTAAACGCGTAGTAGCCGATCTGGATAAAGCCTATTACCCGGATAAACCTATTCTGCCTTATATGGAAATCATTCATGATCGGGCTGTATTGGAAGTTATGCGCGGTTGTCAGCGCGGCTGCCGTTTTTGTCATGCCGGCATGGTATACCGTCCTACCCGGGAAAAGAGTTTGGATACTTTAACTGAGCAGGCGCGTAATCAATTGCTGCATACCGGGTATGAAGAAATATCCCTGGCTTCGCTGAGTACCCTGGATTATTCGGCAGTTAACCGGCTGGTAAAAGGTTTGGTGGCAGAACATGGTCCGCGTGGGATAGGAGTGGCCCTGCCTTCTTTACGGGTGGATGCCTTTTCAATAGAACTGGCCAACGAAGTGCAAAAGGTGCGCAAGACTACTTTGACGCTGGCGCCGGAGGCTGGCAGTCAGAGATTGCGCGATGTGATAAATAAGAATGTTGACCGGGATCAGTTATTAGCTGCGGTTGAAGCTGCCTTTAAATCTGGCTGGATGTCGGTTAAACTATACTTTATGATCGGCCTGCCCACTGAGACCCGCGAGGATTTGGATGGCATCCTGACTTTGCTGGATGAGGTTAAAAGAGTGGGCAATCAGCATTCGCGTCGACCGGTAGAAATAAGGGCCAGTATGGCCTGTTTTGTACCTAAACCCCATACCCCGTTTCAGTGGCAACCACAGAACAGTATCGCTGAATTGGAAGAAAAAATTGCCTGGCTGAAAAAAAGTAAACGCAAGCATATCAAACTTAGTTTCCATGACAGTCAGACCAGTTATCTGGAGGGAGTAATTGCCCGGGGCGACCGGCGACTGGGCGAGGTAATTCTGACTGCCTGGCAAAAGGGTGCCCGGTTTGACGGATGGTCGGAGTATTTTTCCTTTGAACGCTGGATGAATGCTTTTAATGAATGTCAGGTTGAGCCTGATTTTTATGTAACCAGACCGCGCCCTTATACAGAAATAATGCCCTGGGATTTTATTGATATTGGCGTTACCAAAGAGTTTCTAAGTGAGGAAAATCAACTGGCCATGGCAGGAGTATTATCACCGGATTGCCGGCAGGCAGGATGTACGGGGTGCGGAGTATGTACCTCCCTGGAAGTTGACCTGGACATCCGAGGGGAGGATAATTTTGCGCATCAGAGTTGAATATGAAGTTAAATCAGAGCTGAGATTTTTATCCAATCTGGATATGATGAATGTAATACAAAGAGCTTTAAGGAGAGGGAGTATTCCCTATGCACTAAGTGAAGGCTTTAACCCGCATATCCGCTTATCCATGGGGACAGTTTTACCGGTAGGTTTATGGGGGCAAAAGGAGTATTTTGATTTGGAACTGGCTGCTCCTATGAGTATTGAAGAATTCGTCAGTAAAATGAATGCCGTACTGCCGCCTGCGATTAAGCTTAACCATGCCTGTGAAATTGAGCAGTCGACTTCAGCTTTGATGAAAGTAATTAACGCCACCGCCTATGTTTTTGTTGTAAATAGTGATGATTTTGATGTGTCAGCCTGGAGAGACAAGGTTTTAAACCAGGATATTTTAACGGTAAAAAGTCGGGGTAAGAAAAAAGGTATTGACAAAGACCTGAAGAAAGGTATTTATAAAATAGAGTCAATTAATAATGAAATGATGACTAATATTATTTTATGGGTTAGTAGTGGTGAACCGATAAATATTCGTTATGATGAACTTTTGGATATGATGCAGCAAACTGGTTTGGATAGTGGTTTGATTATTGATGTTTATCGGCAGGGTAATTATATAAAAGTTGGGGAGCATTTCTATTCTCCGCTGGAAAAGGTGAAGGGTTTTGAATAGGGAAATAATTGCAGAAATATATCCCTGGGAATCCCGGGTGGCTATAGTTGAAGATGGCCGTTTGGCTGAAGTATTCTGGGCCGATCAGGATGAGAATGTGGGTAATATTTATAAGGGCAAGGTCAAAGATATTATTCCCGGTTTATCCTGTGCTTTTGTTGATATTGGTATGGCCAGGAATGCCTTTCTTTTTGCCGGCGATGTAGGCGGACGGGGACAAAAGCGAAGCCGTAATATTTATGATGCCGTTAAAAGCGGACAGGAAATAATGGTTCAGGTTAAAAAAGAGGCCTTTTCCGAAAAAGGTGCACGGGTAACCGGAGATATTACTATTCCCGGACATTATTTGGTTTTGTTGCCTTGTCAGAGTGAAATCTCCATTTCCCGTAAAATTACCAGTGATAAACGCCGTGATCATCTACGGGCTCTGGTGGAGGAGGTCAAACCGGACAATGTTGGTCTTATTTTTCGCACTGCCTGTCTGGAGGCTGAAGACCAGGATGTTTTGGATGAATTGCAAGTCCTGCTGAAAGTGTGGGATGAAGTGTTGAAACGCTTTGAGAAGAGACGCGCTCCCAGCCTGATTTATGAGGATATAGATGTTTTGGAAAGAACTTTAAGAGATTATCTGGATGCTGATATTTCCAAAGTGATAATTAATAATCATAAACTAAAAGAAAAAATAGTGAATTATATGAATAGTAAAAAGACTGCGTTTTCCTTTACAGTTCAGTTTGAGGAGGGGGATTTATTTGAAACTCACGGTCTGGAAAAGGATATCAGGCGCTCCCTGCGGCGCAAGGTATGGTTGAAAAGCGGCGGTTATTTGATTTTTGACCAGACGGAGGCTATGACTGTAATTGATGTCAACAGTGGCAAGTTTACCGGAAAAGATGATTTTGAGGATACGGTTCATATATTGAATATGG
>DAIMDR010000113.1:0-6246 GCA_036725705.1 Syntrophomonadaceae bacterium | reverse complement strand
GGTTAATCTGGTAAACTATAATACAGGATATGTTTTTGGAGGCCGTCTGGTATGATTAATAACGATGATGCTTTTAGTTTCTTATATAATCCCCGTATAGTAGTTCCCAATAGCAATCAGTATTGGGAGAAGGTTGAGCTGTGCCATGTTGAATCTCTGGCAGGGGTTAAGGAAGTTTTTTGCGAGGTAAATTGCCAGCTGGACCCGGGTATTATTGACCATTTTGGCACTCGTTTCCCGGCTGCGGATGCTTATTTGCTTCATTATGCCCACGGTTGGAACAGCAACCGCCATGAGGTACCGGTGCTGCTGGTGCATGGTGCCGGTTTGGATGCTACTTCCTATACTAATTTATGGGATATGGGTTACACCGGGTTGCAGCAGCAGCTGGTGTCCCTGGGGTATCGGGTTTTTTCTATGACTTTTTCCCATTCTCACGGGGATAACTTTTATCAGGCCTTGCAGTTGGCAGATGCCATTGAGCACATCAAACAGCTTACCGGAAGCGGGATAGTTGATGTAGCAGCCCATAGCAAAGGTGGTATTGCTGCTCGAATTTATATGTCCAATATGTCTGCTACTGCTTATCGTCACGATGTACGCCGCCTGGTTATGCTGGGAGTCCCTAATCTGGGTACTGATTTTGCATTTCGTAATCCCTCGGTTTCCTATTTGATTTATACTGCCGGAGGCAATGGGGTTATTGCCTGGGATAAGCTGATTTATCTGACCGCTACGGTCGATATTACCCCCCGTTCAATTTATGCAGGGGGCGGGTTTCCCGGGCAGAGTCAGATTTTGTATCGCTGGGATAATGAGTATAATCTGGATGTTTCCCAGCAGGATTGGTGGACTACTTATTATGGCGGCAGCGGTTATGTGAGTCATTCCCAGGGTATAGAGGCAGCCTTATTATCCGGTGGGTGTTTAATATCGGAATTAGAAAAACATAGCCTGGCTACTGATATTGAGCTGTCAGTTCTGGCCGGGGAGAGTCATTTGTTTGCCATGATTCCGTTGCAGACTTCTATTCCCGGAGATGGAATTGTGTTTCGGGAGAGTGCTTTAAATACTGATGCTATGGTTTCAGGCGGAGCTCATTTGAAGGATAAGCAGGTAATGACGATAAACCATATTGAGCTGCTCTACCACCCGCGGGTGGCCCGTTGGGTGGATAAGCAGCTGCGTAATAGCGATTAGGAGCGTTCTGCCAGCCAGGAGGATATAACCGGATAGACTTCCCGTTTGGCATAACTGCCAAAGACCAGCCCTCCGTGCCCTACCGGGAAGCTTTGATAGGTTTTGTCTTTCGAGCTTGACAGTTCAAGTATGGCCCGGGTTTGTTGCGGAAGTACCAGGTGGTCATTTTCTCCGGCCAATACCAGCAGTGAAGATTTGATTTTGTCCATTTTTACTTGCCGCCCTTTAATTCTGAACTGACCTTTGACGAGCTTGTTTTCCTGATAGATTTCCTTTATCCACTGCCGATAGGCTTCACCGGGAAAGTTAACATTGTCATTTACCCATTTGTTCAATGCTCTCCAGGCTTCCACCGGCATTCCTTCGTCCAATGATTTCCACAGCCTGGTATAGGTACCTACAAAGTTATTTACCGGCCGTAACATTTTCACCCCGGTATCAATAAAGTCTTTGGGAATTAACCCGTAAGTTTCTACAACTTTATCCGGATTAAATCCGGGGGCTTCCAGCCAGGTACCTGATAATCCCGATTCTTCAAAGTTAATCGGTGCGGCCAGATAGATTAAATTTTTTATTTCCGGTTGGGGATAAAGCGCAGCATACATGGTGGTCATGGTGCCGCCCATGCAATAACCGGCAATACTTATCGATGGCTGCCGTGAATACTGCGCTACCTTTTGCACTGCCCGGGCAATATAATCACTAACCAGTTCACCATAACCCAGATGGCGATCTTCCCAGTTGAATTCTCCCCAATCAAACATATATACATCAAAGCCTTGTTCCACCAGGTATTCAATTAAGCTCATACCCGGGTATAAGTCCAATATATACGGTTTATTAATCAAAGCGTAAATAAATAACAACGGTGTACGATATGTGGCTTCTTTGTCGCCATGATAGTGATACAACCGGGCTTTATTCTTGTGCCAAACAGTATCCTTCGGGGTCATGCCGGTCTGCGGTTGCGGGTCATAGGTTAATATTTCTGCCCATCTGCGGGTGGTGTTGACCATCCGATCAACATTTTCCTGCAATTGGAGACCAACTTCATCCGCTGAACCGGATAACAGTTTAATTTTATCCATTGAATAACCTCCAGTTTTTCAGGGTTAACCAGGCACCACATGTTTTCTGGGGGGTATAACGACAGCTTCGCCTTCCATTAGCAATTCTCCATGCTGGTTGTGACAGGTGGTACGCAATTTTACTCTGCCGGCCGCCATTAATTCTGTTACTTCTGTCATGGCGTGAATTGTGTCATTTATATAACAGGGGCGAAGAAATTTCATGCTTTGACTTTCGTATATGGTCCCTGCACCCGGCATTTGATTGCCAACCACATTGGATACCAGTCCGGCCAGCAACATACCGTGGGCTATACGCGTTTTAAAATGACCCTGCTGTGCCCGCATTTCGTTAATATGCAGCCAGCTGAAGTCTCCGGTTATTCCGGCATATATATATACATCAGTTTCAGTAATGGTTTTTTCTATAAAGCCGGTGTCCCCCACTTTCAATTCACTATATATATTTTCAATCATGTTTATTCTCCTAAATATCTTAATTACTCCGCTGGTGTATCTTTCTTAGTGGTTTTTTTCCTGGCCGGTGCTTTGGTTGGCTCTGACAGCTGATTTTTTTCCAGCTTATCCAGGCGGCTTCCCATGGTTTTTAGCTCTTTTCCCATTGCTGCCAGTTGTTTTTTAATGTCTTCCTGATAATCTGCCATTTTTATAAGACTGTCAGCCATGCTCTGAAAGTTGTTTAATAGCTGAAATTCAATGGTATCAATTTTTTCTTCCAGGGATATGACCAGTTCACCTACTCTGGCTACATCCTGTTTGGAAGGAACCGGGGTAGTTTCAAAGAATTTTTCCAGGTTCTGACGAGTCAGTTTCTCCAGCGTAAGGTGTTTATCCAGACTGGTATCCATCATATTTACAAATGATTTGGTGCTGAGGTAATCTTTAAAGGCTTCTGCCCAGATAGCTTCATTATTGAAGTATAAATTTTTCCATAGTTCACTGAAGTCAGGTACCGATACCTGTTCTGCAGTTTCCTTTTTGCTGTCTTCAGACATATAGAGCTCCTTTCCCCGAGACATGGTCTTATCCAGACAAATTAAAAATGCGGTTATCCGAAGACATAACGCTTCGGGTAACAACCGCATTTATAATTAACTGGTTTTAGAGTTGTTCTACTTTCTTAGATAATTCGTCTACTTTCTTTTGTAAATCATCCAAAGTATTAAAATTGGGGACTTCAATGTTTTCCATGGCAGCTTTGACCGCATCCTGGATCATGTTTTGCATTTGCATTTGATTTTTCTTTACTTGTTGTACCAGTTCTTCAATGACTTTGATATTCTCTTCGCGGGCTATTTTAATCTGTTCATTATACTTTTTAATCATGGTGTCCAGTTGTTCCTGAGACCAGGATACGCTTCCCAGACCCACCAGCCACATATCCCAATATTTGTCAGTCATGTTCTCCGCTACGGCAAAAGCGTTGCTTACTGCATCTTTGGTTTTCATTTGTACAACACACTCCTTCTTCTTTCTAAATGTTGGTTATTTAGTATAGCCATTTCACCAACCATCCTACTGTACTACTTCTGCCTTTTACCAGCTGATTGTTGTTTAATACCTGTAATAATATTGCTAACCCGTTCAGATTATGCCAATAATCTGAGATGAAACCAATAAAATATCATATATCCGATTGTACCAATACTGATTATATGATCCGTTCTGCAATTATTTTACTATTGGCTTTTAGTCTGGGAATAAAAGTGTGTTCTGAATATGAACTGGATTAAGCAATAAACAAGTTATTTGGTGTGTAACAGCCGTTATGTTTTGGTAGTACTTTCCACTTGATTAATCAAGTGCTAAGTTCAAGTATACCTTTCGAAGCAAATATAAGCAATAAGTCCTATATAACTATTTCCAGAATTTATTATGCAAAAGGGTGCATATTCTCAAAATTTCTATTAATTCCGCCTTTTTTTGTTAAATTAAATATTTACAATTCGCACCTGTTGCACATAAGCTGCTGCCAGATTAGCGATTGCCTGCATTTTTTCCCTTGAATACGGTACGATATCACCATAGGCAGCATCCCAGGTTACTGAGGGATTAAATTGTTGGAGCGTGTATAGCGGCATTCCCTTGATATAATTGGCTATGCTTTCTATATCTTCCGGAGTGTGCAGGAGTGGTACTACAGTAGTTCGGAATTCTACCTGTATGGATGAGTTTATGAGCAGGTTAACCGAGCTGCGAATGTTAAAAAAGTCCTCAGCAGACAATTTGCCGCAGGCGCTGCTATATTTACGGTAATCCAGAGGTGCTTTGATGTCCAGGGCAACATAGTCCAGCAGTTGTTCTTCCATGAGTTGCCGGAGCATAACCGGATTGGTTCCGTTGCTGTCCAGTTTAACCAGATAGCCCAAACTTTTAATTACCCGAATGGCATCCGGTAGTTCCGGATGCAGAGTCGGCTCACCGCCGGTAATGACTACTGCATCCAGAAAGCCTTTATGTTCCTGTAAGAAATCCACTACTTCCGGCATGGTAACGGATGGTTCAGTATTACGCGATGTTCGCACCAGCAGATGTGGATTATGGCAAAAGGGACAGCGGATATTACATCCCCGTGTAAAGAGTACCGCTGCAATTTCGCCCGGATAATCAACCAGGCTTTGCGTTACCAGACCTGCAAATTCCATTATGACAACGCCCTGTCAAATACTTTTCTTTCTTTGAATTCTTCCTGTTTGCCTGCATTCCACTGGTCCACCGGGCGCAGATACCCTACAACCCTTGAATATACCTCACATTGAGTTTCTTTGCCTTCGGCTGTACAGATGGGACAGTAGTAATTTTTCCCGCTGATGTAGCCATGGCTGGGACAAACGCTGAAGGTAGGTGTCAGCGTAAAGTAGGGCAGTTTAAATTGAGCACACACCTTTTGTACCAGTTTCTTAGTAGAAGGTACTGATGGCACTGCTTCACCCAGGAATATATGGAATACTGTGCCTCCTGTATAGCGGGTCTGTAAATCATCCTGATAGTTTAAGGCTCTGAACAGATCCTCGGTATAATTTACCGGCAGCTGAGTGGAGTTGGTATAGTAAGGTTCAGCACCCCGCCGGTAATCGGCTTCATTGGCAACGATGATATCTGGATACTTGTTTTTGTCTTTACGGGCAATGCCGTAACTGACTCCTTCAGCCGGAGTTGCTTCCAGATTGTAGATGTCGCCGGTTTCTTCCTGATACATCATCAACCGGTCACGCATAAAATCCATTACTTCCAGAGCAAAGTTATGTCCGGCTTCGCTGGCTATATCACAGCCCAGGAAGTTCAGACAGGCTTCATTCATACCAATCAGCCCAATAGTAGAAAAGTGATTTTTCCAATATTGACCGGTACCGGCTTTTACATCCCGCAGGTAAAACTGGGAATATGGATATAGTCCTGAGTCAGTCAGATTCTCCAATATCTTGCGCTTTGTTTCCAGGCTGTGTTGAGCCATGTCCATCATTTTTATCAGCCGTTTGTAGAAGTCTTCCCGATCATTGGCCAGATAGCCCAGACGGCCCATATTAACAGTTACTACCCCGATGGAACCGGTAAGCGGATTGGCACCAAATAATCCGCCTCCGCGCTTTCTGAGTTCACGGTTGTCCAATCTCAGGCGACAGCACATACTGCGGGCATCTTCCGGATTCATATCCGAGTTAACAAAGTTTGAGAAGTAAGGGATGCCGTATTTGGCCGTCATTTCCCATATCTTGTCATAGTTGGGGTTGTTCCAGTCAAAGTCTTCGGTAATGTTGTAGGTAGGAATGGGAAAGGTAAATACTCTCTCCTCAGCGTCACCCTCCATCATTACCTCCGCAAAGGCCTGGTTAAACATGTCCATTTCCGCCTGGAAATCTCCATAGGTGGTATCCATGTATTTGCCGCCTATAATTACCGGTTCATTTATCATGAATTCCGGTACTTTAAGGTCCAGAGTGATATTGGTAAAAGGCGT
>DAIMDR010000112.1:0-6293 GCA_036725705.1 Syntrophomonadaceae bacterium | reverse complement strand
ATCTAGGGAGGTGAACCAATGGCAATAGAGACGCAATATGAAACTGTACCCTGGTTAAGACCGGCCGATAATTCAGCCAATATTTCAACTGCGAACAAGGGTGTTCTTGATAAAGATGATTTTTTGAAGTTGCTTATTACCGAACTGAAATATCAGGATCCGATGGAACCCATGAAGGACAAAGAATTTATAGCGCAAATGGCTTCTTTTACCTCTCTGGAGCAGATGAAAAATCTTAATACCGGCTTTGAAGAACTGTCAACCGTCATTAATGACAATCTGATACCTTCTATCCAGTTAACTCAGGCAGGTTCAATGATTGGCAAAACAGTATCCTATTTCAATATTTCTGATGAAGGAGAAGTAAACCTGGTATCCGGAACAGTCAGCTCGGTAGTTATAAAAGACGGGCAGAGTTATTGTGTGATTGATGGCAAGAATGTTGGACTAAGCAGTATAGTTGAGATTAATTCTGCTAAAAGTACCGATGATACAGTTTTGAACCAAATATTGGACCAAATTAAGAAGCTGGTCGCTGCCACGGTCATGGAGGCTGAAAGTGATGGATAATCGAATTTATTTTCCTCAGACTCCGATTGTTCCCGGACCTCCGGTAAAGAGTCCATCAAAACCCCAGGTTGATCAGGGAAACAGTTTTAAACAAATAATCGATCAGAAGATTGGCGGACAGCTCAAGTTTTCCCAGCATGCTCAAAAACGCCTGCAAATGAGGAATATTGAGCTCAGTGAAACTGACCTGCAGAAATTACAGGTAGCGGTTAATAAAGCCCGCGATAAGGGGGCACGTGAATCCCTGATCCTAATGGATAACCTGGCTTTACTGGTAAGTGTAAAAAACAATACCGTGGTAACTGCAGTTGATGGTGAAAGCATGAAAGATAATATCTTCACCAATATTGACAGTGCCGTAATTCTTTAGGGCTGGACCTCTGGGAGGAAGCCCGTGAATGCAGAATGATTGATGCATTTAATAAAATAACTTTTAGGAGGTCGAATATTTATGATGCGTTCAATGTATGCCGGCGTAGCAGGTTTGAGAAATCATCAGACCCGTATGGATGTTATTGGCAACAATATGGCTAATGTTAACACCGCCGGTTATAAAAAAGGCCGTGTAGTATTCAAGGATACTTTATATCAGAGTATACGCGGCGCTTCCAACCCTACTGGAGCCAGAGGAGGAACTAATCCCATGGCAGTCGGTCTGGGTATGTCGGTCGCCTCAATTGATCAGATTCATACCCCTTCTCCGGCTACGGTTACCAACAAGCTTACCGATATGGCCATTGATGGTAACGGATATTTTATGGTTAGCAATGGCGGGGAGCAATTTTTTACCCGTGCCGGTACCTTTGATTTCGATAAAGTTGGCAATCTGGTTATGACTTCGAACGGTTTTTATGTACAGGGCTGGATGGCTGATGCCAACACCGGCAATATTGATACCACAACTGCATCCCAAAAAATTGATATATCCGGATACAAGACGGTCAAACCCAATGCTACAACCCAAATGCGATTTTCCGGCAACCTGAACTCCAATCTGGACGCCGGCTGGGAAAACGATGAATCAAAAATAAATATTATTACAGTTCCGGCAGCGGGATCAGGGTCTGCAGCAGAGGGATATACAGCATTTGATCCGGCAGCCAGTACCCCCAATAATGCCATAGTTATGTCAAAAGACATTTATGATTCACTGGGCAATAAGGAAACCATGTACTACAGGTTTTATAAAGTATGGACTACAGCTCCCGATCAAACGGGTGCCAGTTATGAATGGTATTGTGATGTCTCGCTGGATCCCCAGTTTAATGGAACTATTCAGCCATATAATCCGGCGGGAACGCCTGCAACTGATGTCGTGCGGGTAAATGGTATCCATTTCAATTCCGACGGCTCTTTGAATACCACTGATCCCAACATTTCGGAGCTGAACCTGACGGTTGACAGAACCCTGTATGAAGCAGATAACATCGTATTAAATGTTGATTTTACAAAACTAACCCAATATGATAGTAAATCGACTGCCTGGGCCGAGTTTCAGGACGGCTATACTATGGGCAACCTGACTTCATATTCTATTGGCAGTGATGGCTCGATTTTTGGAGTATATGACAACGGTGAATCGCGTAATTTGGCCAGGGTAGCCCTGGCTAATTTTGAAAACCCTTCCGGATTGCTGCAGGTGGGCAGCAGCCTGTACAGAGTATCAAATAACTCCGGGGATGCCAGAGTTGGAGCACCCGGAGAACAAGGTATGGGAGCAATTTTGCCTGGCAGTCTGGAAATGTCCAATGTGGATTTATCTGAAGAGTTTACTGATATGATTGTTACACAAAGAGGTTTTCAGGCTAACTCCCGCCTGATTACCACTTCTGACGAGATGTTGCAGGAACTGGTTAATCTGAAACGATAGTCATAAAAATCCGGTTCTCCAGGATTTAACCGCTGGAGAACCGGGTATTCAAGGAGAAAACCCATGATATTGCTAACCCGTCTGAATGGGCAGAAATTAATGATTAGTGTAGATGTAATTGAAAGTATGGAGGAGACTCCTGATACGATAATTACTCTGACCAATGGTAAAAAGCTGGTAGTCAGAGAATCTATCCGCCAAATCAGGGATAAGGTTGTGGAATTTAATCGGTCAGCTTTTTCCAATTTAAAAAAATAATACACTAAGGTTAAGGAGGGCAAATGATATGGTTGAAGAAAATACGACGGAAATAGCAGAGAAAAGCAGTATTGATATTAAGATAATATTGATTGGACTGGGTATTTTCATAGTAGCAATGGCCTTTTCCTTCTTTTTAATGCGTAGTATGATGGCCCCATTCCTGCCGGAAAAAGAAACAGAAAAGCAGGTAGCGACAAGAGGAAATTTGCTATCGGTTGGCGAATTTACTACAAATATCAATGATGTTGCCGGAACCCGTTTCCTAAAAGTAGAAGTATTTGTCGAAGTATCCGAGGAAAACAAAAAGGTGGCAGCTGAAATTGAAGCTTATATGCCGATTATCAAAGATAGTGTTTTAACAATTTTATCATCCAAAACAGCGGCAGATTTGGATACTAATAACCGTGAAAAGATCAAGCTGGAGATAAAAAATGACCTGAACCGGAAGATAGGCAGTGAAGTTATTCAAAATGTCTATTTTACCAGTTTTATTATGCAATAGCAGTAAACAGCGATATAACCTGAAGGGGGGGTTATAGTGGGCGAGGTATTATCTCAAAACGAAATAGATGCTCTGTTATCTGCGTTGAGCAGTGGTTCGGTTGATGCCAATGAATTAAAGGAAGAACAAGCCAGAAAAAAGGTCAGAGTATATGATTTCCGTCGACCGAACAAATTCTCCAAGGATCAGATTCATACTTTGCATGTAATATTTGAGAACTTTGCCCGTTCGCTGGGAACTTATCTTTCGGCACAATTACGCGCAGCAGTACAGATGGAAATTTTATCAGTTGAACAGTTGACTTATGAGGAGTTTATTCGCTCCATACCTAATCCAACTATTTTGAATGTATTTTCCCTGTTTCCTCTTGAAGGTAACTCCATTATGGAAATTAACCCCAACCTGGGATTTGCATTTCTGGATCGTTTATTAGGTGGCCCCGGGGATGCTCCATCCAAGGTCAGGGCTTTGACAGAGATTGAAGAAACGGTTATCCATAGATTGTCTCAGCGAATGCTGGATTTTCTTCAAGAGCCCTGGGGCAGCATTATTGAACTGGAGCCAACCCTGGAAAGAGTGGAAACCAACCCGCAATTTACACAGCTGGTGTCTCCCAGTGAAATTATGCTGATAATATCTCTGGAGACTAAAATGGCTGATGTATTAGGAATGATAAATATTTGTATTCCATTTCTGGTATTGGAGCCTATAGTTGATAAGTTGAGTGTACATTTTTATTATTCCGCCACCAGTAAGAAGACTTCCCCTGAAAACGCTGCGGCAATCCAAACCAGATTGGAAAACACACAGATAATCGCTAAAGTAATATTAGGTAAAACAACTATTACCGTTAAAGATTTAATGGAGCTTTCTGCAGGAGATGTAGTTCCTCTGGAACGGAAAATCAATGAGGATGTGGAAATAGTAATAGGACAAAAAACCAAGTTTCTGGGGAAACCAGGAGTGCATGGCAATAAAGTAGCAATACAGGTTTCCCAGGTTATAGAGGAGGGAAATGAAGATGAGTGACGGGATGCTTTCACAGGAAGAAATAGATGCCTTATTAAGCAATAATTCTGTTGCCGAAGAGACCGCCAACGCCAGTTCAATCAATGAGTTTGATCGGGATACCCTGGGAGAGATTGGCAATATTAGTATGGGAACTTCAGCTACTACGCTGTCAACGTTATTGGGTAAAAAAGTATCTATTACAACGCCCCGGGTTGAAGTTACCACTCCTGAAAAATTGCGTGCCCAGTATCCTATGCCTTATGTAATGGTGGAAGTTCAATATACCGAAGGGCTACATGGAACTAATGTATTGGTAATTAAAGAAGAAGATGCCTGTATAATTGCAGATTTGATGATGGGTGGAGCAGGGGTTTGTGAACAGATATCTTTAACTGAAATTGAGCTGAGTGCGGTAGGTGAAGCTATGAACCAGATGATGGGTTCAGCTACAACCAGTTTATCGTCCATGTTTAACCGTCGCATTGATATTGCTCCGCCAGTACTTAATGTTATAGATTTGGCTAAAGATCACCTGGATTTAAATAGTCATTATGATGATATGGTCAGTATCAAGTTCAACATGGAAATAGAAGATTTAGTCAACAGCGAGATTATGCAGATTATTCCTCTGGATGCTGTAAAGAAAATGATTGCTATGTTAATGGGGAGTACAACCGAAGAATCAAGTCTGGAAGACATTATCGAAACTCCCGAACCTCCAAGACCGGCACCTGAATTAACTGCCCCGCCATCGGCAGAATACTATGCAGAACCGGCTGCCGCGTCTGCAGCACAGGAGACCTGGGTTAGTCAACCACAGGATATTCCTTCTGGAGTTCATAAGGGTCAGCAATATACAGTTCAACCCGTTCAATTTGCACCTTTAAGAGAAGGTTATGCTGGTGAAACACCTCAAAATATTGGCCTTATAATGGATGTTCCATTGGATATATCCGTTGAGTTGGGTAAAACCCGCAAGACAATCAGAGAGATATTGGATCTGCATCAGGGAGCAATTTTACAGTTGGATAAATTAGCTGGAGAACCGGTCGATTTACTCGTAAATGGTAAACTGGTTGCAAAAGGTGAAGTTGTGGTTATTGATGAAAACTATGGAATCAGAATAACTGCGATTGTAAGTCCTATGGACAGAGTAAACAAATTACAGTAATTAGGAGGGCAATAATGGGCAAGAGGGTATTAATTGTTGATGATGCTGCGTTTATGAGGATGATGATTAAAGATATTCTGAGTAAAAATGGCTATGAAGTAGTAGGCGAAGCCGAGAATGGACAAGTTGCTATTGAGAAGTATAAAGATTTAAAACCGGATTTGGTCACCATGGATATTACTATGCCGGAAATGGATGGCATAGCCGCAGTCAAAGAAATCAGAGCTTTTGATTCAAGTGCCCGTGTCATTATGTGCAGTGCCATGGGTCAACAGGCAATGGTTATTGATGCTATTCAGGCCGGCGCCAAAGATTTCATCGTAAAACCATTTCAGCCGGAAAGAGTGCTGGAGGCAGTTAGTAAGGCTTTAGATTAATGCCCGGATGTGATTATATGAAATATCGTCGCCGAACTGTAATAATCCTGGCAGTTATGTTAGGGCTGATGAACCTTATGGCTTTTAGCGCTATGGCTGCAGATATGGATAAATTAAATCAGGAATTGGATAATCAGAGTGAATCCAATCGTCAGGACTTTAATCTGTGGTTGGAGTTATTTAAACTCATTGTGGTATTGGGATTGATTATCGCTGCAGCTTATGCAGTAATAAGGCTGTTCTCCAGGCAGGTAACTGGACGATTGCAAGGTAACTGGTTACATGTAGTAGATGAAGTTATGCTGGGACAAAACCGGGGAATTATTCTGTGTGAGGTTGGGGAGAGAGTATTTGCGGTAGGGGTTACAGATCATAACATTTCGGTGTTATTTGAAGTAAATGACCCTGAGTTACTGGAACAATTAAATCAGTATGATGACGACCAACCTGATCAGAATGATAAGCTTAAGGGGATTAAAGATACTATATCAGCCTGGTTTAAAACCAAAACTTTAGTCCCGGCCGATCGGA
>DAIMDR010000111.1:0-6338 GCA_036725705.1 Syntrophomonadaceae bacterium | reverse complement strand
CAGGATGACATTTATGGTACTTTTTCAGTGATCTCGAACCGTCCCCTTGACACCCTGGATTACAGGAATGCTAAGATAATAGTTTAAATGCATCTTGGAGCCCCATCTTTTTTAGCTCAATTTGAGTGTATCTTCTTTTAATAAAAAAATAATTGGGCAGCAAAACCAGAATAATTATCGCACCAATCAGAACGAAGGGATACCACACGAAGTATGGCTGTTTAGAAAGTAGAGCATATATACCGGTTATAAGCAAGCCGGCTCCAATGCAAATGATAATAATTGTAGTGGCAAGCACTAATTTCCGGAATTTCCCTTTTGGACTGACTATGGCAATGAATGCCCCAAATGCACCTAATAAACCACCCATACCCCCAAAAACTGCCCCTAAAACACTGGCAACGTTTTCGCTGAACCATACTTCCATTAATTAATCTCCTCTCGTTTTCCAGTACGCATTGATAAGCTGTTTTGCTGTTTGCTTGGATATTTCTCCGTTGATTGCCATGTTTTTAATTAGTAACGACAATTCATCATCATTTTCATGTGCTTCGTCACGAATTTTTATTTTTTCTATCAAGCGATCAAGCCGTAATCGTATGGTTGGATAGGTTACGCCATATTCCTGCGCCAACTGCTTAAGCGAGCCTGATGCAAGAACAAGTCTTTTGACAAAATATAGATCTTCTTCATCCATACTTTTAAGCCACGGGGGATAATTCTCCATAAAATTCACTCCGCAATATTTATACTTACTTTAATTTTGTTTTTATTAATATTAATATATTGTTTAATAATGTTAAAGTCAATCTATTTTTTATGTTTTAATCGGTTCATAAACAGCGCGTTTTACTGTCACGGCTGGGAAACTATCGCAGACTGGCTCCGATTCGAGCCAGGACTGATTATGAATTTTCTGGATATGAGCAATTTGAAAAAATATTGAACTCTTTGGCCGGAGCATCATGCGAAGGCTGCCGAGGAGTCAATAGCCGTTGTCCGGTAAACTGCAAGGCCAAGAGCTGTCACCAGGAAAAAGGAGTTGCAGCAAGCAGTGTATATCGCTATCTTAAATTATTTCGGCAGCAAGAAGTTTTTATTAATCCTTCGAAAATAAACAACCATTTCCATTTATTAGTCTTCCTCTTTTTCACACAATGACAGATGATATGGGCGATTATATCCTCCCTTCTTCCGATACAATCCATTCCAAATACTGCGCGGCAGTCATCGTACGCGGGCGCTCCATATCAAGCATCAAGAAATGCTTATCCCCGCTGATAATGATGTCAACATCCGCAACTATGGCGGCATTGAGAATCGGCTGACCCTTTGGATCGCTTATCAGTTTCTGCGGATATTCAGGCGCAGGCACTAAATCATAAGCAAGCTCGGCCAGGAAAACATCAACATCGGCCAAAGCCTGCGGTGCCTTACGTCTCAGCACATCCCGCAGTTCAAAGATATTACGGTCGCATAGATTCATGAAATCGCGCAACGTGGAGCAAAGCGGCAGCAGGCTTTGAATTAGGCCAGAGTATTGCAGATATGAGAATGTTTGTATCGACCAGTATCTTCATTATTTGGAATCCTTTCCGTAGCGTACTTCATCAATAAGAATCTGCACCTGGTCTTCATCCTGGATACCGGCTTTTTCAGCCACTCCCGCAAATGCCTTTTGAGCTTTTAAAATGGCCGTGGCAGACGCATTGTTAATTACAATTTCGCCGTTTTCACGCTCAATAAAGAGTATTTTATCTCCTTCCTTAAGGTTAAGTTTGCGTCGAATTTCGATGGGAACAGTGACCTGACCGTTTGCAGATACCTTTGCCAGGTTCATCAATATCACTCCTTTTAATTCTTGAATTATCAAGAATTCTTTATCCATAGTATATGCCGTAAACAGCAGTTTGTAAAACCTGCCCAATGTATTGGGGAAAGCCTATGGGGACATTATGAACTATCTGAGTAAAATCGGCGTCCAGCCTTCCGGTACACCTTATGTGGGCTATTTTAATACGGATATGCAAGACCTGGATATCGAATGCGGCTTACCGGTAGCACAGCCGGTAGCAGGCACTAATGAACTTAAACCCAGTGAAATCCCGGCCGGCAAACAGGTATCCTGTCTCTATACCGGCCCCTATAATCAAATCGAATCTGCTTATAATGCCATTATGGAGTGGATACCCGCCAATGGGTACACCCCAACCGGTGTCTGTTACGAATTTTATCTCAATAATCCCGCGGAAACGCCGGAAAATGAACTGTTAACCAGAATTGTCTTTCTTCTTAAGTAATAAGAGAAGGAGTTTTGGTTAAATGGCTGAAAAAACAGTTTAAGGGGACAGGCCCCTTAAACTGTTTTGGCAAAATGGTTTTGCCATATAATTGTGCAATATCGAGACGTTTGGCAGAATTGCGAAAATCATTAAACATTTTTCACCATATCAACAAGAACAATAGAACTTTTGTTCTTGTTTCTGCTATACTATAGTTATCCTGAATGAAAGGACTATAATCATGCGAACCGGTACAGCCAACCTCCCCCTGCATGGGGGCAAGTGTCCTGCCTGGCTTTTTATCCACATGAAAGCCTTGAGCAGGGCTATCATCGAAGTGATTTTGGAAGAAGACGGGCCTGATGAAGTTCTGCGCAGGCTCTCCCATCCGTACTGGTTTCAGGCCCTGGGCTGTGTAGTCGGCTTTGACTGGCACTCCTCCGGGGTAACTACCACGGTTTGCGGCGCCTTAAAAGAAGGCCTGGCAGAGGTAGGGCCTCAGGCCGGTCTTTTTGTAGCCGGGGGAAAAGGGCGTAGCGCCCGTCAAACTCCTTTAGAAATAATGAATCATGCTGATGGCCATGGATTGAGGTGTTCAGTCGAAGATTTGGTCTATGCCAGCAAAATGTCAGCCAAGGTAGATAGTGCGGCCGTGCAGGATAGTTACGATATTTATCATCATTGCTTTTTCTTTACCCAAGATGGTCACTGGGCGGTTATTCAACAGGGTATGAATGAAGATTTACGGCAAGCGCGGCGTTACCACTGGATGGGCGATGCTGTGGAATCGTTTACGGTTGAGCCCCAGGCCGCTATTTGCTGTGACTTTACGACAGAAACCTTAAATCTGGTGGCCGGCGAAAATGAAAGCATCCGCGAGATTAGCACTCATTTGGTACAGGAAAACCCCGATCGGCTGCTGGCGGAGATAAAACGCCTGCAGGAATCTTCCCTGACTTTACCGACCTGCCACCCCATACCTCGAACAAGATATCTTAACAAGGCCCTGTATGCCGCTTATGATAAGCATCCGCAGGATTTTGAAGCCCTGCTTAATGTGTCCGGGGTAGGTGCCGGCACCCTGCGGGCACTTTGTCTGGTTGCCGAAGTTGCGTATGGAGCCCGGCCCAGTTTCAGCGATCCGGTACGCTATTCTTTTGCTCACGGAGGCAAAGACGGTTTTCCTTTTCCGGTTAACGAAGCGGATATTGAACTATCTTATACTACCCTGGGACGTGCACTGTGCAAGGCTAAAGCCGGGCAACGGGAACAGCTTGATGCCTTAAAAAGGCTGGCCCGGTGGCACAGTGAAGCTATAGAGGCGCAAGCCAGCCCGATTCCTCCTTCCCCTCCCCGACCCGCAAGTCCGAAAAAAAGCCCGATCCAGCAGCCGGGATTGTTTGACTCATGATACGCTCTCCCATCTTCTATTCGTGATAATGACTTATAGTCTCTGCCCCGCCCTTGAACCTGTCTTTATTTTGTTTTCACTGCCTCTGCCTTCATTTCCGCTACTGTTTTCGCTCCGATACCAATATTTTCATCGGGCAGTTCGTGGATAGCTACAGTAAAGGCACTCAAAGGTATTCCTGTTATCTCGGCAGCGCTACAGCTTAATTGTTTAATAAGCAGCGGTTTCTGCTCTTCGGCATCTGTCCAATATCCACAGTTATTACCGGCATATTATATATCCCCTTCCCAATTTGTTTTGCCTCATCGCCAAAAGGTTGGAAATCGTTTGGCCTCAGTTGCTGGTAATTATTCCGGCAGGAAGATGCTATTTTCAGCCTGATTCATCTTAACCCTTATTGCGCCAGGCTACCAGCGCAACGCATACATCGTTATAATCCTTGTCATTGCTGTCCTCAATGCAGATATTGTAGCCATAGCCCACTATAGAGCCGGTATCGGTGGTAATGGTGTAAGTATTAATGCTGCTGTCCAGGCCGGAGGATTGGGGTACATCAATGGATAGTTTAAGCCCGTTGCTCTGAATGAAAGCCGCCCCCTGAGCCAGAGGCGGTTCGATATCGGTGCTCATTTTCGTATTGTTAAAATACTGTCTGGCGCTGTCAAACAGCCTGGCATTAACCGAATAAGCCGCCTGGGAGGTAACAAACCAGGACATATAGTAACCCGGGGGAAAAGAGTCGATGGTAAATGTTTTTTGAGCCATTGCTTATCATCCTCTCGATTTATTAAATTAGGTATGTGATTTAGTTGCCGCCGCAAAGCTTTCTTTTTCGCAGTTCATTGCAGCGGAATAAATAGCCAGGGCCGAGTTATAATCAATAGGGCCATATACCTGCTGGTATGTTTCCAAATAATTACCCACGGCATATGCACCATCGGGATAGTGGTTATCGTTAATCCAGGGCGCATAAAGGTTGGACGGATCCGGCGGATACATCCGGTCTGACAACCAGTACCACAGGTATTCACAAGGGAGCATAACCACCAGACACATTATCGGGTCGTAGTGAGAGGCTACATCGGCCTCAAGCTGTGCATACTTAATATTAATTTCCATGGGTACCACGCTGGCGGCATCCCGAATATGCCATATTGTGGGAAAAACCTGGTTGTATTTTTCATAACTCTGGTACTTTTTTAAAAGAAAGGCCTTTAGAACAGGATCATCAGCACGACTGGCTGCGGCTAGATATGAATTGGCTCCTTTAAAACAGTAATAGGCGTCACAGACATTAGAACCTCCATACTTGACTGGGTCAAGGGAATTATGATGGATTCCCTTGATAAAATCAGTGTTTAAAGTCTGCTCTGCGATGTTGTAACAAGCGTTCCATAAACGCATAAACAACGAATCAGGCGGTGGCGGGTCAACAGACAGGTTATTAGCTCTCAAATCCTGGGCAGTTAACCTGATACTTCTGGGATTACGCAAATAAATTTCCCCCCTCGTAATGTACTTAGGTAATTTTACCACATAATCCATTAAATGTAGCTTAGGAAATTGCAGCCTTGTATTTTTAGATCATCGTAATTAGCAAAAACAATATGAATTTTAGCTGAATCACCGTTAATAGCCTTTTCCCCTTTGCACTATATCAGCACTCATTTGGTACGGAAAACCCCGATCTCAAGAATGAAAGGGAATTTTAATTAAACTAAGAAAGATAGCAAACTGTTAATTCTGGAGTGTCCATTTTATCGAGGAAACCCCAGTGTAATTGCATTCCTCTCACCCACCTCTACCTCCAACATTTTGCATTTCCTCAAAAGTTCTCCTGGTACTAACCATTGTTAAACCAGAAAACAGTATAATATTACTAATCCCAATACAGATAGATGAAAACATCTGATCCAAAAACAGGTGATAAAGTGAAAATCGATAGGCTAGTTTCCATTATCATAGTCTTGCTCAGGCGCGAACGGGTTCAGGCCAAAGAACTGGCCGAAATGTTCGACGTTTCCGTCCGTACTATTCTGCGTGACATTGATACTATCAACCTGGCCGGAATACCTATCATAACTTATCAGGGTGTGAATGGCGGTATCAGTATTGCCGAAGGTTATCGCCTGGATAAAAGCGTAATCAGTGCCGATGATATGGCTACCCTAATTTCCACCTTAAAGGGAGTTGCCGCCAGCATACCTGACAGCCGTTATGATGTATTGGTGGAAAAACTGAAAAACCCTCTATCGACATCACAGTTGGAACTGCTTGACCTGAAGAGCAGGCAAATGATAATCGATTTGTCTCCCTGGGGAACTAATGAGCAACTCAAAGGCAAAATAACGCTACTGCGCCAGGCCATTGAAAACTGTAGAGAGATTGAATTTGCTTATGTTGATGCTGCCGGTACAAGAAGCATGAGGAAAGTGGAACCATATGCATTGCTCCTCAAGGGGCAATCGTGGTATCTTTTTGCCTGGTGCCTGCTCAGACAGGATTTCCGCCTCTTCAAGCTGATACGGATTAAGAACATACAGCTTATGAACATAACTTATCAACCCAGAGAAGTACCAATGGAACAAGCTTACTTTGAAAACCAGTGGCAGGAGACGGCCAAACTGGTGGAACTGGATCTGCTT
>DAIMDR010000110.1:0-6384 GCA_036725705.1 Syntrophomonadaceae bacterium | reverse complement strand
GATCCTTCGTCGCCTGCAGCTCCTCAGGATGACATTTAGGGTACTTTTTCAGTGGCCTCGATCAGGCCCGCCAGGACATCTTTTGGTATATAGAAGTGTTTTACAACCGCAAAAGGAGGCATCAAGCCCTGGGATATATATCCCCAGCTGCATTCAAACAAAGATACTTGGGGCAAAAGGCAGCTTAAAAAAACCTGAAATTATGAGATTTTGAGCATTATTGCGAATTAGTGAGAAAACCTAACTCTGGACTGTCTGTTTTATCGGGAAAACCCCAATGCAGAATTAAAACGATTCCACGGACTGGAGCGGGCCAAAGGCTACGGTCTGCAAAGTATCCGCATTCAGGCCAAACTAACGGCCCTGACGGTAAACTTAAAGCGGATAGCCAAGCTGGTATCCGCCTTAAAAGGGGTAAATACTCATTTTTTATTTGGTTTATACTATTTGTTACTGATTAGCCGTGAAAATTGGATCGGGGTAGACGCTAAAGCGGCTTAAAAAGGACATTTTTTCAGCAGTCTCGGTTTCCTTGTTCCACATAAAATTTCATTCAGGGTCCCAATGATACATAAGGCAACTACTAGACCGAAAGCCCCGAAAAATTCTTCTATCCCGTGGATCGTTGTAACTTCAGGCAGTATGCCTGTGAGCAAGGTAACTCCAACGGAAGCTCCGAAATACCTACTCAGTTGGATCAGACCACTTAATACGGTTCTATCCTCACTTTGAACGGCATTCTGGGAGTTGATAAGAAAGGTAACCATAATTGCACCGGTACAAAGGCCGATTATGATCAAAGACAAGGAAAACAATGTTACAGAAGTTGAATACACGGAAAACAAGAGGAACATCGAGCTAAAGGAGAGGGTTATCCATAGATACTTGGGGACTTGAATCGTGCCACGCTTCTTAAGCTGGCTGCCTATAAGAAGACCAGACGTAAGTCCCAACATGAATAAAAGCAGGGTGTTGGTTTCATCGAGTTTCAAACCCTGCTGACTGAAAATAATGCCACATAGAGGAAGAATCATAGCCAGTCCGTACATAATAGCCCCAGACAGCATCGCACTGATAATAGAACGACGGATAATCTTTGTTTGCAGGAATTCCATTTTAATAATGGGATTTTGGTGTCTTTGTTCTACACGCATAAGAATTGCGGCGGCAACGATTAAAACCAGGAGCAGTACGATTCCGACAAAGTCCAGCTTACCTTGATTACTTACCGTATTCGATAAGACAACTGTAAGGAGACAGAAGCCTCCGAACAGAAAACCTCCTATGATATCGATCTCCTTTAGTTTCATATCGATCCTGCTTTCTTGAACAACTCTTCCAAATGAAACTAAAAAGATAGCCAGGATAACCATCCCCAAGTTCAAAAAAAAGATCCAGGACCAGCCCATTTGCTTGGTGATGAAGCTCCCTAGCGAAGGACTTAAAAGATTAGATAAAAGTTGAACAAAGGCAAACGCGCCGATCATCTTACCGCGTTTCTCTGGCGGAAAAAGATCTGAAACCATGGCCAAGGTCACAGGAGTAATGATTCCGGCTCCCAAACCCTGGATAACCCTGGCACTAACTAAATGAGACATGCTGGGAGCAAATCCTCCGTACAGGCTGCCCAGGGCAAATAAAGCCATTCCTACAATCAAGAATTTCCTTTTTCCGTAGATATCAGCCAGCTTGGAGAATAAAGGGATAACAGCAATAGAGGCAAGCATATAACCGGAAAAGACCCAACTGTATAACGCGGCGCCTCCGATTTCAATCACGATAGTAGGTAGAGCGGCGGCGATGATCAATTGCATCATCCCGATGGAAAACATGATAAATAGCAAACCAATAAATACGATAATAGAAAACACCTACTATTCTTCCAGTACTAAGACATAGCCGGCATCTCCGTCCACACGGATTCTTTGCCCGGTCTTAATTTGCTTTGTCGCATCGATTATTCCCACAACTGCGGGTATTCCGTATTCTCGGGCTACTACTGTTCCATGAGTCAAAAGACCGCCTACTTCCATAACTAAGCCGGCAGCATTAATAAAGAGAGGGGTCCAGCCAGGATCTGTAAAGGGGGCCACCAAGATTTCTCCTTTGTCTATAAACGCTCCGGAAGGGTCGGTGATAACCCTGGCAATTCCCTCGATGACACCCGAGGAAACAGGCATACCTGCCAGAGCATTTTCCGGAAGCTTCTTATTGTCGTAGTTGCTTTTAATCTCTTCCCCATCACTGGTTAAAAAGCGGGGCGGAATAAGCTTCTCAAAGTGTCGGTATTCTTCCTTTCTTTGTGCCACTAGTTCTCTAAGGTCTGTATTTTCTTGTACTGCCGAATAAATCTTGTCAAATCCTAAGAAGAAGATATCTTTTTCCTCAACAAGCTGCCCTTTTTTCACGAGATGCTTTGCTACGTCCAGGAAGGCTATCTTGCTAATGAAGATGAGACTCATAACCAGATATTTGTTGTGCTCCCGTAAAGGAAGGCAATTCCGTAATACCCTTATGAGACGGCGAACTACTCGAGCTGTAAGTTTTCCACGCTTGGCCTCAATTTCTTTGGCTAGGGCTTCAGCAGCTTCATTGGCCCTTGCGATTGTGGCCTTAAACTCATCACGATGAGCACCTTCCTGGGCAGTATTCACAATAGTCATGATGGATTTTGCCAAGGGTTCAGGGTTTTCGCCCCAGCGTTCTTTAGCCATATCGACTTCACCGGCAGTACGCATATTGTATTTTGCTATGAAAGCATTGAAATCTTTCTTGAATTCCTCATGTCCCGGAAGACTATTTACGCGAGTAAATAATGTTAAATAGTCACTGTTTGTAAATTCACCTATTAAATCGGGTGACTTGCGTACCTGGTCTGCCAGATCTCCCACCAGCAGACCCATTTCAGTCGTGATATTCCCTTCTAAACCTTTAATAATTAAGTCCGTATACTTATGACTGCTCAATAGTTTTTGCTCAAGGGCTTTCAAAGCCATAAAGCTCATTATCCCTGCCAGCAGATCGGGCATAAGGATTTGGAAATCGGGCAGATAGCGAGCTGTCCTGCAGATAGCCTCCAGTTTCTCGACTCCCGACCGGCCCCGCTGGATTTCTTCTTCCGCTTTTTTCACCCGCTTTTCAATGTAATCGTTGACAAAGGCTACTGTACCCTCCGGCTTTTTGAAAACCAATGTTTTCAAACATTTGTATACTACAGGTTTAAGAAAGCCCCAGAGAACTTTAACCGTATGCTTATTCTTTTTAATTCGGGTATCAAAATCGGATCGCTTCATTAACTCGACTAATGACAAAGCTGTTAAAGTGTCAAAACTCTCTAATACTTTGAGTAAGAGTTTACGCGCCGTTCGATGGGCAAGGAGTTCGCTGACATCAAAATAGATTCTGCCTGCGGCAGTCTTGGCGTAGTTGTCGACCACAGGACTGTTAGGCCCTTTACCCTGTGAAGCTATAATTTTCAGCATATCCACACCGAGATGGGAAATAGGGTCGGTCATCACCTGAATATGGCTAAAGGAAATATAGGCATGCAGGTCAGTATCTTGAGGAATCGGGGTAGGCAGGGGGAAGAGGGATGTGATGGCCCGGCTTTGAACAATGCTTAACATTGGAGCAGTAGAGTTGTCCCTGCTGATGCACCATTCAATATCCTGCGGTCCCCCATAGTGTTTTTCAATTCTTATTCCCAGCTTCGCCAGGTCTTGTATTGAGGAATCGTTGAGAACTTGACTGCTTACCTTTTCCCCGATGAGTTCCACCTTCTCAGTACCTCCCCCGGCGAGAGGCAGAATGGCAACCTTTTTCTCTGCTATCGTTTTGCTTGTGATATTTCCTGTAGTTTTATTAAACTTATAAACATCAGCGGAAACCAAGCCTGAAACAAGGGCTTCCCCTAAGCCGTATCCGGCATCGATGGTCAGAATCCCACGATGACCGGAAACAGGATCTGCCGTAAACATGATTCCGGATACCTCGGGCAAGACCATTTTCTGAACGACTACGGACATTTGCACTTGTTCGTGAGCAATATTGTTTTGAATTCGATAGAGAATGGCACGATCTGTAAAGAGGGAAGCCCAGCAGTTTCGAACGGAATCAAGGATAGCAGCTTCCCCCTTAATGTTGAGATAGGTGTCCTGTTGACCGGCAAAAGAAGCAAAGGCCAAGTCCTCAGCTGTGGCACTGGATCTTACAGCATAATAGTTATCCTGGCCAGCCTTTTGCACTGCCTGGGTGATTGCGGTCTTGACATGTTCAGGAATTATTGCCTGCTTTAGTTTATCTCGGATAGTTGCACCGATCTGCTGAATATTGTCAAGACATGCGTCCTCAATGATGTCTGCAATGTATTGGCTCAAACGGTTAATATCAATAAACTCTTTGTAGCTTTCTGTGGTTACGCAAAACCCATAAGGCACTGGAAATCCAGCCCTGGTCATTTCCCCCAAATTGGCTCCTTTACCACCTACAAGTGGTAAGTCTTTTTTCCCAATTTCATCAAAGAACAGAGTGTAACATATTACCATATACTCTCCTCCTTAGATTTAAGATTTGGCACCATTAAGGAACATTTCGATGCTCTGAGCTCGTAAACGTTCTAAATCCATATAATCCTGGAATAACTGGCAGGAAATAAAATAATTAAGGCTTATAAGCAGAAAACCTCTGGCCAGAACCTGGGCAGGGATGTCGCTGCGGATTTCCTTGTTCTTTTGTGCTTCAGTAATAATCTTTAAGATTAAATTTTCCTGCCCACTGCGCTGGACATTATCGAAAGGATCGGCCGAGGATCTGTCAAGGAATCTTTGCATCCTTTGGATCATGTAGTTGATCATAAGCTCGGGGGCTTTCCCAAAAAGATCGTGCTCAAAATCCATCAATAGACGAAGTCTTGGCTCAATCGCAGGGTAATCCCTTAAAATGGATTCCATCTTTTGATCTAAACCCTCTACGGTGGCTTGGATATAAGCACTGAGTATGGACTCCTTGTTCTCAAAGTAATTGTAGAGAGTGCCTTTGGAAATATCCGCTTTCTCAGCGATTTCCTCCATGGAAGTGTCCCGGAAGCCTTTAGCTCTAAAAAGCTCTATAGAAAGGCCGAGTATTTTCAGTCTGGTTGCTTCTTTTTTGCGTTCTCTTCGATTCAATTTTCAACACCTCACGTAAAATATACTTTCAATAAATATTACACCCGTGCGTAAAATTGCACTGGTGTATATAATTATACTATAGTGCATTTAATTTCTCAATCTTTGAGCCAACAGAGGTACAAGGGGACAGGTTGAGACCACTGAAAAATGGTGCTTTTTCACTGGTTTCGAACCTGTCCCCTTGTACCGTGACTCCCGGGGATAGGACAATGTCGGTCTTCGGTTTTCACGCTGGCATCCCCGTGAAAATACTCTAAACTATTAACCACCAATGTGCTATATTGTTATAAATTAGGTGGGGGGGCGGCCCGTATGCTTTGGATAGCCCGCTGGAATACCCGGAAGAAGTGAGGGATCCGTACCAGGAACTGTGGAAACTATACTTCAACCGGATTGCGATTGACTCCCGCCGCAATCCTAAGCTGCAGACTCAATTTGTACCGATACGTTACCGCAAAAATCTGCTGGAATTTGAACCATTATTCGATAGTCAAGAGGTTATGCGAAATGAGAAATAACAGTACAAATCTAGAAGTCAATAAAAAGCCAACTCGTCTCAAAAAAATGCTGACTGTGGTGTGTGTTGCATTTTTAATATACATACTGTCAGGGATTCTCATAACAATATTCCAGGAAAAATTGATCTTTTATCCGCAGCCAATCTCAAAAGAGATGATTAGTCATATTGATAGTAAACATCCAGAGGCTCAGCCAATATCGATCACTATGAAGGACTCCACAGAGGTGAACGGTTGGCTGGTGAGAGGGCGAGAGAATTCTCAACGCTTGTGTATATATTTCGGTGGGAATGGTGATGAGGCCTCAAGCATGATCGAACAGGCAGCAAGATTTCCGGACTGGTCCTTTGTATTGATGAATTATCGCGGTTATGGTCAAAGCAATGGTTCTCCCAACGAAAAGCATTTATTCAGTGACGCCGTACAGATTTATGATTATTTTAGCACCAGGCAAGAAGCAGAATCAGTGCCAATAGTGGTCATGGGCAGAAGCATAGGTTCGGGAGTTGCAGTTTATCTCGCGCAAAATAGGCCGGTTGCCGGTATTATCCTATCAACTCCTTATGATAGTTTACTGAGCGTAACCAAAGAAAAGATACCAATTTACCCGATCGATTTCATGTTGAGAAACCGCTTCGATTCATTGGGAAGGGCTGCTTCTATAAATAAGCCGGTATTGTTTCTTACTGCTGAGAAAG
>DAIMDR010000109.1:0-6392 GCA_036725705.1 Syntrophomonadaceae bacterium | reverse complement strand
AAAAGTACAGGTTTGATACCTGATGCCAGGGATAGAACCAACGTAAATGCAAATAGAGCAAAGGTTATGGTTCCCGGTATATCAAATTCCGGTGTTTTTTTAGAAGATGGTTGTAAGGGAAGATATTTTGATGCCAGTAAAAACCCGATTAAACCAATGGGGACATTAATCAGAAATATGCTTTTCCAACCCCAGGCAGCAACCAGCAAACCACCTAAACCGGGTCCGGTCATATTGCCAATACCAACCATGCTGCCGGTAAATCCAAGAGCTTTACCCCGTTCACCCGGTGGAAAGGAATTGAAAACTATGCCAATTCCGGTGGCCATCATCATACTTGCACCCAGAGCCTGAAATGCACGGGCAATTATTAATAATATCAGTGTAAATGATAAACTGCAGGCTAATGAACCGATGGCAAATAATAGAAAGCCAAGTGAATACAGGCGTTCGCTGCCAATCTGGTCACCCAGTTTGCCCCAGAACATAAGGGTAGCCGTAATTACCAGCATATATATCGTAACTATCCATTGAACTGAATCTATAGTAACTTTAAAGTTATCTGCAATTGTTGGGTTAGCTATATTTAGAATACTTCCGTCCAGCGTAGACATAAATATTCCCAAACAAATTATAATTAGAGCCCGCCATTTATTCTCCAGTTTATTAATAGTTATTTCCCCCAACAAATCATTGTAGATATAATAATAATAATATTATCATCTACAGGTCAGAATTAGTAAGTAAAGTTAAAAATGATCCGGTTGGAAAAATAAGAATGGCAGTTGCAGATGCAACGACGCTGCTATTTATAGGGGAGTATTGGCATACCAATAAAATTATCGTTTGCCGAAAACCGCAATAATAACATCTGCCAGGCAACCGGCAGCTTTATCAGCAACATTAAGTGAAATCTCTTCGCTACCAATTTCAAATATCAGTGCGCGGGCATACAAATCCTGGTTATAATCACCGCGACCCATATATATACCCCTCATCAGACCGGGGTAAAGTGTATCAGCTTCGTCCTTAATCCGGCGGGCAAATTCAAGGTTGGTGCTCATAGCCGGATTGGATCTGCCCAGAACAATCATAATACGGGCAGTTTCAATACCATTTATCTGGGTTAAATAAGTGGCAGCAGGGGCTGAATCACGGTGAATGTCAAATATGGCGTCAGGAGTTGCTTTTAATAATTGCACCGCGGTGCGTCGCGAGCGACTGTAGGCATTTATATCGTGCGGGCCATGGTTGTTGTTCTGATGCACAGCAACTATACCATGGTCATTTAAATCTTTGGCCAGAGCAGTGCCAACTTTAATAATATCTCCATCGGGAACTCTTGTATTTATTCCGGAGGTTAGTCGGTAGCATTCATCATTATGGGTATGATAGATGGCCACCGATATATTGGATGTATTTATTCTGACATTATCAGGAAACAAAAGATTGGCAGACGGTATAACGTTTATGTTTTCTTTATTGGTGTTTTGAGATTTAATTCCAGCGACGGCGGTATTGCCCTCTACTTTTAATATTACATAATGCTGATTTTCTGCACTTATATATTCGTCATCAACTGAAACCGGAATGCCGGTTTCCAGAATGGTTGTTCCATTGGTATCACGTATAGTAACATATTTGGACTTATTTATATCAACCTCTGCAGATGGCAATGGTTTAGCGGGTTGTTGAGATGTTAACTGATGGGCTATATAAGATACTATCATTATCATAAGGAAAAAACTGAAAAACACCCAAATATATCGCTTTGCTGATGAATGCATAATAATACCGCCTTATTAAAAATAATTGCTATTATTATTTGAATAAGGCGGTTAGTTTATACAGTAAGCGTTATGTTAATTTAAAGATTGGTATCCCAATTATCCAGATATTCTTTTTGTTCATCAGTTAAATCATCTATGGATATATTCATTGACTGTAATTTTAAGCGGGCAACCCGCTGGTCAATTTCAGCCGGTACATTATAAACATGGTTTTCCAGTTTATCACGACTTTTAATAACATAAATCAAAGACAGGGCCTGCAGAGAAAAGCTGAGATCCATAACTTCTGCCGGATGACCGTCGCCAGCAGCCAGATTTACCAGACGGCCTTCAGCCAGCAGGTAAAGCTTGCGTCCATCTTCCATTACAAATTCTTCTATGTTGTTTTTCAGCAGCCTGTTACTTACCGCCAGAGCATTTAAGTCACCTTTACTGATTTCCACATCAAAATGACCGGCATTTGCCATTATGGCATTATCCTTCATTAATTTAAAATGCTCGCCGCGAATAACATTTACATTTCCGGTAACGGTTATAAATATATCACCTAATTTAGCAGCCTGGCTCATAGGCATAACCTGAAACCCATCCATTACAGCTTCATTGGCTTTAATCGGATCAATTTCGGTAATTATTACTTTGGCTCCCATACCCAGAGCTCTCATCGAAACTCCTTTTCCGCACCATCCATAACCAACTACCACTACATACTTTCCGGCTACCACCAGGTTAGTAGTACGATTTATGCTGTCCCATACGGATTGACCGGTTCCATAACGATTATCGAACAAGTATTTCATATACGCATCATTAACTGCCATCATTGGAAACAGCAGAGAGCCATCTGCATCCATGGATTTAAGGCGCACGATTCCGGTAGTAGTTTCCTCACAACCTCCAATTATCTTACGAGCCTGGTCGACACGGGCTTTATGTAGCATGGTTACAACATCAGCACCATCATCAATAATTGCATCCGGCATGGTATCAAGGGTCATCTCCAGGAATTTATGATATTCTTCAGGTGATTCGCCGTGTATTGCATATACCGTTATGCCCGAGTCAACCAATGCAGCAACTACATCATCCTGTGTAGATAAAGGATTACTGGCACAGGCAACTACATCTGCACCGGCAGCTTTAAGAGTTTGCAGCAGATAACCGGTTTTAGCTTCCAGATGCAGACAGCAGGCAATGGTTTTTCCTGCCAGCGGTTTAGTCTGAATAAATTCTTCCCGCAGAATGTTTAAGACCGACATATTCTGACTAACCCATTCAAGTTTGCGATATCCGTATTCCGCTAAAGCCGGATCCTTGATAATGGATTTACGGACTTGCATATTTTCAGGTACAGCGTTCATTCAATTAGACCCCCTTGATTATTTGCACAATATTTGGCTTACTGATTTAGTTAGCTAAACATATAGAACATTATAAGTAAAAAACCTTACAATAGGAATCTTAATCTGGTAATATGGTTAAAAATATAACAATGAATGAGGCGAATGTCTGTGAAGGTATTATTGTTTAGCTGGGAATACCCACCTCATATGGTGGGGGGTTTAGGGCAACATGTTTTTGATCTTAGCCGATTCCTGGCTCAACAGGGTATTACAGTACATATTATTACCCCCGGGATTGAAAATTTATCGGGATATGAAAACGAAAATGGGGTTAACATTCACCGCGTAGGCATACCGCTAAAAGAAGGAGAGGACTTTAAGTCCTGGACTTTCACCTTTAACAGTGAAGCCATTCGTAAGGCAATCAATATTAATTCCCAGGTTGGAGGTTTTGATGTAGTCCATGCCCATGACTGGTTGGTTGCTTATGCTGGCAGATCAGTAGCCAAGATTTTTGAGATACCCCTTGTGACTACCATTCATGCAACTGAACATGGCAGAAATCTAGGTCTGCATAATCGTATGCAAATCGAAATCAATGAAATAGAAAAAAACCTTGCCCTGGATTCATCCCGGGTAATTTGTTGCAGTCAATATATGCAGGATGAAGTATGTAATTTATTTGGCCGCCCTCGTGAGGATCTGAGAATAATACCAAACGGGGTTGACCCGAATCTGTTTACATCACTGCCAGATAAACCAAGATTTGATATTGGTGATAACGAACAGGTAGTATTTTTTATAGGACGGTTAGTGCCTGAAAAAGGTGTCTGGCAATTAGTTAATTGTTTCCCGGATGTTTTAAAAGCTGTACCTCAGGCAAAACTTTATATTGGCGGTCGGGGTCCGCAGAAAGTCATTTTAGAGAAATTGGCCCGCGAAAAGGGTATTGCCGATAAAGTCTATTTTACCGGATTTATCGCCAAGGAAGATCGCAACTATGTATATAATCGGGCTAAAGTAGCAGTGTTCCCCAGTCTGTACGAACCATTTGGCATCGTAGCTCTCGAAGCAATGGCTACCAATACACCGGTAATTGTTGGTAATGTAGGCGGATTAGCTGAAATTGTTTCTGATGGAGTAAATGGTCTGAAAGTATCACCCGGTTCGGAGGAAGAATTGGCTGCCGCGATAATTTATTTGCTGACTGATGAAAAATTAGCTGCTGATTTGCAGGATAACGGTTACCAGACGGTGAAATCTGTATACAGTTGGGAAGTTATTGCCAGTGCAACCATAGAAGTTTATAACGAAGTAATCAAAAATATAGAGAGAGAAGCAAAGATTATTATCTGAGCGAAATAATTGGTATTACACCTCGATAAGGGATGTGTAGCAGGGTGAATGGAAGAATATTATTAATGCTGCACAGCCATATTCCTTATGTGAAAAGGCAGGGCAGATGGCCTTTTGGGGAAGTATGGCTGTTTGAAGCTATGGCTGAAACTTACATACCATTATTGAATAGTCTGATAAAACTTAATGATGAAGGAATAAATGCACCATTAACCTTCAGTTTTACCCCGGTGCTTTTGGAACAACTAAATTCCAAATATATTAAACATGAATTTGTTGAATACTTGCTGGAACGCGAGAGTATGGCCAGTGCTGATGAGCGTTATTTTTTGTCTGCCGGTGAAAGTGAGTATGCCCGTCTGGCAGCATATTATCGAACCTATTATCGCGATATTCGTCGTGATTTTGAAATTGAATTTGAGCGTGATATTATTCAGGTCTTAAAACAATTGCAAAACCAGGGGCGAATTGAAATTATTACTACCGCAGCAACCCATGCCTACCTGCCTTTATTGGATCAAGCCGGATTGGAAACCCAGGTATATTGGGGAAAGGAATTATACAAAATTGTGTTTGACCGCGAGCCGGAGGGGTTCTGGTTACCTGAATGCGGTTACTTCAAAGGTTTGGAAGACATTTTAATTAAAAATGGATTTAATTATTTTTTTGTTGACAGTCATGCTATTGAAGGGGGAAAACCAATTGGTATAGCCAGCCACGGCTTTACTGATGAAGAATTCGAGATTGAAACTTTTGCTTCCACGGGGCTTAGTACCTACCGGCCATACTCTTTAAGAGATAATCAGATAACCGTATTTGGCCGTAATGCTATGGTCAGTCATCAGGTATGGTCAGCTGATTATGGATACCCGGGGGACGAAAATTACCGTGAGTTTCATAAACACTCCATGCGTTCCGGTTTTAAGTATTGGAAGGTTACTGATCGCAATCAGGCAATGGATAAAAAGCAATTATACAACCCGGAAGAAGCGCAGTTAAAAATAAGGCAGCAGTCCTGGCATTTTGTAAATAGCCTGATTAATACCGCTAAAAATGCTGCTAAATTAGGTTTCGCATCACCATTAATAGTTGGCTGTTATGATACTGAGTTATTTGGACATTGGTGGTGGGAAGGTGTTGACTGGCTGGAAGCAGTCATTCGTTGTATTAGTGATAACCCCAGTCTGGAATTGGTTTTACCCACTCAGGTCGGAAAGGGCAGGCATGAAGCACAGGTATTTGAATCTTCCTGGGGAATGGGCGGCAAGCATTATGTCTGGGAAAATACTGAAACTGCCTGGATGTGGGATATAATAAGACAATCCGGGCAAGAATTTGAAGCGTTAAAATCCCGTACATACAGCCAGGAGTTGGCCGATGTAGCTTTATCTCAGGCTTTAAAGGAATTAATGCTCATTCAGAGCAGTGACTGGTTGTTTATGGTAAGTAATAACTTAACCCGGGATTATGCCATGAAAAGGTTTTTTGAGCATTATGCCAAGTTACTCAGAATAAGCAATAGTTTGCAAAACGATTCATTTGACGAGATTTTTTCGGAATGGTTAAATCGAATTCAATATGAAGATGACTTTTTTAGTTGTCTTTAATTATGGAGGTGCTTTATGAAAGGGCATATTGCTTTTTGCCCTCATTTTCATCAGCCTCATTTTCAATTATATCGCACCAGGGAAGAAGCTTTTCGTAATTCTTATATTCCCTGGCTCAGGCTTTTGAATGAGGCGGTTGGTTTAAATGATTTTTTTATAAATTTACATTTTTCCGGTCCCTTTCTTTATTGGATGCAGGATCAAAAACCAGAGTATATAAATCAGTTAAAAGAACTGGGCAGCAGTGCTAATATTGGTTTTATTGGTGGTTTGGCCGACGAATCTTTTATTCAATT
>DAIMDR010000108.1:0-6401 GCA_036725705.1 Syntrophomonadaceae bacterium | reverse complement strand
TCTTGCACTTAAAAGCGTTGCTCTTATGTGGATCAGGTCGATATTGAGTTCCTCGAATCAACCAATTATAAGGTGCTATTTGTATTTGCCCTGACCAATGTTTAAGTTCCACAACATATAATCCACTATAAGAAATGACAATTAAATCATATTCATAATAGTTTTTCGTTTGATTGTCATAAACAAGTACATTATTTACAACTTGGCCTATTTTCATTTTGGTAATAGAGTTTCTTATAACTTCAATAGCAAGTTGTTCATGTTCAAACAGACTAGATTCCTGAACCATGAATTCCGGCTGATTATCAGTTCTATATTGCCCTTTAAGTATTGCAATAAGAGCTTCTTTTAATAAGTTACGTTGACTTCTATTTAGAAACATCTGATAGGTATCCTCAGACAGATATGCGTATTCTACGGTTTCAAGAAGTCTGTTTTTTGTTAATCTCTTTTGTTTGTACATTTCAAATTTTTCTTGCTGGCCATTTAATAATTGCAAGTTCCAAAAACCATCATTTTTCAAATGATAGAAAGGGTATTCAAGCATCTTTCGATGATCTGGATAATCAGGAAAATACTCATTGAAACACTTTATAAACTTAGGCTCGATATCTTTAAAATAAAACTTGTTTTCATGAACTGGATTGTTGTCAAATAATTTAATTAAACATAATAAGAGAACATACTTACTAGGACTAGTATCCGAGCCGCGCTTATATGTTTTAATTTCTTTAACCATAAGATCATATGGTTTTAACTTGCGGTCGCGCAGCTCTTCCATCTTAATACTCCCCCCCGGATACAAGGCTGTTTTGAAAGGAAAAATCCAATTCTTTCAATATGGCACCTAGTTTATTATCCTTGCCGCTCTCTATTACTAATTCATTTTCAATTCGGGCCTCACTTAAATCCCGAATAAACAAATAACCATTTTTGTTTTTACCTCTCCATGTGTATACTCTGCCATCAGAATGATTCTCTTCATAAAAGCACGCTTTCTCAAACTCATTGGGATGGTACTTTTTTAACCCTTTCCATTCGTTGTCTGTCTGGTAAAAGCAAAAGTAACATCCGGAGCGCTTTCTCCAACCATAGTAGCCAGGTAAGCCTAAACCAGAATTGGTTAAAATATTTATTACATCCTGCAAAACTATACCGTCTTCAACAAACGGATGTTTTGGTATAATAGTTCCTTTTTTATCTTGATATCCTTTTCTGTTTTCATCAGCGCGTATTGCGACATAACTATATGCTACATTGTCTCCTATATAGGCTTCGAAGGGTTCTAATTTAAGATGCCTTGTACACCATCTATTTTGCGGTGATGGTAAAACTCCTTTGTAGTATTTCAACCAATAATCAAAGTCTCGTTCTGATTTAACAACTGTAATATCTATATTTAGCACCGCCCTGATGCGATCTAAATACTCATAGGTCTCAGGCAGTTCACACCCACTATCAGTAAAAACATATTCCATATCCAATTCTGGATGTTGATCTCGCATATACACTGCTAAAGCGGCACTATCTTTTCCCCCGGATAGAGCTAGAATATGGCGCTCCTTTTTGTTAACATCTTTATTGGTCGCCATAAGATTCCCCTCCCAATAAGCTTTTAACTAGTCCCAATATGATCTCAGTAGACTCCGGCAAACTCAAGATTTCCTTAACCTTGCGGTCTACTATTTCATTATTCACAGGCGAAGAATTAAATATCTCTCTGGTCAATTTGCCATTAGCATCCATAACACTTAGTAAGACAGCGTCTGATTCTGAGTTCGAGCCAAAGGTATTAAGGGCTTCTAACTGGTCAATTCGATCTACATAGTCTCGCAGATTAGCCACAAAGGGCATAAAATCATGGTCATTCCAAGCATCAAGGGGCTTTTTCACAATTATTCCGGCAATGCCTTTCACCCAATCATCTATATCATCAGCCGTTCTAATGAACGCATGTAGGATCGGTTTAAGTTCGCTATCACTGCATATTTGCACCAAAGGCTTTATCCGCTTAACTTGTATTTCTTTGAGTTTTACTATATCTGACTGGCGGAGAACCTCTAGTAAGGCTTCCTGAACCCGTTGGTTAAGCCGGGGATAAGCCTGTTCCAGTTCATCTAATGCCTTAAGTAACCTCATCTGCAGTTCTTCCTGCCAATTAGCTTCTTTATACTGATCATTAAGATCGATTCCGACTGCCTTAGGTATATCCTCAAATAGCAACTGCATAGGTTCAGTAGAATTAATAACGGCAGACCTTACCCTTTGTGCTTCCAAAGATATCTCCCTAGTGTTTCGACTATAAAGTGGTAATGCCTCCATATACTTTATTAGAGGCCCGACGACTCCAAGCATGGTAGCATTCCGAAGCTTGACGTTGCCTTGTAAATTGGCTTTTTTAATTAACTTTCGATAAATGTTGAAGACTCTCTGTTCGATACCAGAAGTTACAAAGCGTTTCAAAGTAAACAAATCAGGCCGCTTAACAAGTAGAGCTATCGTATCTTGAGTTAAATAGGGAACATAGCTGCTTTCTCGAAAAACAGCTATATCATCAGCTTTAGCCAACAAATACAAACATAGATAAATTGGAGCTACCCCTTGTCGCATTCCAAAAGGCGGTTTCCGCAAGTCATCTAGTATTGTGGCTACACGAATTCCGTCCTCTCTGCTCTCAACTATACACTGCTCAATCTTGTCCCACAGTGAAGCAAAACGTTGGTCTTCGCGGGAAAGTACTAAGTGCCAGCCCTCCTGGCCTTTACAATGTAAGCCCTTAGCTAATATGAGAGAACGGCATATGGCAACCTCGGGGCCATAACCGGTTAAACCAAAATGCTCCTGTTCTTCATTAATTGCCATCGCTTCGACTAATTCTCGTCTGGCACGAGCAGCAGCACTGGATAGTCTGTCATAATTAATCATTTCATTGCCTATATGCGGGCAATGGCTGTAACAATCATCGCAGAGTCTAGAAACTTCTTCTGATAGTTTTTTGGAACCATTTATGGTAATCTCCTGTCCCTTGGAGTACCATAGAATATCTTCCGAGTTAGGCGAATACACCTGACTCAAATAGTTGCGGAACTGCACCTCAGCCATATTCACTCTAAAACTCACTTCTTTACGAGCTACCCTATCATGCTCCAATTCGGGACTATTCTCAAAAACATATCTTGCAGCAGCAACCTCTAGTGCTAATTCGACCAAAGTAGTCTGTGAAGAAACATAGGCAATCATTATCGGGCGTCCATCAGCACATATAGATGGAACAAACTTGGGCTGACTTAAACTGCCAAAGCAATAAACGAACAGTCCATCAAATCCAGCGGTAGGTGCCAAATCCTCATTGAGAGAGTCAGCACTTATCCAACGACGCTCAAAACGCCGCACGGTTCCAGTCTCAAATGCATGCCGAGATGCTACGAATGGGCTAAGGGGCAGGTACTCTTGCAGCACTTGCTCCAGTGAGGTAATAGCCATTTTGGCTTTTTGCTCACGTATAGTTCCATAAATGTCGAAGTCCGAACCTTCCCACAAGCGTAGTTCATTAGCGAATTCGCGATAAAATAGATCTTTTGATTTGATTAATCCATCTAACCATCTTCTAACCTGATGGGGTTCGTAACCTCCCGAGTATTTCATAATAGAGTAAATAGTCTCGTAATCAGCTGATATACCCGTAACTCCTGAGAGTAGATTTAGTACTCCTATTGTTTTCAGCAGCGCTGCTTCTAACTCAGATAGATTACCAACTTCGGAAATGATGTTATGTATCTCCAGCCATCGTTGCGACTCAGCTTGATAACTGGGTGCATTTGCACTAATGCTGAAAAAATAGTCGTATAGATAATCCAAACCTACTGTCGGTAAACTGTAATCTTTACCTACCTCCTCCTGGTTCAGAAATGCTGAAAGAGCATTTCTATCTCCGCTACAAAGAAAAGACAGCAATGTTCTATCGTTTTGGGCAAAACGTCGGCAAAGCTCAATTAGCGATATGGCTGTAATCGGATGCAACGGATACATATCCTTGATTTTTTCTAATGTGAAGTAGGTTTTATGGAAAAGTTCGGTATCACTTATAGAATCAAATGCTTCATTTGCCCATTTTGATAGGGCTTGCTCAAAAGATGGATCGTCGGATTGATTTAGAGCACGAGATATCATTTCTAACATTTGTCCGGTAGTTTCAACAAAAGATATGTCTTCAAAGCGGCCCTGGATTTTGCGCCATTCCTGCTGTTGATTGGTTGATAATCCGGCGGCATATTCGTCAAATGCCTGATGTAAAGATAGCCAAATATAAAGAGAATCTAATTCTGCTAATTGTTGAAGTAAAAATATATCTCCCTTATGGGGATGATGAGACATAAAGTCTAAGTTCTTGCCGAATTCGTCGATTACAATTATCGCCGGCATCCTAGTTAACAGCATTGCTTCTTTGGTAATTTCTAACAAAACTTGTGAATCAATATCTTTATTTAACGCGATTTTATTTAATCTCGATAGTAGTTTCTCTTTATTAGGAATGTTCGCTAGGCTTAGGGCATTTTTAAGTCCTCTTAATATCGAAGTATTAACCGCTTCATAAGATGCGGTTACTGGTATTTGCAAAAATCCCTGGCCAGCGTTCCTGTTGATACCGGCAAATAGTTTTTCAAAAAGATCTGGATCAGATTTTTTAAGCTTCTGCCACGCATTATTAGCTAGATCGGTATTCGAAGGCGAAGTTAAAGCAAGTAAGTAGTTAATAAAAGAGGATTTTCCCATGCCATAAGGTCCAGTCAATGACCATGCTGAGATTTTTTCTCCCAGTAGTGCATCACCAAAGCGACTGAGAACCTCTCTAGTTTTCTCAGTAATCTGATAGTCGTTTACTATATCAATTGACCCCGCATCTCTTTCCAGGTTAATCGAGCGAGCAACTTCCATATTTGGTTTTACTACTTCGCTAATTTTCATCATTAATTATTGCTCCTAAATAATACGTTTCTAATGCTTTCCAAAACAAATCATCTGGATCGCTTTGTAAGTGAATCTGCGTACCACCCGTTTGTTCAACTATGGAAAATCCAGGCATCTCTTGGGATGCTAGTCGAAGGTTCTCTCCGCTAGCAGTCTCTGAAAGCTTAAATACAACACCTGGCGAATTAAAATCAAAGGTAAGACGGTTTAGCGATATCGCTTTTTGAGTTGAAGAGGCATAATGATGCATATAGGAAAAGCATGCTGCCGCGTAAATTAAAGGTGGAAGGCTAGGTTTATCTCTATTGTCAAAGCAAAAATGATTCTTCTCTTCTGCCCGACGAATAATCTCTAACTGAGTAAAAGGGCAATCAATCTCTAACTCAGAATTACTAGAACCATCAGCATACATACGTAAAATGCAAGACGCATCCTTTTCGAAAGTACCTTCTGCTAGATCAGCTAAGTGGGGATGCTTTTTGGCAGCACTTATGAAGGTCTTGGTCAGACTCTTGCTGTCAAAGGAAAAGAGATAATTTCTATTAAAAGCAAAAGACCAGCTAATAGCCTCTAAATTAGGAACAAATAGCATCCAATGTAAAAGCCATAAGGAACCCATATCCTCAAGATACGGATCCCAGCCTTTTGGGCCTAAAAGCTCGTCTCCAAACCGAGTTCCTTTTGCAACTCCTCGGTCTACTTCTATTATTTTGAAAGCTTGACACCAAAAGCGCATAGAACGGACCATGTTCTTGCCTACTCCTAATCTCTCTATAGCATCAGGGGCTTTGAAAACATTGCCGTCCTGTTTTGTGGCGTCATAACCTTTTTTTAGCCATCCGTATCGAGGCGTAAAAGTCTCATGGCGACCGACACTGCTGTTTTCGATGATTCTATCAAGATTCTGACTTTCAGTTAACATGATGCTTTTATCCTCTTCGACATTTCTTTTATTCATCAAACACGCTCTGTTCTAATGCCCAAATAATACGAAAATTTGCTATAATATCCTGAAATATCCTCATAATTATCATTCTGCAACCATTACCATTTTCCTCCCAATTTAGCACAATAGTTAAAACTTAAACCTCTCATTTATAAACTCCCTATCATTATCTGGAAGGCATATTGCCTTTTTTACAGAATATACCTTACAATAAAATGTAGCTGGTCAGACCATCAGGACAGTTGGCAAGCAGAATTTAGTAGGTGATCTGGATAGAGATCGCCGCGCTTCGCTCGCGATGACACAGCGGGAGATATCTTCACAGCAATGACAGGCTCGGAAGGCTTTTTCACGGCGATGATACGTTAATAAAACTCTGGCAGTACCACGGGGAATGGAGGAATAAATATGTTGGAACTTCGCATAAACGGTTTTGGCGGGCAGGGCTCGGTTACCCTGGCTCATATGCTGGCCCAGGCTGCGCTGG
>DAIMDR010000107.1:0-6506 GCA_036725705.1 Syntrophomonadaceae bacterium | reverse complement strand
GTAAAGGAATTAAGGAATATCAAGTTATACAAGAAAAATTGGATAAGCTAGTCATAAAGATAGTACCAGAAGATGGATTTGATGGGAAACAATTGGAGATAATTAGAGAAATCATTAATAAAAAATCTAAAGGCTGGAAGGTTGAGTTCAAATTCGTTACTGAAATAAAGAAAACGAACGCTGGGAAATATAAGTTTATAATCTCTGAGTTGGAGCAAAAGTAGAATAAATGATTTCCCTTCAATTGCAGTCATCGTCTATAATGTTTCATAATTTAATAAGAGTTTTCTAAATATATAATTTATATTAAATTAAATACTTATGGATGCCCGATAAGGTATGAAGGTTTAGCTAGACTTGATAAAAGCCAATATTGAATGGATGATTCATGAATCAGAAAGATAAATTTGAATTAACTGGAAAAATATTATTATATCTAATTCCAGTTCTGGGTATAATTGGAGTTACTATTCCATTTATTTTAGGTCAAAGTAATTTGGCTCTACTTGGAAGTTATCTTGCTTTCCCTATGATTTTATCTTCTATTCTATATTTAAAAATTGAGACTAAAACAAAGAATGATTTATATTTATCAAATAGATTATTTCGCTTATTTTTAATTTTTAATTTTTTTGGAATAGCTTATTCTATCTATTTAATCCATTCAAACCAGATTCGGCCTTTTTTTTATTTTTTTTTAATGACTTTTTTATTTTTATCGATTTTATTACAAATTATCCTTTTTAAAAATAGTAAAAAAAGTATAATAATTATTTTAACTCAAATCTTTATAATAAACCTAGATTTAATTTGGGGCGTTAGTTTAAATTATGACTTTTTTATATCTAGAACAGATCCTATTGTTCATGCGTGGTATATCGAAAATCTAATAAATGATTTTTATTTAACCGACGTTTTCTTTGATTATAAGACATTTCCCCTTTGGCATATATTATGCGCTATAACTTATTCATTTATGAAAGATTTTCTACCGATCCATAAAATAATGTTTTTTATAAATGGCATAACTTTTTCTTTCATGTTAGTGAGCTGTTATTCTATTTCTATCCGAATTTTCAGAGATATAAAAATAGCTCTTATCTCATCTTTATTTATAGCATTTTATCCTGCAGTAATTTTATATGGCATGGCCTCGATACCTAGAAGTGCCATTTTTCTTATAGAATTATTATTATTATTATTATTATTGGACAGAAATAATATAATGAAACTACTTACTGCTTTTTTCTTAACTATAATTATTACTTTATACCACCTTCCATCTATATTTTTTATAGTTTTATTACTAATATTAGTATATATCTTTGAAAATATTTATTTAGAAGAAGGTGAAAACTTTTTATCATCTAAATACTTGCTATTTTCTATAGTTATAACCCTAACTAATTTATTATATTATTCTCAACAACTCTTTGTAACGCTAATACCGATTATTTTAACTGATACGCCTTCTCGCATAGTATCATTTTCTGTGATATATACCCCGATTAGCGAACTAGGTAACTACCTTCAATACTCGCTTATTTTATTTTTTATTCTCTTCGGGTTTTTTTTAGCTATGAAATCGGATAGTATGCCTCCAATAGGTAAAATATTTTGTTTAATTGGTCTTTTATCAATACCTGTCTCTTTTCCGGGTCCATCTTTGCTTATCACTAAGCTGTTTTCTGATTTTAATTTCTCTCGTTTTGAAGAATATACATTTCTATTTGTATGCTTGACGGGAGCTGTAGGTCTGAAGGAAATTTTCCCCAAAATATTAAATAAGAAATTTCTCCTAATTTTGATTGTATTTACGGTAATGGTTTTCTTATCCTTAACGAATGATTTTATCTCTTCAGATAATCCTTTGATCAAAAGACCATTTTATACATATTATATTACATACCAGGAAGAAGAGGCTTTTCTAAAAATCGCATCAATTGCAAAAGGGTACATATTATCTGATTATGTAACTACACGATATCTTATGAATTCAAAATTTGACAAAAAATCGCATATTTTAGAAGCTGACAGCATTAATATGAGTATTCAAAGAAATAATAGTAACGATGTTATATTAATTAGAAGTAATGAGCTAAAAAAAAGACCTTTGAAGATATATTCTAATGACAATGCTAAATTCAAATTAGATCCATCTTGGAAGCATGCTTTGGACTATTACTATAAAGATGCCATATTATGGGGCGATCTGATTAGATTTAATAAAATATATACGACTAATACAGTAGATGGTTTCAATTAGAGCCACATCTCTTTTCTCGCTATTAAAATGATCAGCAACCCTATAATCCCATAAGTGAAAATCCATGCATACCCTGCCCCAACGATCCCATATTTTTGTATTAGCAGATAGCTTGATCCCATCAGCAGGATGCCACGGAGAGCATTCATCTTGACTATGCTCTTAACTTCCATCCTTACATTCTGAATAGGTACAAATAGATAATAAACAGATACCGGGAAACTTGAGATTGCAATTATTCTCAGCAAGTCGAAGGCTTCTACATATTCTCCTTTAAAGAGCCTCAGTATCCAATCACCCAATAGGAGCATGGCAATTACAGATGGCACTAGGAGAACTAGGCTTGCGCCTCCTGCACGTAGAACACTCTTCTTCAATCCCTCGCCATGGCTTCCTTCCACGAAGAGAGAGATCCCTAGGGATTGAGGAATGTATAGTACCAAGTTACCTATAGCGAAAGCTATGTAGTACTTGGCAGCCTCAGCCTCACCGAACATATTCAGCACCATTAAAGGTATTATTAAACCAGGCACTGCAGCAAGTATGCTTGATGCATAATTCCAGAATGAGAATCTAAAAGACTTGCGGATAAACTCCCAATCTACAATCAACCGGATTGCTGCAATACTCCTATGAAGTATCAACAAGCCGAATAAGGAGGCGATCAAATATCCCAGACCTACAGATACGATAATGCCGAAGACACCCAGGAACGCGAGAGGGACTAGGGCTGGAACTCGGAGCGCCATGAAGACGTTCTGTAAAAAATAATGGTCCGTCTTCCTATCTGCTACGAAGGCGTTTCCAATAATTGCTGCCACCGAGTTCACTAATCCTACCAATAGGAAGGCTAAGGCGTATTTTTGTTCCTTCATAAATAGCATGGAAGGGGCTATCATCTCTGCCAGCAGAATAAATATAACTACAGAAATGACACAGGCCGAAGTGGTAACGATCAGGCTAGTGCTTATTATTTTTCCTCTATCCTCTGAGTTGAAAAAACGGATTACGGATGAATCGAAGCCGAGCCTTGAAAAAAGAATAACCAACCCAAGCGATGAGATAAGAGCTGTCGCCAGCCCTACTTGTTCAACTGAATACAATCGAGCCGCGATCATCCAGAAGAAAAAACCACAGCCTGCGTTGAAGACGTTGCACAAGGCCATGAAGAAAGAGTTCCTATACAAAGGATCTCTAGTTAAGCTTGCTATCGCTCGGAATCTCTGATGGCTAAGTTGCTTAAAGTTCATTGTTGCTCGAGTGGCTCCAAACTAACAAATTATAATAATTCTTTCTTTCTCTCCTTGTATGCACATCACATCATTATTTATGCTCTTCCAATTGGATTCAATTAGGAGAATACGGTGGCAATAAGATCGATGTGATACACATTCTAGAGCACATTTTACGGTGGTGTGCCGAATTGTCTGTAATTTATCAGGCCCTGTTCTCCTGTCCGGTGAGCCAATCCCCCTAAATTGATAATACCTTTTTAGTCGTCATGCCTTCTTCTTTAGTATGGTAGATGGATAATGCCACTAAATCTCAGTTTTTTTTGTTTTTCATCGGAAACTGAGAGGTGCAACAAGCACTCAGCTACCCAAGAGTCCTGATCTCATGCCCATTCTTATCCCCTCTTCCAATCCCCTTGTACACAAACCCCATATTGATAAACTTGTCCGGCTCCATAACATTCCGGCCGTCCACGATGACTGGATTCTTCTGGCCGGTCATCTCTTTCACCCAGAGCGGATCTAGCTTGAAATAATCCAAGTGCCCTGTCATGATTGAAATGCAATCAACTCCCCTCACGACCTCATCTAGATGCTTATATAGTTCCACACCTGGATAGCTCAGCACATGGGGATCGTGTACTGCAACTATTGCCCCTGCTTCCAGCAAGAGATCTCTGTACAGCTCTGAGGGAGGATTTCGTGCATCATCCGAATCGTTGATAAAAGCCCATCCGAGAATTGCCACCTTGGAGCCTTCCGGCCTTTTGCCGATACGTCCAAGCGCATCGACTGTGAGGTGATACATATGCTCCGGCATGAAATCGTTCACTTTTCTGGCGAGAACATAGATCGAATCCATTCCATCAGGGTAATCCAGCTCGCCGTCCCGAATCTTCACGCCGCGTTCCAGATGGTATGTATCCTTGGTCAAACAATGCCCGCCGACGCCTGCTCCCGGCCACAAGATGGCTCGTGTTATCCCTTCCCCTTTCAGGCTGTCTATGCCTGCTCTCACATCGTAGACATTGATGCCCATGGCCTCACAATACAGGGCCAGCTGATTCACGGCTGCAATCTGAAGATCCCTGAATGTGTTCTCGGCAGTTTTTGTGACCTCTGCAGCAGTGGCTGTCATCTTGATGATCTTTCCTTTTGAAAGAACTGGAGAGTAAAGTTCAACCGCTCTCTCAGTGCTGGCCTCATCGATGCCTCCGACAATCCTGTCGTGTTCCCGAATGTTTTTGAGAAGGCGCCCAACCATTACCCTTTCCGGTGCATGTGCAAGTGCAAAATCTTCTCCTGCAGCAAGTCCTGACTCCTCTTCGAGGATCTGGCGCGCCATACCGTCAGTGGTTCCAGGTGTAATGGTTGATTCAAGCACTACTAATATTCCTGGGCGTAAGTATTTTCCAACATTGCGGATGCCAGCATTGAGTGCACTGAAATCAGGTTCGAGATCCTTTGGGTTGGCAAAAGGCGTCTGAATGGCCAGCGTTACCGCATCAAGCTCTAAGATCCTGGAAAAGTCGGAAGTGCACTTGAACTTCCCAGCATTTACTACCTTCTTGAGCAGCTCTTCAAGTCCTGGCTCATTGCCTTTTAGGGGGCTTTCTCCCCTGTTCAGCATATCTATCTTGTATCCGGATGTTTTGGATGCTCGTTGAAATCCTAAAACGAGATCAAATTCATTGGCATCCGCAAACAGGACTGCTGCAGGAATTCCTACGTATCCCATGCCTACAACGCCGATCCTCTTAATCGGACCTTTTTTCGATAACAAAGAATGTAATTTACCTGTCATGACAGTCATATCCAAATTTGAGTTGTTTGTGAACCATTAAAGGGATTGCAGAACTTATTTTGCATTCCAAGCTCAGGTCCTTCCGCATGCCGAGATAAGGTATGGCGGGACGATCTCTATTACTCTATAATAGGGTCTTTACAGCTTCTTCATAGCGGGCCATTCTATAAAGAGCATTGCGCCCTGCCAAGCCAACATGAAGTATCCTGTGGATCGATATCCATAGCTTTCTCATGGATCGGCACGGCCCTCTCATTGAAATAGTTCAACTCCTGAATGTGAAATTCACAAGATTATTGGAAAAGGCTCTTTTGCGCGTCCTTTGTGATCTTTGTGCCCTTTGTGGTTCAATTCCGTTTTTTTGTTCTCTGTGCCTCTGCGCCTCTGTGGTTTCGTGGTTGCAGTGCACAGTGCCGGTTACCAATTAACAGATGGAACCAAAGAGGAACAGAGACACAGAGGCTTTGCCTCTTTCAGGAAGCACGATCCTTGCTTACCATCACCCTCTTCTTAATCCTCTTGCCACTGCAGCTCCCTTCCATCCTCTCCCCAAACCACTTCACCGTCTCCCTCAATCCCGAGACCAGATCATAATCCGGCTCAAAATTCAATCCCATTCTGGCTGCAGTTATATCCGCAACCGAGTCCTGGATGTCCCCCTTTCTTGGCTTGTCATGGATCGGGGCTGCCTCTGATCCCATGATATCCATGATGATTCTCGCCAGCTGGTTCAGGCTCGTCCTTTTCCCGCAGGCAATGTTGAATACCCCTTCAACAGACCCCTTCTCCATTGCGAGGATGTTCGCTTTGACAACATCTCTAACGTTGCAGAAGTCTCTGGTCTGATTCCCATCCCCAAAGATAACCGGCGGCAATCCCTCCATGATCCTGGAGATGAAGATGGGAATCACTGCCGCATACTCCGATTTAGGATCTTGCCTTGGCCCGTAGACATTGAAGTAGCGCAAGCATACAGTTTTCAGACCGTAAATCTCTGAGAAAACCCGGGCGTAGTATTCCCCTGTGATCTTGGCCACGGCATAGGGGGACAGAGGATATGGCTTCATGTCTTCAGTCTTTGGCAGCGTCGGCTCGTCGCCATAGATCGCTGATGAGGATGCGAAGATGAATTTCTTTGCCCCGCAGTCCTTAGCCGCCACCAGCACATTGAGCGTGCCATCCACATTGGCCTGGTTGGAGGCGA
>DAIMDR010000106.1:0-6568 GCA_036725705.1 Syntrophomonadaceae bacterium | reverse complement strand
CAAACCATCCAGCACCTGCTCATGAATCTCATAAACAGGCAGATGGAAAATTCCTCCCATAGTTGCTCTTACAACTTTAGGGTTATATGGGTCAACACAACCAGGGGTCAGCATAATACCATCAAAGTTAAATGCCCAGGCTGTACGAATAATGGTTCCCATATTACCTGGATCAGTTATCTGATCCAGTAACAGGAGGCAAGTAATATTATCAGCCAGGATATCCCGGTCCGGCTCCGGTTTTTGAACAATAGCTGCTATACCCTGAGGGTTTTCAGTATCAGTAATAGACGAAAATAAAGCTGGCGGGATCAGGTAGCAATCAAAGTTTTGCAACCGTCTGTTCATTTCATCGGATATAGAAAAATCTTCGGCAACAAAAACTTTTTCAACAACCTGATTGCTCATCAAAGCTTCATTTACCAATCGTTGCCCCTCAATAAGATATAATTTTTGCTGCTGACGATACTTTTTATTTTTTAATTTAGCTGCCTGTTTAATATGTGTATTATCCCGGGAAACAATCTTTTTCATCATTACTCCTAAGAATAATTTAAGAGTACGGCTGACACCATACTCTTAAAAACTTTAGTTATTCTGCTTGGCCAGTTCTGCTAATTGTGTAAAACCCTGTGGGTCTGTTATGGCCAGTTCTGCTAACATCTTACGGTTAACATCTACTCCGGCTACTTTAAGACCATGAATCATCTTGCTGTAAGATATTCCATTATCGCGAGCTGCCGCGTTGATACGCGCAATCCATAATTTCCTGAAATCTCTTTTTTTCAGCCGGCGATGAATATACGCATAATTACCTGATTTCATTACCTGCTGATTAGCTACTCTGTATAACTTGGACTTGCTGCCCCGATAGCCTTTGGCCATCTTCAAAACTTTTTTATGTCTTCTATGAGTGGTTACACCACGTTTAATCCTGGGCATATCATATTACCTCCTGCAACTACGGAATTAATTTGGATATTCTTTTATTTTCGGCTTCACTGACCAAACCGGATTTACGAAGATTTCTCTTTCTTTTGGGGCTTTTTCCACCCAGCAAATGGCTGGCGTAAGCTTTGGATCTTTTAATTTTACCGCTGCCAGTTTTCTTGAACCGTTTGGCAGCACCTCTATGAGTTTTGGTCTTAGGCATTAGCCTTCCTCCTTTATGCTTTCGATTTTGGGTATCAGTATAGTTACCATGTTCCTTCCCTCAACCTTAGGAGGTTTCTCAACTGCAGACACATCGGCCAGCTCTCCAACCAGTTTAAGGGATAGCTTTTCACCTAAATCGGGATGAGTAATTTCCCTACCCCTAAACATAATGGTTACCTTAACTTTATCTCCCGCGTTCAGAAATTTGCGCGCATTTTTGGCTTTGACCTGGAAATCATGTTCATCGATATTAGGGCGCATTTTGACTTCCTTAATCGAGATAATCTTTTGTTTCTTGCGAGCATCCTTTTCGCGTTTACTTTGTTCAAATTTGAATTTGCCAAAATCCATCAAGCGGCATACGGGCGGTTTTGCTGAAGGTGCTACCTCAACCAGATCCACTCCCTTTTGCAGAGCAATTTCCAATGCCTCACGGATTGAAACTATACCTAATTGTTCACCATCTTCGGCAACCAGTCGGACTTCTTTCGCTCGAATGTCCTCATTAACTCTCCAATCTTTACTAATAAGAAGTTCACCTCCAAAATAAAGTAAAAAAGCGAGTCATAAGACTCGCTTCTCAAATCGCTAATATACACAAAGGAACACTAACGACCAACTGATCTCCAGTTTAATGACCTTACGAACAACAGGTTGTAAGGTGAGAAGCTGAGCTCCTGCTTAGTCCATTAAATATAATAACACAAACTCACTATGCCTGCAATATCAAGTTAAATATATTTCTTTAACCTCAATATCAGTCATTACTGCGGTCACGAATTTCCTGCAAAATGTTTTGCTTGAACTCTTCTGTGGGCATAGCCCCCTGATCACCATGTTTACGATGTCTGACGGCTACCGCTCCCTGTTCTATTTCTTTATCTCCCACTACTAACAGGTAAGGTATCTTTTGCAGCTGTCCTTCTCTAATCTTATAGCCCATCTTTTCACTTCTGGAATCAACCTCAACGCGAATACCTGATGCTCTCAGGTCATCTGCAACCTCAACTGCGTAATCCAATTGTCTTTCAGTAATAGGAATCAGCTTAACCTGTACCGGAGCTAACCAGGTCGGAAATGCCCCGGCAAAATGCTCAGTTAATATGCCAATAAAGCGTTCTATACTACCGTAGATAACCCGGTGAATCATTACAGGTCGATGTTTTTCTCCATCTTCACCAATATAATTCAAATCAAAACGTTCCGGCATCTGAAAGTCAAGCTGTATAGTACCACATTGCCAGGTACGATCCAGAGAGTCCTGCAGATGGAAGTCAATCTTGGGTCCGTAAAAAGCTCCGTCACCTTCATTAACCTGGTACTCAAGTCCTGCTTCCTGCAAAGCCTGAATCAATGCGTTGGTAGCAATATCCCAGGATTCGTTATCTCCCATCGAATTATCCGGACGGGTGGATAATTCAACATGGTAAGGGAAGCCAAACAGTTTATAAAAGCGGTCCACCAAACGGATAACCCCTCTAATCTCGTCAACAATCTGTTCGGGCAGCATAAAAATATGGGCATCGTCCTGGGTAAAGGCTCTCACTCTCATTAACCCATGCAATACTCCGGATAATTCATGACGGTGTACCAGACCCATTTCGGCAATGCGTAAAGGCAACTCACGATAACTATGCAAACTCTGCTTATATACAAGCATTCCTCCGGGACAGTTCATAGGCTTTACCGCAAAATCCTGTTCATCAATCTGCGTAAAATACATATTTTCCTTGTAATGATCCCAATGACCGGAACGTTCCCACAGTTCACGATTTAAAATAATCGGCGTGCGAATTTCCTGATAGCCTGCCTTCTGGTGCTCTTCGCGCCAAAAACTTTCCAACTCATTGCGAAGAATCATGCCTTTGGGTAAGAAAAATGGAAAACCGGGTCCTTCATCCAACACAACAAACAATCCCAGTTCTTTGCCCAGGCGGCGATGATCCCGTTTTTTGGCTTCCTCAATTTTATGCAAATGATCATCCAGCATATCCTTTTTAGGAAACGAGGTTGCATAAACCCGCTGTAACATTGGATTTTTTTCACTTCCCCGCCAGTAGGCTCCAGCCAGACTCATTAATTTATAGGCTTTTAATCTGCCGGTAGAAGGAATATGAGGCCCTGCACATAAATCAATAAATTCTCCCTGTTGATACAGGCTTATAACCGCATCTTCAGGCAAGTCCTGAATTAATTCCACCTTATATTTCTCGCCTTTTTCTTCAAAGAATTTGACGGCTTCATCCCGACTCATCTCCTGACGAATAATTGGATAATCCGACTCTATAATCTGCTGCATTTCTTCTTCAATTAGTGTAAAATCTTCCGGTGTTATCGTATGTTCACTATCAAAATCATAATAAAATCCTTTATCAATTGCTGGCCCAATCGCTAATTTCGTATCTGGCCAGAGTCTTTTAACCGCCTGAGCCATTATATGACCGGACGAGTGTCTGTAAACTGCAGCTGCACGGGGATCATTAAAATCCAATAACTCCAGGTGGCCATCTTCATATATCGGTCTGGTAAGATCAGTTACCACATCATTATATAAAGCAGCAACCGCATTTTTAGCCAGTTTAGGACTAATATCTTCAGCTACCTGCAACATGGTAATTCCCTCTGGATATTCACGACTGGTACCATTTTTCAAGAATACTCTAATCATCTTACCCGTCCTCCTTTGCGTAATTTTAGTTTATGGGAATAAAAGTATAATGCCTACTTGAACCAAACCGATAATAAAACCTAAAACTCCTCCCAGAACTTCAATAAATGTCAACTCTTTATTGGAAACACTTCGTATCATATCCTCCAATTGATCCAGATCAAAATCAATTATTTTCTGGGCAACAATTTTTCTAATCTGTATATCCTTGCTTAAATATTCATGTCCCGACTCAATTAATTGATTAATTAAACCTGGTGCTTCCTGTCGTACTACCTTCTCCATTATATCACCAACCAGTTGTACCACCATGGCAGGCAAAAACCTGGGCAACATATTATCCAGTTTGTACCGTAAAACCCTGACCGTTTTAACTATTGCCATTTCCATTGTTTGAGGAGTGTTAATTTTTTCAAAAATCTCATCCAGTGATAATAATTGTTCTTCTACTAAATCCCCTACACTGACGGCAATTTCCGCCTGTCTTTTGGGCAACACACCCTGAAGTTCATAAAAACCGAGGTTAATTGGTTTCCTGGGCCAAAATAAAAGCCTTATGGCTACCACATTTGTTACATAACCAATTAAAGCACTTATCAGTGGTATTAATAATATTTTAATTAACATTTGATCACCTGACTTAAGATTTACCTTAATGAATATATCAGATTTTAGCGGGTGGGGCAATAATGCAGGTTTTATTAAAGGCAGGCAAAAATAATGTCATCCTGAACGTTAGTGAAGCATCATTAATATCGACCCGGTACTCAGAGTTAGTAATTTAACATTAATCCAGTTCATAATCGGGCTGAGTGCCGGGGAGCATTGTAGTCCCCGTAGGGGGGATCTACGGCATTTATGAGACTCCCCCCGAGGGACTACACCCTTGGGTACTACTGATACACCCTTCCGGGTGCAATTAATGTTGCTGAATATCCTACCGGATGTAGTTATATTATCAGAGTGACAGTATTGAAGGATTTATTGAATTATGCAAAATCCTCAATTAAAACATGGAGAAGATACCGGATGAAATTTTAGAAAAGAATAGATGGGGAATAGGCTTTTTGACAGCAATTATTGTTGGAAACCATTATTTAAAATGTGATGACACTGCGGACAACCACTGCAAATCCTAATTCGATCACTAAAAACTTTTAATATGGTTTTAACGGATTGACGGCTCAAATCACCGCCATTATGAAGAATAATACGACGAGGTGCAATAGTAATTAAAATACTGATTAACACATCATCGAAATTGATTTCATTAAATCTCAGCTCATTTACATAATAATCCATATAACGGTCGTCTATTTTCATACCGTTACCATCCCATAAATAAAAAAAACTGTTGGAAGTCATTAAGACATTTACTTCCGTTATTTTAGGGGTTTGCGTTTCTACATAAAAGCGTAACAAAGTAATAAAATCATTGTATTCTTTTTCACTGCGCAATTCTTCGTAAGCTATTTCTACCGCAAACTTAATCTCAGCTAAATAATCCCTTAAACAAAAAGTTATAAATCCTTCAACCAGCAGATAATTATTTTCATTAATGTATTCCAATACACGATTGGTAATACGACTTTTGCGACCAAAGTATAATAATCGGTTTAGCTTTTCGTTATCCTGACAGGCGTGAAGGAACTCAACCGTTTTATCATAAACAAATTGCTTCTCTTCTTCGCTCAGCGTCCGGCCGGTACGGCCAATTTCTTTCCAAATAAGTTTATCTTCCCACTGAGTAAGAATATGTTCCGCAATCACCTCAGCTACCTGATGTTTAAACACACACAAAATGTCTTCGTCCCGAAATACCTGACCAAATTGACTTCCCTGTAATTTAACTATTAATTTGTCAATATCGGGAATCTGCATCTGATCTATATCAACGGATATATTATAACCTTGCTGATGAATCCATTTAGCTCGCTGATTTAAATCTGCCAGTAAACCGTCAGTATTATTACTGGCAGTTGTAATATGAAACTCATGAATCATGTTATAGCCTCCAAAGAAAAATGATATCTTATTATATGTGCAGGCTTACAGCATTATTCAGTTGGCAGTTTATTGCTCTTAATAACAAAAAAACTAAGGTTTTTCTTTATTAAGATAAACCTTAGTTTATTGGAGAAATAGATTTGATTATTGAGGAACTGCACCTGGTTTAGGAACCCGAATGGAACTGATCATTAAATAAGACAATAACAACACCAGTAAAACTATCATCCATACTGGCAAATAAGCTGACAGTAAAGAAACTATGGCCAGGAACAATCCTGCAAAAGTTATAGGTACACCCATGAAATAATCGGGAGCACCGGATACATTAAAACGGGCTAACCGGAAAGCTCCACAGGCGACATAAACCAGAACCACAATTAAACCGGCAACAAACCATTTATCTGCTAACAACTGTGAATAAATAAGCAGTGCCGGGGCAACTCCAAAAGAAACCAGATCACATAAAGAATCCAATTCTTTACCTATGCTGGTAGTACTGTCCAGGTGTCTGGCAACTCTGCCATCCAATGAATCCATAACTACGGCAATAAGAATTAACAGAGCCGCAGCTGCATAATTCTCATTAATCGTAGCTACCAGTGATAAACATCCAGCCAGGAGATTTAAAAAGGTTATACTAATTGCTATCGAAATTCGAAATGAATTTGGCAATTACGCTTTCCCCTCCCTTTACAATATCCCCGGTTTTAACCAGTACCTCAGTTTCAACGGGTA
>DAIMDR010000105.1:0-6604 GCA_036725705.1 Syntrophomonadaceae bacterium | reverse complement strand
TGTTTATTAGTGAGAAATTAAACACTCTGCGCAGTGACGAAGATGCCAATGATATAATCGCTTCGCTGGAAATGTTGTGCAAACTGGACTTTGGTACACTCTTCTGTGCGTCAGGAGCTGTCAGACTGGACGGTAAAGCTGCCTTAAAGATGAAACTTAATTATTGGCAGGAAGTACGCGCTAAATCTCTTGAACTGTTCAGACAGGGAAAAACCGCCGAAGAAATCGTAAATAGCATATTCGGAGCTGAAAGCCGCCTGGCGGCATTAAGCGAAGGGGATATGAGCAGAAATAATTTTATAGCCTCCCTTCTGAAAGCGGCCGACTAAAAAGCTTTGCTCCACTATTGCCAAACTTTTATCAGCGTGATAAACTATATTTTGTGCGAAGCAATATGCCCGGGTGGCGGAATAGGCAGACGCACGGGACTTAAAATCCCGCGACCTTTACCGGTCGTGCCGGTTCGACCCCGGCCCCGGGCACCACTGAAAAAACAAACCCTTTCAATAATGGGCCATAATTGGAAGGGTTTTTTTATTTTCTGACCCAATCAATTATAAAGACCAATTCTTTTATGCTTTTTACCTTTTTAATACGGATTATTCATTACATTAATTAAAAATGATATATTAGCAAATAGAGTCTGGAAGATAAATTATTAGAGAGGCCTTCATCAATTTTCCTTAACAGAAATCTATAGATAAAAAATAATGGCAGGAGTGAAACAATATGAATTTTGTGACCTATAGATATCAGGGATGTGAGCAGGTAGGGGTATTGCAGGCGGATCAGATTATAACCCTGACAGAATTAATTGATTCACCGATAGATAGCATGCTTGATTTAATCTTCTCTTTTCAGCCGGAATGGATAAATAGAATTGAGGATGGCATTAAAAGCGATGAATATCGGGGAATAACCGTATCGTCCGTAAAATTACTGGCCCCAATTCCATACCCCCGGCGCAATGTTTTTTGTCTGGGGAAAAACTATGTGGAACATGCACAGGAAATTAAAAACGCTGGCATAACAGATACCAGTATCCCACAAAATCCTATCTATTTTACGAAAGTAGCTTCACCGGCAATAGGGCAGGGTGACCCGGTTCTGGTTTCGCGACAGGTGACAACCCAGGTGGATTATGAAGTAGAGTTGGCAGTAGTAATCGGCCGGGATGGCAAAAATATAAAACCGGAAGAAGCGGAAGAATATATTTTCGGCTATACTATCGCCAATGATGTTTCGGCCCGTAATTTACAGGCCAATCATCAACAATGGTTCAAAGGAAAAAGCCTGGATAATTTCTGCCCCCTGGGTCCGGCACTGGTACATAAGAGCGCCCTGCCTCTACCGCTGCATCTGGAGATTCAATGCCGAATAAACGGTGAGTTACGACAGAATTCCAACACTAAAAATATGATCTTCGATATTCCTCATATCATCAGTGACCTATCCAAAGGCATGACCTTAAAAGCCGGGGATATAATCTGCACCGGTACCCCCAGTGGAGTGGGAATGGGATTTGAACCGCCCAGATATCTTGCCGATGGCGATGTTATGGAGTGCTATATCGAAAAGATAGGTAAATTAACTAATCAGATCGTATGCACGGAATAAAGTTAAAGTGCGCAGGTTTAGTAATCTATAGAACGGACCTCAATATAACGGATACAGCAATTTAAACATATAATTATTTTTATTTGGTTAATTAATTTCCCCAAAGCATAGTACATTGTTGTTTTTATCCTGGAGCTGGTATTCTTTGTCGGTATAGTACAGGTAAACGGTGCTCCTTATATAAACCGGACGGGCGAAGGTAATCGTAAAATGCTTTAATTGAATGCCGGCCATACAGAGCTTGCTGATTAACAGGTTGGTGGTACAAAGGCCCTGAATAAAGGGACGGTCAAAGCCAAATAGTGTTGCCATATAGGGGGTGGTGTGAACGCTGATCAGATCTCCGGAGGTGTACCCGTAGTGTATGGCCAGATGGGAGGGTATAAAAATTTCAATCATTTTGCTGTTTTCCAGTAGTTCTGCCGGTATCCGGCTAATCCCCTTAAACTCGTTGCTGTTATCTTCCTGCAGATAAAGGGCATCTCTTTTCGGTAATTCCTTAATAACAAAATGATCCCGTGTTTTTACATATACTTCTCCATTACGATTAATCTCGGTTAATCCAATCATGGCAGCTTTGTCAGGCTTAATCCTCAATACATCATCAAATAGATAATCAATTACATACACATCTTTTGGAACCAGGTCCTGGTAAAACCACATTTCACTTTTGAGGTGTAATAAATGTTTGAAGTTAACTCCCAGTTCGTCAATTACTTTCATAAATCCAACTGCTCTGGCAAAGTCGGAATAGGTAAAGGGGACATAAAGGTTTTCTGACACTTCAAAGAGTGAGTACCAGCGTTTTTGCCAGTGAGGGTAAAGGACAAAATGCTCGTCTCTGCCTATTCGGCGGCGTTTGAATTTTACACGGTGTTTTCTTAAAACCCCTTTAAATGCGTTTCTGTAAAAAAATCTTTTATAGGCTATAGTACCAGGATATTTGTGGTTGGAAATATATTCAATTTCAGGTTTCATCAGGTCACTCTCCGTTAGTCTATTTAATAATCCGGTCTATTCTTCGGAATAATTTTCATTTATATTTAGCATTAGTTTAATCCCGTTCAGATAAATTTATCAAGGCTTTATTATGCAGAATAATGTAATTTAAGCGGGGGGATATTCATATAAATTCAGATTAAAGAATTATATTATTAATAAATGATAGTATTTGCATTATTTTAGGAATTTACATATTAAAGAAAATCATGCAATATTGTCACTCTGAGCGATAGCGAAGAGTCTTATGAGTGCCGGGTCACTATTAATGATGCTTCGCTATCAATCAGGATTACATTTTATAGTTACATGATAATTTAAAGAAAAGCTAATTATGCAAAAGTCTCATTTAGGAGATTATAAATTATGCAAAACACTCAAAGGAAAAACCGGCTGTGAAGCCGGCTTAAAGGCTATCTTATCTCATAAAACTCTCAATAAATCGGTAGCGTTTTTTGGTAGCAATTATATAAATTATTTCAAATATACCCAGAGTGTTAATAATTAATAGAGCTATAAACCAACCTTTATGGTTCATACGGGCTGATCTCCACAAGGCCAGACCTTTCCAGAAGAACAACCAGACCAGCAGCGGACACATAATCCACGGATTATTTAAAGCTTGTTGAACAAACTCCACCACCAACAGCTCCTTTCAGGCTCTTATATGCATTATAGCAGTTTTAATTTTGTAGTTGAAAACAAAAGTTTAGATTATTTGCCAATATAAAATATTATAGAATAAAATATTGGCAGATGGTGATAGTGGCTGGTGTATGCTAATATGAATTAAATTGGAATGATGGGGTGGATAAACAGGTTATGGATATGATAAGAATTGATAATTTTCGTTTAACTGATCGTAATAAGGCTAATGGTAATGTAATATTTAATTTTGAAGGTGAAGAAGCCTGGGCAGATTTTATTTTCTATCTGCAGGCCAACGACTGTTTAAGTATTCGTCTGGGCAGACATGATAGCCGGCTAGATACTGCGGATATTGAGCAATTTATTCGGCAGAATTTACAGGCATTAAAGAAACAGGTGCAACCGGATGTGGAACGCCTGCGTCGGGAGCGTCGTGAAAGGATTATGGCTGGCCTGGAATAGTATCAGGTCAAGTCGGAACTATCATGGGTTAGTAGAGGATAGTCCGACATACACCAGTAGGAGTTTAATTTGCTCATCCGGAAAGTTATTTCTTTAGATAACGTATACACAATAGGTCTGCAATAATTATGACCAGGTATAATGCCCAAAATGATGGCTGGAAAAATGCTCCCGACAGGGCAGCATAAAAAGAGACGGCGATTAAGCCAATGGTTAGTGCTATAGCCAATAATCCGATATACTTTTTCATATAATCTCCTTTTGGTGTTTGATATTTATTATTATAATATAATACCGGTGGGTAAGGGGATAGTGCAGAGGTGATTGTAGGCATTATCTGCTGGTAAGGTGAGTGGTCAAAGTAAATGCAACCTTTGACAGTAAAATGGATGTGAGTTGCATACTGAGGGTATCCATGATATAATTCTTTTCCATATAGATTATGCTATGCTTTATTCTCCATTCGGGGAGAGATTTATCAGTTTCGGAAGCTTTTGCATAGGTAGTAATTTCAATATATTTTCAACCGTTCTTCACATATAATCAAAGTAAGTATAGTACAATGAAATTGAGCTTAATAGAAAAACAACAGTTGTTTCAGACTATTTCTTCAGACTATGCTGTGTGTTAGAGAGGCGAGGTGATACCATGAAGAAAAGATGGGGAAAAGGTGACCCGGTCAGTTTATCAGATTTATTGAAAATTACTCCAGTGGCTAATGAAATAATGCAACTCAGTGAGGAACTTGATATTAGTTCGATGGATGTTCTTTGGATTGTAAATCAGATTATATATAATAACGATAATCATTTACCGGAGGAGGCTCTTGAGTTTGTTAACAATCTCCAGGCTGAAGATATATCTCTTGAGGATGATTGGGATGAGTTTGATATAGAACAGCTCGAAGATGAAATGGACCGTGCTCAATATACGGTAAGTGTAAAAATTAATACCTCGGGTCGTTTTCCGGAAATTGGTTTCAAAGCTGGTATCAGTGACAAAGAAGATATTAATTACTTTTTTGATATGGTAGTAGATATGCTGGATAAGTTGGATTAACCAAAACAGAACACGGATAAGCCCGGGGATGCCCGGGCTTTTTTGTTAGCTAAAAAATTTGGTTATCTGTCTAATCTGTAAGTTGCCGTCAATAGCAGGGCATATCATCAGGTTAAAAGAAAAGGTTAATTACAGCCAAAATAGAAGTTTATATAAGGATTAAGCCTGCAACTTATTTTTAAGGCTGATACTTTAAAGGGGAATGTCATGCTGGTAGAATTAAGCCCGGGAATAAAAGTAGTGCGTCCGCAGGGGAAGGCCATGTTTCCCTACAGTAATTCACTATACATTGATGATGGCATTTGTGTAATGATTGATGCCGGAGCAGGAGGCGGAGCTTATCAGGATATACTGACTGATAAGGTGGATCTATTGCTGTTAACCCATAACCATTTCGACCATGTAAACGGCATATCTTTTTTTAAAAACGCCCGGATACTGGCTTCGGAAATGGAGGCCCCAGGCTATACCGACCCGGATATATATGCCTCTTATGCAGGTTATGAGCTGTGGGAAGAGTTAATGGACATCCCCAGGCAAACCCGATTTGGCAGTATTTCCGCCATGCCGGAAGATGTCCCGGTAAATCCGGGGTTTCATCATATTGAATTGGGCGGACATTTGCATGATGGGGAGATTTTTGATTTGGGAAACAACAGGCTGCAGGCAGTTTATTTGCCGGGGCATTCCCATGGTCATTTCGGATTTTTTATTGAGCAAAACGGAATTCTGTTTTCTGGAGATATTGATTTATCACCCTATGGCCCCTGGTATGGCGGATTATTTTCCGATATTGACCAGTTAGTAGACTCAGTTAATCGCATTATTGAGCTTGATCCGGCGATATTGGTTACTTCTCACCGTCGGGTGTTTTATAAAGGCCAGGATGATATTACTGGCAGTTTGAAAGCATATCTGGCTATAGCAATGGAGAGGGAGCAGCTTATATGGGAAGCTCTGCAGACACCACAAACCAGAGAGCAACTGTTAAAACGGGATTATATTTCGCATTACCGTCAACAAAATGAATATACTGTGTTTTGGACCCGAATGATGATATTAAAACATATTGAAAGCATGAGCAGAAGGAATATTATTACCTGCCGGGAAGATGGTCTTTACAGGCGGGTATAATCAGGAGGGCATAATTTGCATAAGCGACCGTTTATCTATATTGCTGTGGCGGTTTTGATTTTATTTTTCATAAATGAGCAGATACAGAAGCCTGCCCAAACTGAACCGGAGTTGCTTTCCCGACAAATGATTATGCAGAAATTTGAATCGGAAGCTGAGGTATCAGTAGCTTTTCCGCTTAAGTATCGGGGGGAGAGCGGAGATGCTTTTTATGTAATCCATAGGGCAGAAGGGAAAACTGTTACCGATTATTATGAAATATATAAAGGTGATGATAAAACGGTATTACTTTATCGGATTAAAGACCATTGGGAGAATATTGAACTGCCGCTCAGCCGCTTTGACATTTACAAATTGGAACAGGGGAAATGGGAGCTGTTAGGTGAATAAACCCTGGGGAGGGATTTTTTCATGGCTTTAGAGCAAAGTTACGCCATATTTGGTTTGACCATTCTGCTTATGGTGATTGTATTTCTGGTTTTAAAAAATCGTTGGGAAACGGTCTTAAAACAAAAAATCCAACAGATTTCACTTGAAAATATAACCCTGAAAGAAAGACTGACTTTATCTGATTCCAGGGTTACAGAATTAAAGCTTGAAGTGGAGAGCTGCAAACAGGAAATAGGTCAGTTAAGAGATTGTTTAACTGATGAGCAGCAGAAAAAATCAGCTGCCGAGGAAAAGG
>DAIMDR010000104.1:0-6615 GCA_036725705.1 Syntrophomonadaceae bacterium | reverse complement strand
TCCGCCGTTCGGTTCCGTTCTTCGTTTCGATATAATCTTCAATGCCGGAAAAGATTTTTAACAGAAATTTTATCCAACGTCTGGAATCAATCCCACAAATCTGCGGTAAGACTTTTACAAGTACCTCCTCCAGCGTCTCATTAAAGTCGTCTAATCTCTATCTTAATAAAGAGATTTTGAAGAAGTTCAAATTATCATTATTCATCATTCATAATCCCTTATTACCCAAACATCTTTAATCAGATCAATTAACATTGCCTGTCTCTCATTAATCGTATCCGCCGTCCATTCGGTAAAAGATTTTAAGCGCTTATTAATTCGGTTTATTGAGGAATCATTCCCAACAATATTTATTTGGGCAATGCTACTGGTCAAATAATATTTGCTTTTTTTGTACTCTTCGCACTTCTTCACAAAAAAATCATTGCCAGCCACAATATTAATAGGTTTTTCAAGTAAGGTGAAATTTCCTAATAGATTTTTATATTCATCATAATTTTTTTCAGGATTTCTAGTTATAAAATCATTATGTAACACATCTTGAGGATTATTGGGTAATATATGTTCGATTTCCAAAGACATATAATTCTCCAGAGATGAAGGGGTTTTCGTACCCTGGTACGCCATATCAACATGCTGCGTTAACTTTGCCAATAAATAACGGGTACGATACTGTTGCATTGAACTTAGAGAATATCGTTTTAGTTTGTCAGTAAGTTCAACATCTTTTGCTTTCACACTTACGGCAAATCTGTCGTTTAAAAATTTATTCAGTTTTATTATTTGCTCAGTTTCATTTATCTCTTTTGCTATATCACGTAATTCATCTGCCCATATTGAAAAGTTTCGTTCCAGATCCCGGGTAGGTGTTTTGGTAAAAATAAAATAGAATAAGAAACTTTCCAGCTGTTGTAGAAAGTGATCAAATAGTGATTTTCCGTCCAGACATATTCTCGTTGATAATCCGGGACTATATAAAAGCAGTTCCTAAAAGCTTCTTCTACACTGTACTGGTAGTTCTCAATTTTGGCCAAGGGATAAATTCATTCCTTTCTGATAAGGATTAATCATAAAATACTATCTTTGAATCTTGCTATAAACCAACACGAGGACCGTATACTGCCAATAAATTCGTCCAAGTCAAATCAGATGTTGGCCCAAATCCTTCTTTTAATATCTTCCCATTCAATATACTGTAATTAGTAGACATTACCGTGTCAGGAGTGCATGTTCGGTCAAGATTATTTGTCAGCGGCACGACTTATCCTCTCCGGTGCTGCTGCTAATTTTAAATTAACTTTGTTTTCCCGTATATGAGCTTTTTCTGCTATCCATACAAATATAGAATATATTTCTATATTTTCTACCATAATCCTGCTGAATTTGTAAATGAATTGCGAAATTTTCGGGATGCTTTGATTGTCATCTGCTATTATGCCTTTAGACCTCATTAATAGAATTATTAGCCTGAGGTTATTTTTAATAAATATGTGATTTTGATTATTTAAAATAATGTGATAGCATTGACTAATCTTGGAAATATGGTTACATTATTATATAATAATGTGATTAACTAGCTTAAATAATGTATAATAATGTGATGCTTTAGAGGTGGTACTATGGAAAGGCTGATTATGCAAAAACTATTGGATTGGAAAAATTCTAAGTATAGGAAGCCACTAATTTTAAAAGGTATACGCCAAGTAGGCAAGACTTGGCTGCTTAAAGAATTTGCCAAGCGTTATTATAAAAATCTTGCCTATTTTAACTTTGATGAGCATCCCGAATACAAGCAGTTTTTTGAAAGTACTAAGGATGTGAATCGTATTCTTCAAAATCTGATTATGGCCAGTGGTGAAATCATCAGCATAGATACTCCAGAAGATACGCTCATTGTTTTTGATGAGATACAGGAGTGTCCAAATGCCCTTAATACACTAAAATATTTTTGTGAAAATACACCACATTACCATGTAGCCTGTGCAGGCTCTCTATTGGGTATAGCATTGTCTAAGCCAGCTTCCTTTCCAGTTGGCAAAGTGGACTTTTTAGAAATTATGCCTATGACTTTTTCAGAGTTTTTAATAGCTAATGGAGATGGCAATCTTAATAATTATCTGAACACTGTAGATAAAATCGAACCTATACCGGAGGCATTTTTCAATCCCCTATATGAAAAACTTAAAATGTATTTCGTAACTGGCGGTATGCCCGAATCAGTTCGTGTTTGGACACAGGAGCGAGATGTGGAGCTTATGCAGCAGGTGCTGTCAAACATTTTAGGAGCATATGAACGAGATTTTGCCAAGCACCCTGATCCTAAGGATTTTCCAAAGATATCGCTCATCTGGAAGTCCATACCTTCCCAACTTGCAAGGGAGAACAAGAAATTTATCTATAAAGTCGTTAAGGAAGGTGCCAGGGCAAGAGAGTATGAAGATGCCTTGCAGTGGCTTTGTGATGCCAACCTGACTTATAAAATATATCGGAGCAGTGCGCCGGGGCTGCCTATTTCAGCCTACGATGATTTGTCTGCTTTTAAATTATATATGGCAGATGTAGGGTTATTAAGAAGATTATCATTTTTAGCACCCTCAGCCTTTGGCGAGGGTAACAGACTGTTTGTGGAGTTTAAAGGTGCTTTAAGTGAAAACTATGTTCTGCAAGCATTGCAGAACCAGTTTGAAGCCATGCCACGTTATTGGACGATGGATAATCCAAGGTATGAAGTTGATTTTCTTATTCAAAGGGAAAACGACATTTTACCTGTAGAGGTTAAATCAGAGAGTAATGTAGAGAGCAGAAGTTTGAAAAAGTACAAGGAAAAGTACGGTGATAAGGTAAAGCTTCGTATTCGTTTTTCATTGAATAACCTGCGACTTGATGATGATCTGCTAAATATCCCATTATTCATGGCTGATTATGCAGATGTAATTATAGGCAAAGCATTGGAAAGGATAGTTTGATGGTTGCTTCCATGCATAAATTCAACCGTCACCCCCAGAACATCGCCAACACATAGTCCCATGACGGCGTTGGTTATGTTGTAGGGCATCACACCACCTCCCAGGTGATCTGTCCCCGGACATATTTACTACCCCACCACTAACTTATTTGTCTTTTTCAAATACTTCGCCGGGATTGGCCGATGCAGCTTCCAGGTAATATTCATGGGCCTGGAGCCCTCGTGTTTTATATAATCTGCCAGACCAAGGAATGTATAAGGTGCTGCTCCAGCAATATCTGTTTTGAACTCACGAACGAACAGAAGCACTTTGCTGCCTCTCTGGCGGTGGTTGATATAGCGTTGAGCAGTTGGCGATGTTTCTGAAGTTGTACTCTGGCTCTGCCAGTGAAAAAGCCACTCATTGATGGAATAATCGTTATACATGGTGGTCGGCGAGTAGTCTTTGTCAGATTTATTCAGGGTTACAAAGAAGATATCGAGGCTTTTTTCCGGCAGGTATTTCACGCCCTCTCGAACCGTAGCAGGCTTCATATAATCCATAGCCAACAGGATTTGATCACGGGTATATGTACAATGCAAATCTAGCGGGCAATCAAACCCGAGATCTACCGGTTCGTCGATAAAATCTATATGGTTAAGATTGAACTGCAACAGCTCGATTAGTTCGGCACAAAGTACCGGGCTGCTTTTAATTTGCATAATTCCATCTTTTAGGCTTGTAAAGCCGCATTCCTCAAATGGTTTTTGCCATACTGTGAACTGAAACATTTGCAACATCCGCCGTTCCGCTATGTTCTTCGTTTCGATATCTAAATCTTCACTGTCGGAAAAGATTTTTAACAGAAATTTTATCCAACGTCTGGAATCAATTGCACAAATCCGCGGGAAGGCTTTTGTAAGTACCTCCTCCAGCGGCTCATTAAAGTCGTCTCTGACTGAGGCCAGCACACATAGTCTGGAAAAGCTGCCGGATTTATAAATGCTGCGCACATCCAAATGATAGTACGCTGTAAAATCTGCCAGTGTAAGCGGCAATCCACTGTCTTCAGTAAAGGTTGCCAGGCGGGATACCAACCCTGCCTTCACGGTGAAGGAGCTGCGGATATTGTTTAATATGTATTCCTTGGCTTTGCGCTCCAACTGGATATAACAGCCTTTGGGCAGGGAGATAAAACCGTCTTTGATTTCACGCTGAACACTTCTGGTGGTATTGGCAAGCAGGGCCGCGAATTTGTCTTCAAAGTTATATTTCTTATTGGCCTGCCCAATAAAATCTAAAACCGTCAGGCACTCCTTGTTGTCTGCCAAGCGAAGCCCACGGCCCAATTGCTGTAGAAAAACTGTCAAACTTTCGGTAGGACGCAGAAACAAAACAGTATTGACCTCCGGGATATCAACACCTTCGTTATAAATATCTACCACAAATATAAAGCGGACTTCGCCGCTGACCAGCTTCTGTTTGGCAGTATAGCGTTCCTCGTCCGGTGATGTCCCCACCAAATACATGGAAGGAATGCCCTGTGTATTGAAATACTCCGCCATATAACGGGCATGCTCAACTGATACGCAAAAGCCCAGGCCTTTAACATCATTTATATCAGTCACATATTTTCCCAGTGAGGCAATGATCATGCCTGCGCGTCTGTCTGCCGCCGCGCTATTGAGTGTATATAGGTTACTTAGTTCGGTTTTATCATATCCGCCCCGGGCCCATTTCAACTCATTCAAATCAACCGTGTCGGTTACGCCGAAGTATTGGAACGGACATAGCAATTTGCGGTCGATGGCCTCCGGCAACCGGATCTCAGCTGCAATTCGGTTGTCAAAATACTCCAATATACTCTTGCCGTCCATACGTTCCGGAGTCGCGGTGAGTCCCAGCAATATCTTGGGTTTATAATAGGTCAGCAGTTTTTGGTAGGTTGGTGCCGCCGCATGATGAAATTCATCTACGATGATAAAGTCATAGAAGTCAGGTGAAGTTTTAGTCTGCAGTTCCTGGGAATTAAAAGTCTGTACCGATAAAAACAGGTGATCCAGGCTTCCTGGCTTATAACTGCCGACAAATAAATCCCCGAAGTTGGCATCCTTCATCACCCCTTGAAAGCAGGCCAGGCTTTGCTTCAATATTTCTTCCCGATGAGCAACAAAGAGCAATCGACAAGGGCTACCCGGATTTTCTCTGCGGAAACGTTGGTAATCTAAGGCGGAAATAACAGTTTTCCCGGTACCGGTGGCGGCTACAATCAAATTTTTAAAATGCCCGCGTACCTTGCGTTCGGCCTCCAACTTATCCAATATTTCCTGTTGGTATGGATATGGCCTGATATCAAAGGCAAACAGATTCACTCTGTCCCCGTCGGCAGATGTTTCAGCTTTTAAGGCCCGTTCCAATCGTGTCTTCTGCGTTTTGTTATAAGCCTCAAACTCAGAAGAGCTCCAATAGCTTTCAAAGGTAGCGTCAATCTTGCGGATCGTCTCCGGCAGGTCCTTGGCCGTAACTTTGACATTCCACTCCAACCCGCTGGAGATAGCAGCATTGGACAGATTGGACGAGCCGACATAGGCGGTCGTGAAGCCGGTGTCACGATAAAAGACATAAGTTTTAGCATGCAGCCTGGTGCGTTTAGTATCATAGGAAACCTTGATTTCGGTATTGGGGAGCAGGTTTAGTTCTTCAATGGCTTTGACATCTGTAGCCCCCATATAGGAGGTCGTAATGATCCGCAGCCGCCCGCCGCGTTGCACAAAGCTGCACAGTTCATCAATGATTAGGCGCAGGCCGCTCCACTTAATAAAGGAAACCAGCATATCGATCCTGTCGGCTGAAGCGATTTCCTTTTTCAATTCTGTAAACATACTGGGCTCATGGATCGCCCCTGTGAACAGAGAGCTTTGCGCAATGGATGTCTGCGGCCGAATAATCTCTGCTTTTTCATTCACAGCGTAAATGGAATTCTGCTTGTTTACCAGTGCCAGCAATTGCTCAGCGCGTTCATCGACAGATAACCCTTCAAAGTCAGCTTCTCTTGTTTCCGCAATAATCATCTGTACGAGTTTATTAACCAGGTCGATCTGGGCGCGGATATCTCCACCCTTGTCCTTGACGTTATCCATTCCTTTTTCCAATATCTCAGCTAAATATTTTGCCAAAACCTTGGATGCTTCCGTGCTATCAATGGGCGCAACCGATTTGAGCTGGTCGGTTACCTGGTCAAGCTCCCGCCCCAGCTTTTTATTGATTATCTGTTCATACAATCCCGGTTTCAGCACCTATTTCTCTCCCTCAGCCTCTCCACAATGGGATAATCTGCCGGCGCCCATTCAAGTGTTTTGAGTTCCTGCGGAGTCACCCATTGATGATCGATATGTTCTTTGCGGATGAATTCTTTCCTGTCAACATGACAGATATAGCTGTGCATAGTCAGCTCGAAATCTGGATAGCTATGGTTGACGGTCATGAAGTAATCTTCCTCGCCTATCTTTACCTCTATATTCATTTCTTCTTTGAGCTCGCGAATGAGGGCTTCGGTTCTGGTCTCCCCCACTTCGATCTTGCCGCCGGGAAATTCATATTTATAGGAAATATAGTCCTGTTTTGCCTGGCCACGCTGCATGCACAGGATCTGCCCGTTATGTATTATAAT
>DAIMDR010000103.1:0-6665 GCA_036725705.1 Syntrophomonadaceae bacterium | reverse complement strand
AAATACTGTTCATTCTTATTTGTTGTTTTCTGTCCATTTTAGTTTATCAGTTACACCAGTTTCTTTACTTTCCATATATTACACCTCTGGCTTATAACAGCAACATACACTAACTCATGCAACTCATGCAACCGCAAGAACCGTCCCCGTGGTTCCCGCCCATTGTGCCGTGTTGATTGAGGGTGAAACCGAATATGGTTGCATTCATAGTTTTGCCGAAAAACTTGGCGTATCGCTAGATGATTACGGCATCTGCGTTATAAATGCAAGAGGCGAAGAGTCAATCAAACCACTTCGCCAATTACTGGAAAAATTTAAAATCCCAAGCATAGCTATCTATGACGGTGATGTTAGGACTGGACATACCCCAGCTAATAACGAGTTTTTCACACAAGAACTCTGCTTTGAAATTGAAATTGTTAAGAAACTATTTTTAAATGGTCAAACTGCCCTGGTAAGGAAAATTGCTAAGGATTTATCCAGCAATGCAGAGTCTGTCGAAATGGATGCCGATTTCGTGCGGAAGCACTTCAAAAAGATGGGTATTGATATGACAGGCTATGTACCTAAGAAGCTATCAGATGTCAATGATGATGATGAGATTGAGTTCTGCCAAATGTACTCCGCTTGGTTTATGGCAAAGAAGGATGTTCTCCTGGGACGGATTATCGGCGAATTGCTACCAGCTGACCTCATACCTGCTTGTTATGCCGATGCAATTATCAAGGCGCGGGAGGTGGCGAGCATTGCCTAATGCCATTCTTGCAGAACTAAAGGCAAAAATTTCAAAGCAACATGAGGGCGATGAAAAACAACTTGAAGTTATCTTTTCAGACAGTCCACGCTTGATAGTGGAAGCACCTGCCGGGTATGGTAAGACGACCACTATGATTAGCCGCATTGCTTACCTGTACGCTTCAGGTGGCATACCAAACCCCAAGCGTATACTAGGACTAACCTTTAGCGTGAATGCCGCACTGAAAGTCAAAAGGGAAGTCGCAGAGAAATTGCCCGTACTCCTTGGCGAACAAAACAGTCCGGTTGCCATAGGCGAGAAAGTAACTGTCACGAACTACCACGGGTTTTGCAAGGGGGTTTTGAAAAAGTACGGCTATCTCATCTCTGACGTATTGCGAAAAGATGTCAATCTATTCAAGGCGATCAGCGACAGTGAAATTAGCAGACGCCAAGATCTGAATACTACTTTATCTGCATCAGAAACCCAGCGGCTTGAAGGTATAGAAACCTCGATTAAGGCTTCCAGTGCTCCTGATGCACAGACTATACACGAATACAATGACATCGTTATTAGGAAACTCCTGCCTTTGGAATACATTACACACAACGCTGTCATTCTGTTTGTGCTGGAGATTTTCGCCCGCTTCCCTGAGGTAAGGAAGTTCTATCAGAGCTACTACCCGCTACTCGTTGTCGACGAGTTTCAAGACACAAACTGCATTGCTTGGTCGTTACTGGAGTCAATGATCTCCGACCATACCCAATTGGTTTTTCTTGGAGATCCTTTGCAGCGTATTTACGGTTTCATTGGGGCGTTGCCTGATATTATGTCCACGGCAGCAACGAAATATGGTATGACCCAAATAGCACTTGCCAGGAACTACCGCTTCCGCAATAATCCGGAGATGCTTAAGCTTGACGCAAATATTAGGGCGAACGCAGCGACTTGCTTCGACCCGGAGATTACTGATTCTGATACTGCAAAACTACCAGCATTTTGGGGAAGCACTCAGAAAGAGGAGGCGTGCAAGGTTGTTGCGAAAGTACAGAGCCTTCTACAAGACGATATGGGTAAAATAGCTATACTCTTTCGCGGACGTGGAAAAAACGCCGAAATTGTCGAAGCGGAACTTTCAAATAACAGTATCCCGTATTTCTACGGTATGTTTACAGACGAAGACTTGGAATATGTAGAATTCCACAACAAATGCCAGGAAATGTTCATCAAGAAATTTGGCAAATCTAAGAACATAAATAAGAAAGCTCTAATCGCGTTTGCTGAAAGCATTAAGACTGCTTATTCACAATCAAACATGAAAACTATTGATTCCTTGCTTTACTTGCTTGACGCTCTAGTAGAGAAAGTATCGGTTGATTATTCTGATTTGTTATCTGAGGACAAATACACGTTGTTATTGGATATCTTTGAGAACAGACAACTGAAACAGGCAATGGAGTATGTAGATTCTCGGGTGATACTCTCGACTATCCATGGAGCGAAAGGGCTATGGGATTATGTTATTCTATCTGATGTTGAACAGTGGGTTTTTACTTTCTTGTGCAGAGATTGTCCAAGCTTAAGAAATACATCAAGCAGTGCATTTTGCAAACTGCCGAAAACGTTACCTGAACAAATGAAGAACCCAATATTGGACGATCTTTGCGTGTTTTATGTTGGCTTGACAAGAGCTAGAAAACAAGCATATCTTTCAGCAAGTGCTGAACGGTTTAATGCACGAGGTCAGCAGTTCACAAACGGAAAAATCTGCTGTTTGGCTTTGGTAGATGGTGTTAAGCTGGTGGAAGCCGATTAGTTACGATTAAGGATACATTTCAACGATTACCCCTAATCTTTCAACGATTACCCGTTGGCTATGCACACCCCATGCTAACTATTAACGATTATCCCTGCCAACTCCGCCTAAAAATAACAGGGGTTTTGTTTATTAGTATAAAAATAACCCACCAGAAATCGAGAAAGCCGCTCCGCTAAAACCGCAGGAACGGCTTAAATACCAGTTTTTCAAGCAATATAAAAGCCACCCACTGATAAAATACTTTTTATCAATAGATGGTAGATAATCTGGAAAGTTAGGTGAATATAGATGCCATTAATTCCACATAACGAGAAAAAATCATTATCTCGTCTCAATTTCCATATTGGTTATGGACATAGCGGTTTGGCTTTTTCTTAATCATAATCAAGCGTTTCACAGCCTCCAGCGTATCCAAATCAGCGGCTGGTATCATCATCCATTTGCCATCATGATATGTCTTGCTGCTGTCATAGATATCACGTATTTCTTTTGGAAAAGTGTCGCGCTCCTTCTCATACTTTTCACGTTCTGCTTTGCCAAAAATAATGAGAAAATCATAACGATTTTCGCGTAAATATATATAACGTCAATGGGTATTTTTCGAAAAGATTGTAATGATGCAAAAAAAAACTGCCCGAAAATAGTTCCCGGACAGAATTGGAAAGCTAGGTAAAAAATCCTGACAGTGATAAAATCCTATTGTCTTGCTGCTATAAACATGTCAATGTCTTCAACAATATACTTTGCTCCCGTGGAGTGCAGTACATCATAGAATGAACCTAGATAATCAAAAACACCAAATTCTTTAAACCTTTTCACTGTCTCGGCTCCGGTCATGTTATGCTTTTTTTTGTACTGCTCAATGCAGAACACCTTAAATTGCATTGTCTTGCTCATATGGTCCACCTCAATATCCGGGAAGTTCCAGTTTTCCCGTTTCTATTTCCGTCTTGTATAAGTCAAAGATCTTATCCACGCTATAGTGCCACACCTTTGTTTTTTCATCTTCCAAATACGAATACAACTGAGTTGAGTATAGCTTTTCAATCGCTGCGTTTTCATCCAGATGGTATTCTGTAGCAATCTTGTCTGTTATAGCTGCCACTATCATTGGGAGAATAGCAGAAAACTTTTCAATATCCATCATTTTTCACCTTCCAATACGATGAACTCTTTGTAACTGCATAGGCTGAGCGCTTTTTCGGTATGGAACAACACTTGATCATAGAGTTTTTCCACCTTCAGCCGCTTTATCGTCTCATCCTTGTCCAACACGCCCAATTCAAACAGTTGAACCGTAGTATAAACATTATCGTCCGCCACCGGCCCAAACACGAGGTCATATTCCTCCGTAATGCTTTTACCACTTCGGCAGGCACAAATAAAATTCAACCATGCTTCATCCGCCCGCTTGAAATGTATCACTTTTAGTTCCTTTTCAGCGCGTTCGTAATCAAATTCATAAACGGAAATGTACTGCGTTACGGCCTTTCTGCGGGCTGCAACTCTTAGTGCCCAACGGGTTGCCTGCTCTTTGCTTGTTGTTGTGTAGAATCCCGTACCGAAATCGAGAAACCGTTCACTCTGAAGTATCCGTGGTTTATCTACAACAATAGTGCTTCCATGATATACGATCATTTTTCACCCTCCAAAATTCTTTTCGCGACACTGAGTTCCCGATTTAATTGCTGCAGAATATCTTCCATGTGTTTTCGCTTTTCCAAGCTCTCTCTGAGTTCATTAATCTTTTTTTCATCCTTGCCAACATAATCTGTAATAACCTTTTCGCCGTCTCGAAAAGACAAATAATAATACTCGTGTTTTCCTCGTCTGCGCGTTCGCAGAGTACCTTTCGGAAGCAATGATAGCTGCTGTTCATAGCTTTCTTTTAGCGCCTTGATCCGCTTTGCTTCGTCAGCAATTAAATTTATGACATAGCCCATAACATCACCGTCAATATCATTTCTACTTATATTATACCCAACATAATTAAAAAAAACAAGGATAATGTAGGGCATAACTGTAGATGGTAAGGTTCATGCCATACGCATCGGATCCTGTAACTCTTGTCAGTGGCCGGTGAATTTCCAACGAAATCGCTTCTCGGCAACGAACAAACCATTAAAGTACTGGTTCACAGACAGTAAAATTATATTATTTTATCTGGATTTTACCAAAAAGAAAGAAGCCAACTGCAACAGCAATCGACTTCTTTCGACAAATATTCTGGCAAGTTAGGTGGATATAGATGCCGATTTTCAGTCACATTATGCTCAAAATCTTATCAAAACATTGAGTTTCAACAATGACTTATTTCTTTTTCATTTCAGATATTTCTGCCCAAAGCAAATATCCAATACCGACTATCAGGCTAATAATGCTAAATGTATTTAACGGTGTACCAACATATTGCAATCCTGCACCAAACAATCCCGAGCTCCATGAAGATACACCGGACATAAATATTGCTGCCGTGATATAGCGGCTTGCAAATAGAATTGCAGCAATCAAACAAAATACAGCCCCTGTTCCTCTTTTATTCATACTCGTTCTCCCTTGCTGAATATAATTAATCTGCATAAAGAACCTAAACCAGAGGATTCAAGTCCTTCTGCTTCATTTTTGTGTGGCAAGTTAGGTTAAAAAAGATGCCATAGTTTTTTTACATTAATAAAAAATGTGAACATACTTGACATTTGAAAATTACTTGTATTCGGTCAACACTCATTCTCTCTTACTTAAAAATCGGGAATTAGCACGATTCTTTGCATTAATCCGCCCTGATGCGCTTCTTCATAGGCATCTTTTATCTGACTCATTGGCATAGTTTTTATAAAAGGCTCAATCTGGATTGTATTATTGAGCACCATGTTCAGAACATCCGGATAGTACTTAGGCGGGCAGGCCCAAGTGCCGATTACATCGGCTTCGAGAGTCATCAGCCGAGATAAGGGGAACTCTTTTTTCTGCATTCCGCAGCCGGCAACCACCAGCTTGCCGATAAAGGGCAACAGTTCCAAAGCGATTTCCTGCCCCGGCGTGGTGCCCGTCCACTCAAAAATCTTCCAGCCATAAAAAGGGGGCAGTTCCTTGCTCCTACAGTAGGCATAAAACTGAGCGTGCACATCCTTAGCGGTCTTATTTTGGCTACTAATGACATGGGTAGCGCCGAACTTGAGCGCCCTCTGGAGCTTTTCCGCATTACGGGCAATGGCGATAATCTCTTTGGCACCCATGGCAGCACAGATCTGTGTAGCGTAGACGCCGGCACCTCCCGTGGCACCGATGATGATTACCATGTCTCCCAACTGCACGTCAGCCCTTTTCGCCGCTTGGTAGGCAGAAGCCACGGCATCAGCGACGACGGCGAAGTGAGAAAGGGCTATTCCGTTCTTTTCCTTGATATAGCATAAATCTACCGAAGGAACGACTATGTGACTGGAGTTGCCACCATAGATACCCATACTATAGCCTGGGATTTTGGCCGCCAGGCATCGGTTTTCCCGCCCAGCTTTGCAGATAGGGCAATTGTGGCACGGCATTACGGGGGGAATGATGACCTCTTTTCCAACAAGTTTTGCATCGCCGGACACAATAGTGCCACTAATTTCATGACCTAATGTACGTGGCGTTACTGCCGCCGTCGGCACTTCGCCATAGAAGACAGCATGGTCGGAGTGGCAAATACCGCAGCCGGCTATTTCAACCAGGACCTCGCCTGGTTTCAGCTCAGGAACGTCAATAGTGGATCTCTCCATTTTACCAGGAGCCATCATCTGCCAGGTTTCTATTTTGCTTGGCACCTTTGTCATATGCCTTACCCCATTTACTCAATTTTAAGGCAAGAAGCAAAACCACTAACATTATTGAGCATGATGAACTGATTTATGACCCCTGAGGTTATTTTTCTTATGCTCTTTCTTGCCACTTTAGTTTTCAGAATAAACTATCTCACAAAATTTAAACTGACGCAATATCAGTTATCATCTGCATTTTACTATATAAATAAAAAAGAAGCCAACTGCAACAGCGTTCGACTTCTTTCGACAAAAATTATGGTGGAGGCGGGGGGAGTCGAACCCCCGTCCGAAAGAAAGACCAGCTGAGTCT
>DAIMDR010000102.1:0-6678 GCA_036725705.1 Syntrophomonadaceae bacterium | reverse complement strand
AATAAAAGAGAGAAACAAGGCCAAGCACCATTACCAAGATAGACACAGATTACTTGAGATAACGCTAATAAAATACTAATAAAAAAATCATATAAAATCTGCGTAAATCTGCGTCTAATAAAGGAATCTTTTAAAATCTACATAAATCAGCGTAGATCAGCGTTTATAAAAAAAGAAAAAATTATAAAGGTGGGTAACACAAAAGCATATGGAAGAAAGAAATAATATGCAAAGTTATTATGAAGACGAAATTGACTTAAGAGAAATATTCGCCGTCCTTTGGCGATGGAAATGGACTATCATAGGTGTCACCTTAGCTTCTATGATCTTGGCTTTCGTGATTAGCAAATTCTTCATGGATCCCGTTTATGAAGCCCATACCGTAGTTGCACCAGCCGCGATGAGCTCCGTAAATGGATCCTCCCTTACCTATGTGGTCAATGCTGAAAACAGTCTGCAGTGGCAGATGGGAGAGGATATGAATTCCGCATTAAAAATGCCCCAAGTTAGTAATCAAAACTTTAATGCGTTACTCGCCTCCCATCACGTGATAAGCAAAAGCCTTAAGGCACTGAACATGGAACAGGGTGTCAACGATATACAGGGTAGGATAAAAGTAAACCATGACTCAGCCACCGCTACTACAGAGATTGTTGTATCTGGTACCGACCCGCAGGAAAACAGTGAATTGGCCAATACTTTGGTAAACCAGACCATATCTTATGTTAAGGAATTGAACCAACAAAGCATGGCTACTACGCTAAATACCTTCGAAAGCCAGCTAAATCAAGCCGAAGCGGATCTTGAAGATGCCCTTAACAAGCCCCAGGAAGAATATGTAAATGAATCCCGTAGAGAGCGGGAGATAGAACGCCGGGAGCATATGGTAGAATTGTTGAGTGGCAAAATCATGGAATTACAGTTACTGCAATCATTCATGAATGACCAAGAGCAGATCATCGTCTTGTCACCAGCCACTCCACCTAAAAATCCCGTTTCCCCGCGGATAATGTTGAATACAGCTATCGCCGCCGTACTGGGATTCATGCTGGTAATTTTCGCCGTATTTATCATAGAATACATGCGCTCCACCCCAGTTAAAGATAAATCTGCATAAATCAGCGTCTAATAATGTCATTGCTGTGAAAATGGTTCTGCCTGTGTCATTGCGAGCGCGTAGCGCGTGGCAATCTCAAACTCAGATTCGTTAAGATAACCCAAATATTAATTATTAATAGAAAAGTAAAAATCATAATAATCCGCGTTAATCTGCGTCTAAATCTAATAAAAAGGAATTTAGCATGACCCATTCGTATAACAACTATAAGCATATAGACCTAACTGAGAAAATAATAGGCTGTGCCTACAAGGTTTACAACGAACTGGGTGCTGGTTTTATAGAGAAAGTTTATGAGAATGCACTAATGATAGAATTGAAAAATGAAGGATTAGCTGCTCAGCAACAGTATCCTGTTAAAGTGTATTATAAGGGAAACCTGATAGGAGATTATGTAGCTGATATAGTTGTGGAGGACAGAGTGATTGTTGAATTGAAAGCAGTCAGTCAACTCACAAAAGCACATGAAGTTCAACTAGTAAACTATTTAAAGGCAACCAGGCTTGAAGTGGGGCTACTGATTAATTTCGGAGACCAGATCTCAATCAAACGAAAAGTATTATCAAGAAAGTAGTATACACGCAGATGAATTTAAAAAATCAGCGAATATCTGCGTTAATCTGCGTCAGAAAAATAAATTATCAGCATAAATCTGCGTCTAGAAATTACTTCCGGAGATAACTATGGCTAAAAAGAAAAAAAAGCAAACCAAAACAATAGAGATAAACCCGCAACCAAGCCACCTCCCCAGGTGGCTTCCTGTGGTAACCTTTATTTTTCTAGGTATCCTGATATTCTACCCTCCATTTTTCCGCGGTTTATTCTTCAAAGAAGACATGTTCTTATACCACATATTCACAGCCGTAGTCTTCCTTCTGATCTGGGTTCAAAAACTATACCAGAAAGACTATACCCTCCTTAAAACCCCTCTGGACTGGGCTGTATTAGCCTATGCCGGAGCTTATCTGCTCTCCCTTATCGGCGCTGTACATCCCGGCGAAGCCTTTTATGGCTTTTTAAGAGTATTAAACTACTTCATGGTCTTCTGGATGATCACCCAGGTCGTCAAAAACTTTCGTGACTATAAAACCATACTGCAGATACTTCTGGCTGCCGGAACCGGAGTAGCCGTGATTGGCATACTGGCTGCTACCGGATATTCCGATTACCCCGCCGCCTTTGATGGCCGGGTGATACTGTCCACTTTACAGTATCCCAATGCTACCGCTGCTTACCTGGCAGTGATAAGCTTATTGGCCATCACCCTGGTTACCGTAGAAAAGAAACTTTCTGTCCGGCTGATTTATACCACTGCAGCCTTTGTCATGATGTTAGTCATTCTGTGCACCTTGTCCAAAGGAGCCTGGCTGATATTTGTTATAGGGGCTGTTTTACTGTTGGCGGTCATGCCCGGATTAAACAAAATAAGCTCCCTCTGGGCCTTGGCAGTGGCTGCGGCAGCAGCTGGAGCAGCCTATACTAAATTCTACCCGGCTATTATAGCCGAACAGGCAGCCCTGGCTTACCTTTTAATAGGCGTATTAGTCGTGGTTGTGGGTATGTTAGTCTGGGAAGGCTTGGTTTATGTACATAACCGAAAAGGATATAAGGTTACCCTGGCTATTGTCGCCATCCTGGTGATAGCAGGACTGGGCGCGGCAGGTATGGTTCTAAGTAATCAAAACAATCCCTTACAGTCCGAAGCAATCGTCGAAGAACTAGCCGGATTAACTGATTTTTCCAGTAACAGCTACACATCCCGGGCAGATTTCATCCGCTGGGGACTGGATATAGTAAAGGACCATCCTATAAACGGTTCCGGTGCTGGGGGCTGGAACGCCCTGTACCACAGCTACCAGGATTATTTGGTATTTACTACCGAAGCCCATAACCATTTTATCCAGGTTTGGGTGGAAGCAGGCACCATCGGCTTGCTGGCTTTCCTGGCTGTCTGGATCTTATTTTTCCGGGCCGCTTACCAAACCTATCGCCGCGCCCGCAGCAGCGGCAGCCTTGAGCAGCAGATCTTAATAGGCGGTACTTTTACGGCGGCGGTTGCTTTAGGTCTTCACGCTGCTATAGATTTTGACCTGTCCCTGGCCGCCATAGCCTTGGTATTATGGATTCTATTCGCCCTTATCAGTGCGGCCCAGAGTATTAATGACCAGGATAAGCCGTCTCCGTACAAATTCGCCCATGTACTGCCGATGGTCAACATCGGAATAGCCGTCCTGTGCACGTTACTATTGTTCATCTATGGCTGCAGTTATTATAGTGCCCATAAGCATGCTACTACTGCCAGTACAGCTATAAACTCTGTTTCATCTGATAAAACAGATCAAGAGCAAAATGAGTTATTCCAAACGGCCTTGCGACACTATGGAAAGGCCACCCAGCTAAATTCGCTCAATGCTGAGTATCAGGCTGATTTAGCCTACGTTTACGCTTTGACCTACCGTAGTTTGAAAGAATCTGGTCATCAACTGGCCGACCAGGCCTATCAGCAAACTGTATCTGCCATAGAAGCAGCTGAGCGTTTGAAACCTTATGATACGAAATTACGCAGCTCATTGTTTAATACCGCCAATATGTTAGGTGATTTTACCTTGATGCTCCAACAGGCCGAGGGTTCTTTGTTACCCAATCCCAATGACATAAATAGCTATGAAGTCTTGGTTAAGGTATTGGCCGCCGGACTAGAGTATTACCAGCAGGAAGGTGATGAAGAACAGACCGCCCAGCTAGCCCGTAAAATGGCGGATGTACAGCTTAAGCTGGAAGAGCAAAAGGCTGGCATTAATAAGGATAGACGCTGGAATGGCAAGCCTCTGCAGTTAAATCTGGAGGCCGAATACAACATTGCCCGGGCCCATTATCTATTAGGCAATTACCAAGAAGGCTTGGCCATATTCAAGCCTTATGCCACTAATTTACTTCAACTGGAATTCACCGATACTGAATTCACTAATACGTCTTTAGAAAACGAAAACTGGATTCTATCCACTGTAAAAGATAAGGAAGCCGTAAACGGCACTTGTCTCAAGGCTGTGGCTCAACAAGACCAAAAAGGCTGGCCTACTGTACTGAATCTGGCTTCCAAGATTCCGGTTCAGCCAGGCGCTGAATATTTATTGGAAGTCAGGTATAAGATTATTAACTTTACCCCTGGGGCCATAGCTGATACAAGAAACTGTGCCGGTATCTGGGGATCGACCAGCGGCGACAAAGAATCTAACAACACCTCCTTTACGTTCCATAACGGCTCTGTCAACACACCCCAGACTTCCTGGAATACAGTCCAGCAAAAATTATTAGTAGATGAAGGCCACCAATATCGTAAATTTTATATAGGTACAGGCAGTGTAGGTGCGGGCAGTACTTTCTTCATAGATTATGTCAAGTTTTACCCCGTATTGAACGAGAACACCCCCCAGCCCGTACTAGACCAATTTACCTGGTACGCCGCCAGTTTATATAAAACCGGCGCAACCGCTGAGGCTGACAACATAGCCCAGCAGTTAAAAACCCTGGATACCCAGGCATACTCGACTTATGAAAAACTTATTAACCAAAAGCCTCTTCAATAACAGCTCGCATATGTCATTGCGAGCGAAGCGTGGCAATCTCTATAATCTTTACCACTAACGGAGGTATTCTCCTAACCATGAATCAAACCATACGCACAATAGCCCTAATGTTCATAGATGCCGTATTTATCGCCTTGGCCTTACTCTTAGCCCTAGTGTTAAGGTTCGAAGGCGATCTATCAGGTCAGTATGCCCAGTATGTCACTAATGCCATCTACCTTTTACCCTATTACATAATCCTCACCATGGTATTTATGCACATATTCAGACTCTACCACCGAATGTGGCAGTATGCCAGTATAGGGGAATTATACGGAATATTGAAAGCTACCACCACCAGTTCGGTTCTTATTGTGCTGTGCATTTATACTATAGACCTGCCCCATCTGCCCCGCAGTGTTTACATATTGACTTGGTTACTTATCTCCATATTTATAGGCGGCTCCCGCTTAGGGTGGCGGATATTGAGAGACTATCTAGTCAATCAGAAAAACAGCCAGGGCAAAAATACCCTCATAATCGGAGCTGGTGACGGGGGAGCCATGGTAGCCCGGGAACTGCTAAATAACAGCAGCCTGAATATGACTCCAGTTGGCTTTATCGACGACAGTCGCTATAAACAGAAGCTAGCCGTTTATGATGTGCCAGTATTAGGGAGACGTCAGGATATTCCCGCCATAGTAAAGGAGTACCAGGTAGAGGAAATAGTAATTGCCATTCCATCCGCCAGCGGCCGCACTATTCGTGAGGTTATGGATATCTGTCGCCAGACCCAGGCTCGGGTACGTATATTCCAGGGAACCAACGAACTGTTAGCCGATAAATATGACTTCAGAGAAGTTCAGCTGGAGGACTTGCTGCGCCGTGAACCGGTACAGCTCAACCTCAATAAAATTTCCGGCTATATCCAGGACAAAATAGTACTGGTTAGCGGAGCCGGAGGCTCCATCGGATCAGAACTGTGCCGCCAGATAAGTATGTTCTTGCCCAAGGAACTGGTGCTGGTAGAATACAGTGAAAACAATCTATTTCAAATAGAATTGGAATTAAGAGAAGTCTTCCCCGGCTTAACCATCCATCCTGAATTAGTAGATATAAAGGATAAAGAGCGACTGCAAAAAGTATTTAAACAGCATCAGCCCCAGGTAGTGTTTCATGCCGCTGCCTACAAGCATGTACCCATGATGGAAAAGCACCCCCGTGGCGCTTTGCGTAATAATGTGATTGGTACTAAAAACATGGCCGAACTAGCTGATCAATATGCAGTAGAAACCTTTATATTTATCTCAACTGACAAAGCCGTACAACCCACCAGTGTCATGGGGGCTACCAAGCGCATAGGTGAATTGGTTATCCAAGAAATGAACAATAAAAGCGGTCACACCAACTATGCCGCCGTGCGCTTCGGCAATGTCCTGGGCAGCAGCGGCAGTGTGATCCCTATTTTTGAAAAACAGATTAAAAAAGGCGGCCCCGTTACCGTAACTGATGCCCAAATGACCCGCTACTTCATGACCATCCCTGAAGCAGTCCAGCTGGTAATTCAGGCCGGAGCCATGGCCCAAGGCGGAGAAATATTCGTCCTGGATATGGGAGAACCCGTAAAGATCATGGATCTGGCCGCTGATTTGATCAGACTGCATGGCTTGGAGCCCGACAAAGATATAAGAATAGATATCACTGGTATTAGACCCGGAGAGAAACTCTATGAAGAATTGTTTAACTCCAATGAGCGTATGACCACCACTTACCACGAGCGGATATTTGTATCAGAAAATGGCCATCAGTCCATAAACGTATTACAATTAGTCGATAAGTTAATCGTACACAATGCTTTCCTGGATTCAGCCGACGCCATAGAGATAATAAGAAAATTCCTGCCCCAATTCCGGGCAGAGCAAAACCTAGTATCTCATAAGGAAATAGCCGCCACCACCATAGAATAACGTATAAGACGCTGATGAACGCTGATTA
>DAIMDR010000101.1:0-6682 GCA_036725705.1 Syntrophomonadaceae bacterium | reverse complement strand
CCGGGACGGTATTCCCGCGAGCGGAACAGACGGTGCAGATTTACCGAGTGATTATGGCGAACGGTGTTGTCGATGAAATCAAATACCAGCAGGGCTTCCTTGCCTTTGGCCCGACGGGTGCCTCTGCCCAGTTGCTGCAGATAGATTACTTTTGACAGGGTGGGCCTGGCCATGAATAGTACAGCCGTATCCGGGCTATCCCAGCCTTCATTTAACATATCACAGGCACATAACACCTTTACATGACCCTGGCAGTATTCATCGAGAATGGCTTCGCGGGTCGATTTTTTCATACGCCCTTCCACCAGTTGAGCATTGACACCGCATTCCTGAAACAGCTGGGCTACTTCTGCAGCATGCTGAACACTGGCACAAAAGACTACGGCTTTTTGATCCGGTACATGGCTAAGGTAGGTTTCAACAATGAGACGGTTGCGTTCGGGGACATGGACACAGTTATCCAGGTCACGGTAATTGTAGCGAATGCCGTTGATTCGTACATGGCTGAAATCAATGTTGGTTTTTACCCTGACACAGCGGATGGGAACCAGTTCACCTATTTCAACCGCAGTTTTAAGGTCCAGGCGATGAGCTTCGTTTTTAAATAGTTCCATTATTGATTCCTGATCATGGCGCTCGGGGGTAGCAGTCAGGCCCAGTAAAAATTCAGGTTGAAAATAGGAAATGACCTGACGATAGCTGGGCGAGGCGGCATGGTGAGCCTCATCTATGATTATGTAACCGAAATGATCGGGAGCAAACTGGCTCAAGCGTTTATGCAGGCCCTGAATGCTGGCAATCATTACATCTCCATCCAGAAGGCCGGAGTAGTCGTCAATAATTCTTACCCGGGCCTGTGGCCAAAGTTCTCTGAATCTCCTGGCTGCCTGCTGCAAAAGTTCCAGGGTATGAGCAACAAAGAGAGTGCACAGTCCCAGGCGGCGGGCATCAAGTACCGCGGTGGTAGTTTTACCGGTTCCCTGGGCATCGGTAATTAGAGCCATGCTGTTATATTCTCCGCGCAATTCCTGTAATCGTTGCAAGGTTTCTTCCTGATGCGGACGGAGTTCCAGTACCGTACCCCGTTGGCGGGGCAGGTAGTCATCATAGATTCTGAAATGTGGGCTTTGTCCCAGAAACTGAACTAATTCGGATTTAACTTTTTCGCGTTCATTAACCAGCTGGCGGTAAGTCCATATATATACCCGCCAACCCAGATAGGTCAGACTATTGCGTTTTAAGAGATCATCCAGATATTTGTCCACTGAGACCAGTGCCGGATTATGCCACTGTTCTCCATCTATCTCTATGGCATAAGCAAACTGGTCAGTTTTCAGGGCATAGTCAATATAGCAGTTATCGCCATAGATATTCCGGCAGGGATATTCATTGATCAGGTATTGGGTTTTATCCAGTCCGAAGGTCTCCTGAAAGAGTTCCACAAACAGGTCCTCGGCAAAACTGGCGGTGTCTACTGCCTGGTAAACAGGCTGGCAGTTATCGGTGGTCATTTTCTTCTCCCCGTAAACTGTTATTAATTAGCTTTTCACCTTCAATATATCCTTTTATCCGGTATCACTCCGCGTACCCCGCCCCGGGGGTTGTCCAGGTCTCCATGGTAGCGGGGGATCAGGTGGATATGCAGGTGCATGATGGTTTGGCCGGCGCTCTCGCCACAGTTTATCCCAATGTTATAACCATCGGGGTGATATTTATCGTCCAACAGTTGCCGGGCTTCATCCAACAGCGAGTTTAATGCCTGCCGTTCTTCGGCAGTGGCAGCAAAGAAGTCGGCTATATGGCGTTTGCTTATAATCAGCGTATGGCCGGGTGTAACCGGATATTTGTCATATTTGGCCCAGGCCAGCCGGTTTTCCAGAATAGCCTCTTCGCGATTACAGAAAACACATTTATCCATCTTTCCACCTCTACCTTTTAATTCGCCAGGTGGGAATTATATCCTGCAAGTCACCCGGTGTCAGGGGCACGGAGTTATTGTCAACCGGCGAAAAACTGACAGCGAATCTATCCCCCTGGATAGTTTACTAATGAATAATCGGTTTCAGGCATCAAAGGTATTCTCAACGATTGTATTGATTCCATAGAGTGGTATATTCAGCAGCCAGTCAATATAAGTCTGCTTGAAAGTGGTTGCCATCTCAAAATCGCCGTTTTGCAGGAGTTCTATTACATAAAATCAAATTACTTTTGATATGTCATCCTGAGGAGCTGCAGGCGACGAAGGATCTCTTTTGGAAGTCCGTAATATTGCTTTTGTGTCTTTTTTGACCGAATATCATAATTATGATAAAATTTATATGCATATATTGATAAAAGGAGGGTTTAAATATGCCTAATATCAGGCCAATTTCTGATTTGAGAAATAATGCTAATGAAATTTCAGAGCTTTGTCATAATTCGAGAGAGCCTGTATTTATTACCAAAAACGGTGTTGGTGATATGGTGGTGATGAGTATTGAAACTTATGAGCGCCAGCAAGCCATTATAGAACTGTATGTAAAACTAGCTGAAGCAGAAGAAGAAATAGTAAACGGTGCCGAGGGTGAGGACTTTTTTGAGTATGCAAAACAGTTGAGGAACAGAGTACATGGGCAAATATAAGGTTAAGATTTATCCGGCTGCTAAAAGGGACTTAAACGATATTGTAAACTACCTGAATACATTGTCACCAAAGGCCGCTATCAGATACTATGACCTGCTGGTAGATAAAATCGGTAGTCTGGTGGAAATGCCGGAAAGGTGTCCCTTTGTAAGGGATGTTGCATTAAAAGCAAAAGGCTACCGGTATCTGATTGTAGATAGTTATCTGGTGTTTTTTGCTATAAAGGGTGATACGGTACAGATACGCCGGATTTTATATAACAAACGGCAATACGAATGGTTATTTTGAGTCTCGGATGGTTCTTTTGACTCACGTTGAATCACTGGGAGGTGACAGGGGGCCGGTCATATTATTAGTTTATTGTCGGTTGAAAGGGTGACGGCAGAACAAACAGCCTGGCGATTTTTGAGTTTGTCACATAGTCTGCCGTCGTCTTGTCATATACGTGATTATTCAAAGTCTATTCTCGCCTTGTCATGTTAAGACTCCCCCCTGTCACTTACAGCCATACCGGGCTGTAGCTGTTGTTACCGGAGGTAAGTTGGGTCAGGAGTCGGGAGTCAAGTGTTCTGGCATAGATATCGCGATTAACCACCGGTATCGGGTAGAAGGTGCCCGGGTTACTCAGGACCGTGAGGAAAGCCCGGTCAGAGGGGGCAAAGTTGCCGTTGTTAAGTTTTACATCTTTGCTATAAAGCTCCTCTGCTTCAAAAATACCTTCCCGGGAGTAGCGATTAATTTTCAGGTAGAACCAGGGGAAAAACTCACCGAAATAGTCCCGCTGCAGAAGCAGGAAGTGATCCAAAGTCCTTGACCACTGGGCAAAGTAGTCATTGCGGCTGATTTCGATCAGCTGGTTAGTAGTCAGATCATACAGGAATGTAAAGGTTACTCTGCCCGGATCCACAAATCCCATCACCAGCAGTTTGTTTATCGGAGCTGCCAGTTGGAAAAACCAGATATAGTAATCGGGTAATACGAGCACCGGCCGGTCGATTTGGGTTTCAATATTAATTTTTCGCAAAGTGCTCAATTCATCGTAATATATCAGGCTCTTATTATCAGTGAACCATTGGGGCATCATACCGCTAAAGGAGTAAATGGTTGATCCGTCCAGGGCACTTATAACCAGCCCCTGATTTAGTACCAGTTTGTTGCTGTCATAGGACCAGTCGAGATAATCAACGCTTTCCGGCACATCCAACCGGCGGGAAGTTCCATTGACGAGGTTATAGATAATTATCTGGCGGCCATCATTAACCAACAAGGCAACTTCTTTTCTGTCTTTGCTTAAAAACAGCTCTCGTTTGCTGAGATTCTCAAACCCTTTCAGGCGGGTTGTTGTCCCGCTGCCGGGATTCAGTTTTATTAATTCGTCTAACTTATTAGTGGGTTGCAGAAAAGCTATTTCACCTGGCAGGCTGGCAGTATAACCGGGGAGGACTACGGATTCATCGGGAATCAGGAACCCATCGGGAACCAGATCATTAGCAGCCTTAAGGTCAATAAGAGGCAGGGAGTATTGAGCAGCCAGGTTTTCCAAAGTTTCGCCCTTCAAGGCCAGGTGGAAGCTGAGCTGTACCGGTATCAATAATAATTGGCCGGGTTTTATGATGTAACCCGGTGGGGTTAAGTTATTAAGTTTAATGATATCTTCCATTTTACGCTTAAATATTTGGGAGATTTTAAACACCGAGTCGCCGGATTGCACCCGATAGTAGTATTCCTGCTGCGGAAAGGCAATACTGGTTCCCAGTGCCAGGTAAGTCTCTGAGCCAACCACTCCGTCTATACTTATACCGGCAGCAGTTTGAAAATTTTTAACCGCATCCAAGGTGCTGCTTTGAAAATAGCCGTTTATTTCCCCGCTATAATATTTTAACTGGTAAAGATAATACTGCAGCCAGTAAACATCCAGTCCCCGGTCATTTAAACGCAGAGTTCTTCCTCCGGGAGGAGCCTGGATAAATATCTTGCTGTAGGTGTCAGGATCGGCAATACCGCTGGTGACCAAGTCAGGAAAGTCAGTCTGAAAGAGCTGCACTGCGCCGTCGGTAAAATAACCAAAGCGCCCATCGGGCCGACGGTTTAGATAAGACTTTTTGTATGCCGCCAGGCGGTTCTGCAGAACGGTAACATCTCCACCGCGGGCTCCATTTTTTAAAGTGCGTGACGAAAAAACTGCTTCGCCGGCAGCATATTTACCGGTCCGGTGCCCCAGGCGCAGAAATGATTCCGGGCCCACGACTCCATCCACTACCAGACCGAAATATTTTTGAAAGTTCCTGACGGCAGAACGGGTAACAGGTCCGAATATACCATCAACCACCAGCTTGCCCGCTATTATATTATCGGGGAACATATTTAGCAGTTGCTGCAGAATTGTAACATCTGTGCCCTGTAATTGCGGTGATGTCAATCGCAAATTACGACTTCCAAAATAATAGTAAGCCTGGTCTTCCATTTACATATCTCCTTCTTCAAAACTCAATATAATGTGTATGAAAAGAAGACATGGTTTATAACAGTGACAGTCTGACGGGGTTATTGTCAACTAAACAATGGTATTGATTCCATAGAGTGGCATATTCAGCAGCCAGTCTTCCTTTTTATAATCCGCCATTGAAGTACGGATGGATAACTGAGGATTATACTTCTCCCGGTAGACTTTCAGGCTTTTGGCCTGCAGATTGGTCTCAGCCTTGACCTCTATGGGAATAACTTCCCTGCCGTTGTCGATAATAAAATCAACCTCCGCTGTACCCCGGTCATTCGTCCAGTAGTAAGCTTCGATGCCTTTTAGGGTTTTAAGTTGCTGGAGGACATATTGTTCAGTCAAGGCCCCCTTAAATTCCTTGAACAGTTCGTTGCCATCCAGCAGTGTATCCTGTCGGAGCCGTACCATACATGATAACAGACCGACATCCACCATAAACAGCTTAAACGACTTCAAGTCTTCATACGCTTTGAGGGGCAGATTGGGTGTTGTTACACGATGTACCTTGTGGACCAGGCCGCAATCGGCAAGCCACAGCAGGGCAAGCTCGTACTCTTTGGCTCTGGCCCCTTCCTTGATCAGACCATAGATAAATTTCCTGTTTTCCTTCGTGAGTTGTGCCGGAATGCTGTTCCATAGCATACGGATTCTCGGCACAGTATCATGCGGGGCGTGTTTGGAGAAATCCTGTTCATAAGCGGCGAGGATACGTTGCTGGATTTCTCTGACCTCGTTGAAATCGTTATTGGTTGAAAAACTCAGCACTGCTTCGGGCATGCCGCCTACATAATAGTAGTACTTCAGCAAGTCAATATAAGTCTGCTTGAAAGTGGTTGCCATCTCAAAATCGCCGTTTTGCAGGAGTTCTACGAAACGGTTCTGTCCCATGGCCATCATAAACTCGGTAAAGGACAACGGATACAGGTCGAGAAATTCAACTTTGCCTACTGGGAATGAAGTTCCCTCATGCAGCGCAACACCAAGCAGCGAACCGGCACATATGATCTGATACTGCGGTGCGTTTTCATTGAAGTATTTGAGTGATGTCAGTGCTTTGGGCACTTCTTGAATCTCATCAAATACAAGCAGCATTTTGTCAGCATCGATCTTATGGCCGCTATACAGCTCCAGACCAGTAATGATGCGCTTTATGTCAAGGTCACCATCAAACAAGTTCTGGATGCCTTGGTTATTATCAAAATTTATATAGACGACACTGCCGTACGCCTGGCGACCAAATTCTTTCATTAACCAGGTTTTGCCAACCTGCCTTGCACCTCTTATAATGAGGGGTTTTTTATTCTTCTTTTCCTTCCATTTATAAAGCTGTTCTATCGCGGTACGATACATAAAGCATCACCTCATTAAAGGTTATGATTATATAATACACGATATTACATAAAATCAAACGACTTTTGTGTATAATAATACAAAATTACAAACGACTATTAAGTTGACAGGGGGACGGGGTTATTGTCAACCAGCAATTTGCTGGTTGACAATAACCCCGTCAGGCTGTGTGAAAAGTCTTTATAAAAGCTAATAAAAAATGCAGGCAAAAA
>DAIMDR010000100.1:0-6777 GCA_036725705.1 Syntrophomonadaceae bacterium | reverse complement strand
GGTCTAAATAGGTGCCACTAAATTCCCATGATACATGTGGGTGCTAAACACATACGATTATTTTATGCGAAGTGCGGAATGTGGGATATACGCAGGAAGAGAAGCCACTTCGTCGGATTGGAAATCGCTATCCTGATAACTAATCAGCCCTCCAATCTTTATTACAGAATGTAGAATTCAGATAGCTGGAACTTCTAATCTGGGGTCGAGTATGTAGTGTACTGAAAAGCACAAACAATAGGTGTTGTGGCCTAATCTGGATAAGTCAAGTTATTTACAATCAATCATCTCAATAATCGCGCCATATATTTTTTCAAAATACTTATCCCATGTATACATTGATAAATCATTATCCTCCTCAACTTCTGTGTTCAAAGCCCTCTCAATGACCCGAGCCAAATTATTTGTAGCTGGATCGAAAGTAAAAATGTGCTTATTGCCAGCCAAGTACTCATCAATCTCCATTTCTGTTGACCAAACAATTTTCTTTTGTAACGCTAATGGCTCATATGCCGCTATCGCAAAATCTGCCCAGTTCGGATGAACAAAAACATCGCAAGAAGTTATATAGTCCCACAATTCTTCTTCTTTAATGTATCCAACAAACTTAACTCTATCTTGTAAATCTAATTCGGTTGCTAGCGCTTTCAGGCTCCCTTCTTCTGGGCCCACACCACCTATTATCAGCACCACATTATCTAAATTATCACTAATTTGTTTAAATGCTTTAATAAGTAGACTAATTCTCTTTCGCGGATCCAATCTATTAACATTTAATATTATTTTTTTGTCGGATATGCCTAATTTCTCTTTGATATTTATTCTTGGTTTGTAGTCTAGGATTTCTTTTGGAAAAGCACCTTTCAAAACAATTGCATCTTTTCCGTAAAGTTTGTTTACTTCCCATTTCATTTGATTTGAGAGGACAAATATTTTCTTAGCTTTTCTTACTCCAAGATACAGAACAACAGCATAAAATTCCTTAAATATACTAATAGACAAACTCGTTTTTTGCGGCCTAACCGGAATAAATTCTTTATGACCAATGACAGAATCCCTTATTTCATTGAATACATTTCTGTAGATGAGTGCGTATTTTACTGGGTCATCGTGGAACCAAAATATCGTGCCATGGATATGTGTTACATAAGCGGACGTAGTGAATATTGTTGCTAGATATAAAGTTATACAGTCCCATTGTGATGTCGAAATGATTATATCGGGTTTTATTTCCTTCAATCTTTGTCTTAAGGCATTTATATTAAAAATTCTTTGGCCGATCTTGAACAGCAAATTTCTTGATCCATCACTATTTTGGCCAATTTGTTCTACGTTAATGTCATAAGTATTGTTGAATAAAACATCACTTTTAAAATTAAGGGAGAAAATATACGTTTCTATGCCAAGCTTTTCAAAATATTTCGCTTCCTCAAAAAGCAACCTTTCAGCACCGCCCACTCCATAAAGATTTTCTGAGAATATAACAACCTTTTTAATTTTCGATTTATCATTTTCCATCCTGATTTCCCCCGATTCTACCCCATGACCTGACCGATACAACGTGCTTAAACATATCTCTCATCATTTCTATCTCATCTTTATCAAATGCCTTTAATATGTATAATGATGTCGCATAAATCGAGATTGCTATACATATTATAATAATAAAGTTAATACTTATTGCCTTAAGACTGTATATAATTAAACCCATAAATATCCCTGCAAACAATGGTTTTAAAACCAACTTCGATGCATGAATTTTATATCCATTTCTTTGCAGATAAATAAATTCTAATGTTAACAAGAACACCAATGAGAGAACGCTTGTGATCGCTGCTCCAGCATAGCTATATGCCGGAATTAACAATAAATTTAAACCCACGTTTAATAATGCAGAGATGCAAGTGGTGCGCGTATCCACCGGTTGTCTATTAATCGAGGCCAAGACGTATCCAACGATCGAATATATCATGAGTACTGAGGCAACCCAGACCAATATTTGTAGCGCAAGGATCGAGTTTACGAAGTCTTGCCCATAAAGGAAAATTATAATTTTATCTGCTAATAGTGACGTACCAATTCCAATCGGTATTGACAACATCAGCAAAAATTTGAATGATTTTTCATAGACAATTATCAATTTATCTCTAGATGATGTGGAATATTTCGATAACATTGGATAAAGAGCGCCTACAAACGCAGTGGAAATAAATGGCAATGCCATAACCAAACGATAAGCAGCATTATACCAGCCAACGACGGCATCTCCTTTCATCATCGAGAGCATAACCGTATCGGTTTGGAAATATATAACGGAAAATACCGATGCTAAAGCAAATGGAAATCCTTCTTTGATTAATGACTTGCATAAAGATAAATCAAATAACAATGTTGGTCTTGTAAGCTTTTTTATAAGGAGTATTAGCGTAAATATAAATATAAAAACTTGTGAGATGAGCATTGCCAATACCACTTCTATCAATCCATAACCAAGATAGAGTACAGGCAAAACAGAAATAAAAATAAAAATCCTTTCCGCAATTTTGCTAATTAATTCATATTCCATCCTTTCAAAAGCACGAAATATAGATCTAAAAGATGATGTAAACGACGTAAAAAATGTGGTTACTGCAACTATACAAATAGCCCAGATTGTATCTGGGGGATAGGGCATAAAATTAACCGCAGTAACCACTAATATGATTGTAAAACTAGATAAAATTAATTTTATAATAGATATATTGACAAGATATTTGCCTGCTTTTGTGGTATCCCTTGCAATCTCTCTTATCATCAACACGCTTAATCCGATGTCGGAGAGAATAAGAAACAGCATACTAAATGCAGTGACAAAACAATATTTTCCAAAATTAGCATCACCCAGATATCTGGCAAGATAAACTACTAAAATCAATTGTAAAACATATCCGATAGCATCTCCCAAAAATAAAAAAATGCTATTCTTTGCTATTACTTTTGCGGTAGTCATGCATTTTAAGTGCGCTTAATGATACCAACGACAATTGGATTGGCATAGGAAATGGTGTTCCGTATTTTGCCTCCTAGACATCATCCCACTCAATCTTTGTCAATTTGGCGTCGTCAGAGATCCACATTACTGCTCTATGGGATGTGCTTTGTCGGCTTGATTATTCTGCTTTGCATATCGCTATTACATTCCATGTGTTATCAGACGGGCTGTTCTCGTAGTCCGGGAATGATCCTAAACGTATCAACTTGAATCCTGCCGTCTGCACAAGGAACTCCAGCTCTTTAGGGAAAAAGAAGCGCATTTGATGTTCTTCTTGTGTTTCGGCAGTTAACATATTATCATTTAATTGCCAGATATGGTACCTCACAGTGCAAATCTGGCGACGAATATCCAAATCGCCTGAAGCTGCTCGTATGATTTTTTTGCTCATTGTTGAAGTGAAACGGCGGCAGCGCACCCACGCCGCAAGCGGCGGGGCATCCGAGGCGCATGCCCTTTATCCCAGCCGCAGCGAGCTGCGGGGTATTACGTTTAAAAATAATTTTAACTTTGTCGGTTGGTCGCTGAGCAAGCACTGCTGGCCCATACCAGACATCAAATATCAATAAACCGCCTGGATTTAAATGGCAACGTGCTGTCTTTAAGGCTGCCAAAACGTCAGCATTTTCGAGTTGATATCCTAGTACTGCGAACATCATCAACACAGCATCGGATTTTCTATTAGCATTAAACTGCCTGATGTCGCCTAAGTAAAAAGTGCAAGGCGTGTTTTTAGATTGTGCTTTATTAATCATTTCCTGGCTGCAGTCAACCCCTGTAACCTCGAAACCTTGCTCTGCGAGGGGAAGAGCATGGTTACCTGTGCCACAGCCTAAATCAAGGATTGTTTTAATATGGTTGCTTCCATATTGTTCGAAGATGCGTTGTATAAGATTACATTCGGCATTGTAATCTTTGTCGTTATATAGATCGTCATATATACTTGCATAGACTGATCCGAATACATCACTCATGAAAGAACCTCGTGCACTACATCGCATACTTGATTTAGTTGATCGTCCTTTAAGCCTAACCCCGATGGAAGATATAATCCTTGGCGTGCTAGCCTTTCTGCAATGGGATAATGTTCTTCAAGAAATATCTGGTGCTGATTAAAAACTGGTTGTTCGTGCATTCCCAGGAAAAACGGTCGTGTCTCAATACCTTTTTCAGCCAGTCTCTGGGCAAATTGAGTGGCATTCATGCCTGTCTCTTCGGAGAGCACGACTCCATACATCCAGTAAACATTGTGTGCCCACTGTTCTTCGACGGGAAGCTGCAGATCCGTTAGATTTTTTAATCGGCGAGTATACTCTTGACCCATCCATCTTTTGTGAGCGTTGATTTGATCCATCCTTTCCAGTTGGGCAAGTCCGATAGCTGCCTGAAGATTGGTCAACCTGAAATTGAAACCTAGCTCTTCATGAAAAAACCGGCGTTGCGGTTGAAAGCATAGGTTACGTAATGACCGCAATCTTTCTGCTAAATCTGGGTCATCAGTCAGCACCATGCCTCCCTCTCCTGTCGTGATTAGCTTATTGGCATAGAAACTGAAACAGCTCATATCACCAAAGCTTCCGCATCTCTTCCAGGTCGGATGCGATGTATCTCGGCCTGTCAAATATTCAGCACCATGTGCCTCCGCTGCATCTTCAATAACTGCAAGGTCGTGTTCTTGGGCTAATTTCATTACTGGGTCCATATCAACCGGATGCCCGTAGATATGCACCGGCATAATAGCCCTGGTTCGAGGAGTAATCTTGTCTTCAATCTGATCTACATCCATGCACCAGGTTCTGGGATCTGAATCTACAAGCACTGGAACGCCACCGTTATAGACGATGGCGGAAGCACAGGAAATAATGGTGAAGGTAGGCATGATGACTTCATCGCCAGGTTTTAGCTTTAGTGCTGCAACCGCTGCCTGTAAAGCAACACTGCCGTTGCACATGGCCACGCCAAACCGCCTTCCACAGTATGCAGCCCATTCCCGCTCGAATCTCTCTATGTATGTGCCTGCCGAGGAAATCCAGCCGGTGCGCATACAATCCATGACATATTCAATCTCGCTCTCTCCTATTACCGGCTCATTGACTGGAATCATGATTGAAATCTCTCCTTGTCGTCTTGTCCTGCATACGGTCCCTGTTTAATTTCGATGAAAACGGTATCTTCAAGCATTCGAAATCCGTGGCCTCCGCCTGCCAGAATTAGAATATCTCCTGTTTTTAATTCTCGAGAGGCAACAGGGTCGTGATGTTCAGTGTAAAAATCGACCATACATCTTCCTTTTCTGAGCATCAATACCTCTGAAGTCCCGATGATATGTCGTTCAATCGGAAGATGTACATGAGGCACTATTTCTCCTCCTGACGAATATACTACAAATCCGACCTGCTGCTTAAAATCTGGCGGAGTTATGAAAGTCGTCTTTTCAATCGATGTGTCAGCGGTTATTATGTATGCCAGTGTCTGGCTATTCCAGCAGATATTTTCGATCATAATATATCTAGCGCTCCATTATATGGTACCTTGATAGAATCTTGTCTTCGCAGGGATAGTTGAAAGCATCCCAGGGGAATCTCTCACCGCTTTGCCATCTCTCCCATCTTGAAAGGTCTTCTTTGACCATCAGTTTAATGAGTCCATCGAATTTGACCTTAGGAGTCCATCCCAATTTCTTATTGGCTTTATCGTAATCACCCTGCAGAAAATGAACGTCCAGAGGTCTCAAGAATCTTTTATCTGTAATAACATGCTCCTGCCAATCCAATCCGGCTGCATCAAAAGCCTTTTCTGCAAATTCTTTTACCGAATGAGATTCATTAGTGGCAATTACATAGTCGTCAGGATCTTTCTGTTGTAGGATCATCCACATAGACTCAATATAATCCGGAGCATATCCCCAATCTCTCTTGGCTTCGATATTCCCTAGCTTAATGTCTTTCTCCAATCCGAGGGATATCTTAGCCACGGCATTGGTGATTTTCCTTGTTACAAATTCCAAACCTCTTAATGGGCTTTCGTGGTTGAACAAGATTCCATTGCAGGCAAAAATATTGTAACCTTCTCGATAAATTCTTGTCTGCCAGTATGCATACAGCTTTGCAGCCGCATAAGGGCTGGAAGGCTTGAAAGGCACATCTTCATTTGCCTGCTTATTGCTGCTGTTTCCATATAATTCGCTGGTAGATGCTTGGTAGAATTTGATTTCCGGATCAAAATTTCTAATTGCCTCAAGCACTCGGGTCACGCCAAGCCCAGTCATATCGCCGGTACCGATAGGCTGCTCAAAAGATGTTCCGACAAAGCTCTGTGCTGCGAGATGATAGATCTCATCAGGCCTGGAAATCCTAATGGCCTCCATAATCGATCCGGCATCAACCAAATCCGCAGGTATGAGGTTTAAATTTTCAAAAATTCCCAGATATTGGGATCGCCAAAAGTTGGGTGTCGAAAGCCTTCTATAAGTTCCAAAGACCTCATATCCTTTATCCAATAAAAATTTGGCAAGATATGCACCATCTTGACCTGTTATCCCTGTAATTAAAGCGCGCTTCATTTATAAATCTCCATCATTTCGCACTTATTTATTATCGTTATAAGACATCTGCGCAGGCTCGATACTTAGGCTGATGAAATTGGATATAATTAAATATTTAATATTATTAATATATAATTATATAATCTGACTGTACTTTCCAACTTTTTAATAGATTTATAATATTCTCCTGTTAACTCAAACC
>DAIMDR010000099.1:0-6879 GCA_036725705.1 Syntrophomonadaceae bacterium | reverse complement strand
TAAGGCCGGCCTAAAGCAATGTATTCCTGCAGGGCTGTTTTAGCCTTACTGCCCAGAGGAACTATCCGCTCCTTGCTCCCTTTGCCAAATACCTTGATTAGTTCTTCATCAAAAAACACATCATTGACATTAATAGCAACCAGTTCACTTACTCTAAGTCCACAAGCATAAAGGGTTTCCAGAATTGCTTTATCTCTTCTGCCTGCCGGAGTACTGGTATTCGGTGCTTCCATGAGCATTTTTATCTCCATCGGATATAAAAACCGGGGCAGTTTTTTGTCCTGCCTGGGGGTAGATACTGCTGCTATTGGATTACCGGGAATTATGTTTTCCCGACATAAATACTTTACAAATGATCTTAAAGCTGCCAACTTTCTGGCCATGGTTGCACGACTTAAACCATTATCCTGCATAGCTGCCAAATATTCTCTGACCATCTTATGGTTAAGATATTGCAAAGATATTGTTTCCACTGGCAAAGAATATTTTTCTGATAAAAAGTTCAGATATTGAGTTAAATCAGCGTGATAACTTGCCTGAGTTAAACTGCTTGCGCTTTTTTCGATTCTCAAATGGTTAATAAATCCATCAATATGAGAAAGTATCATCTAATCGCCTTTCTTTCTAACTCTACAGCAAATCCTAACATAAGCTTATTTAAATTTCAACATCCCGGGCAACAATTCTGAAAATTCCATCATACTATTTAAAGCCCTCTCCGAGTATTTTTCATATCTTAACTTTTTGTTTTTCTCATGTTTTTCCAAAGGTGGTAATAATCCAAAGTTAGCATTTATCGGTTGAAAGTTTTCCTCCCGGGCTGAACTTATAAATGTCAATAATGATCCCAGCATAGTAACCGGTTCAGGAGTAATCAGGCTTTGTTCATTCAAAAACCTTACCGCATTAATACCGGCAATTATACCGGTAGCAGCAGATTCCATATATCCTTCCACCCCGGTAATTTGACCGGCAAAAAATATTTGGGGGTTATCTTTTAACTGCAGCGTGGAATAAAGCAAGCGGGGACTATTAATATAACTGTTGCGATGCATTACGCCATAGCGAATGAATTCAGCATTTTCCAATCCGGGTATTAATCGAAATATCCGATCTTGTTCTCCCCAGCGTAAACGGGTCTGGAAACCTACTAATCCATAAATTCTGCCTTCCTTGTCCTCCTGGCGCAATTGTAAAACTGCATATGGCCTGCTGTCATCCTCCGGATTTTCAAGACCTACCGGTCTCATGGGGCCAAATCTTAATGTATCTTTACCCCGGCGTGCCATTACTTCAATGGGAGTACAAGCATTGAAAAATGGTATATTATCAATGGCATGTCCTTCTTTTATATCAGCTGCAACCAACTGTTCATGAAAATATTCATATTCTTCTTTTTGCAGTGGACAATTGTAGTAATCATCGCTGCCCTTGCCATAACGTGATGCCCTGTATATCTTTTTCAGGTTAAGACTGGCAGCAGTGACACTGGGGGCGACTGCATCAAAGAAATACAGGTTGTCATTGCCGGTTATACTTTGCAAATGCTGCCAGAATTCTTCTGAGGTAAGCGGCCCGGTAGCAATAATAACCGCCTCACCTTCAGGTATAATCAATACTTCTTCTCTTATTACTTCAATCAAGGGATTAGCCTCAATTAGTTGTGTTACCAACTGCGAAAATCTGATACGGTCTACCGCTAGTGCAGAACCTGCCGGCACTCTGGTCTGCTCAGCACAGTCAAGTAATAGAGAACCCAGGATTCGCATTTCCGCTTTCAGCAAACCCTGGGCAGTGCCCTGGAGTTCAGATTTTAAAGAATTACTGCACACCAGCTCTGATAAATATCCGGTTTCATGAACTTCGGTAGGCTTTTGGGGTCTCATTTCCCATAACCTGACCTTAATTCCCCGGGCGGCAATATAGTGGGCGGCTTCACAACCTGCCAGCCCACCGCCTATTATGTTTACAACAGACAAACTTATTCCCTCGTTTCTTTACGATGTTTACATTCAGGATTTTGACAAATGACTTCAGTTCCATCGCCTTTATCGGCTTTCTCTACCATGGCTTCGCCACACACCGGGCATTTTTCACCCGTGGGCTTGTTCCAGGAGCGAAAATTGCATTCAGGATATTTGGTACATCCATAAAACCTGCGTCCTTTTTTAGTTTTCAATACTGCTACCGGGGAACTGCAAAACGGACAATCTACACCGGCTTCTTCATTAATTGAACCGGTATAGCGGCATTCAGGGAATCCTGAACAAGCAAGAAACTTTCCAAAACGACCGTATTTTATCAGTAATGGCTTTCCACATTGAGGACAATCTTTGCCGGCTTCTTCATCCTTAACTTCAATCTTTTCAATTAAATCTCTGGCTTTATCCATATCCGCCTCAAAAGGCTCATAAAAATCCCTGACTACTTTTCGCCAATCGCGAGTTCCCTCTTCAATTAAATCTAACTCTTCTTCCATCTGAGCGGTAAATTCCACCTTCATAATATCCGTAAAATTCTCTTTAAGTAAATCTACTACTATAAAACCCAGGTCGGTAGGTACAAATTGCTTATTCAATCTTTCCACATAATGCCGTTTCAAAATAGTATCAATTATTGGCGCATAAGTACTGGGACGGCCAATATTATTCTCCTCCAGTAACTTTACCAGGCTGGCTTCTGTATAGCGCGGTGGCGGCTGAGTAAAATGCTGGTCCGGCAACAATTCTTTTAAATTTAGCTTTTGCCCGGCTTTCAATGGAGGAATTGGATTTTTTACTTCTTCCTCTTCCTGATCATTATATACTTTTTTATAACCGGCAAACTTCAGCTGCGAAGAGGCTGCCCGCAGTTGATAATCTCCGGCGTTAATCTCAACGGTTATAGTATCAAAAACTGCGGCATTCATCTGACTGCTGACAAATCGATCCCAAATTAGTTTATAAAGACGATATTGATCACGGCTAAGAAATGGTTTAACCATTTCCGGAGTACGATAAACTGAAGTTGGTCGTATAGCTTCATGAGCATCCTGGGAACTTTTGCGGCTTTTATATTCATTGGCCGTTGCAGGCGCATATTCTGATCCATAATGTTCTTTTATATATTCAAGGGCTTCAGCCTGTGCTACAGGGGATACCCGGGTTGAATCGGTTCTAAGATAAGTTATTAAGCCAACGGTACCTTCTTTGCCAATTTCCAGGCCTTCATAAAGCTCCTGGGCAACTTTCATGGTGCGTTTACTAAAAAAGTTTAACCGTTTGGAGCCCTCCTGTTGCATAGTACTGGTTGTAAAAGGAGGATTAGGCTTTTTGCGTTTTTCTTTGGAGTCAATCCTGGAAACCTGATAACTGGCCTTCAGCAAATATTTTTCAATAATGTCTTTGGCTTTTTTATCCGGTATCTCAAGTTTGGCATTTTGATAAGCGACTACCCGTGCCCGAAATTGGTTGTTTTTTGCATCTTTTAAATCCGCATCAACCGTCCAGTATTCTTCACTGATGAAATTTCTGATTTCTTCTTCTCTTTCACAAATTATCCTTACTACTACTGATTGTACCCGGCCTGCGCTTAATCCCTTACGCACCTTGCTCCATAACAGCGGACTAAGATTATAGCCTACCAGGCGATCCATTATTCTTCTGGCCTGCTGAGCATTTACACGATTATTATCAACCGGACGCGGATTTTTTATAGCGGACCTGACTGCGTCTTTGGTAATTTCATAAAACTCTATTCTGCAGGAAGAGTCTTCCGGTAGTTTTATTGCTTTTTGCAAATGCCAGGCTATGGCCTCACCTTCACGATCCGGGTCAGTTGCCAACAATACCCGGTTAGCTTTTGATGCCTCATCCTTAATCTCTTTAAGCAGTTCACCCTTCCCCCGGATAGTAATATACTGAGGTTCAAAATCATTTTCAGTATCAATACCAATTTTACTTTTTGGAAGGTCCTTGATATGTCCCACTGAAGCTTTAATACGGTAACCTTTGCCTAAAAATTTACTTAAGGTTTTGGCTTTTGCTGCCGATTCAACAATAATCAGGGTATTTCCCGCCAACTACAATCACCTCTTTAGTGAATTTAATTTACCTGAGCTTTACATAATAATTACCTGGAATAGATGCAATTATGCCCTGAAGTTCATATTTTAACAACTGAGTGCTTACTTCCCCTATGTTGAAACCACTAAGTTGTAATATTTCATCTATATGAGTTCCTTCATAGTTTATCCATTGTAGTATACTATCTTCTTGCCCGGACGCAAATAATATTTCCTGTTGTACAGGATCAGAAGGCCTGGTAAAACCCTCCCAACAATAATCGTCTATAATATCTTGAACAGTAATAATTAATTTTGCCCCCTGTTGAATTAAACGATTTGGCCCTATACTGGTTCTACTGGTGACCGGGCCTGGTAAGGCAAAAACATCGCGTCCCTGTTCCAAAGCAAAGTCTGTAGTTATGAGCGCTCCACTTTTTTCCCGGGCTTCCACAACCACTACACCACGACTCAGACCGGATATAATCCGATTTCGCATGGGGAAATTACCTGGTTCCGGAGGTGTGTCCATAGGGAACTCACTTATTACTATTCCGCTTTCCGAGATTTCGTTGAACAATTTGGTATTTTCCCGGGGATAAATAACATTTAAACCACTACCTAATACAGCTATAGTTTTACCGCCCACATTTAATGCCCCCCGGTGAGCTTCCGTATCAATTCCCCTGGCTAATCCACTGGTTATTGCTATCCCCTGAGCAGCCAGCTCTTCGGCCAGTTTAAGTGCTGAATTTCGCCCATATATAGTCGCTGCCCGTGCTCCGACAATAGCCAGGCAAAACTGATTCAATATATTAATCTCGCCACGATAGTATAGCAAATATGGCGGATTTGGAATAGCCTGAAGCAGTAATGGATATTCTTCATCCTCAATACATAGTACCTCAAAACCATTTTCTCTTATTCTCTCCAGTGCTCTTTGCTTCTTCTCCCTTGATTCTATTATTACACTGGCAATTTGCGGGGTTAAATATTTATGTAAAAGGCTGGGACCGGCCTCACAACAGGTATCAAATCTACCAAATTTCTTTTTAATTAATTCCAATGTACGGTTGCCAATACCATTTAAGGAATGCAAATAACATAATGCGGCTAATTCCATATTATCCATGGATATACCTCCCATTTAGCAAAAACCTTACAGCCATTGATACCATAAAATTAGCGATGCTGCAACATAATTTCCTTAATTACAAATTTTTTGTTATTTGTATATCTGATTTTAACCTTTCATATAACATTATTTTCTTAACCTAAAAACCTGTACTTGGGGGAAAATATATATAAATATTTTATAATTATAGTTTTTAGTTTATAAATCAGGAGGATAATTATGCTTATTTACAGTTCTGAACCCCTCGAATATTCTGGCAATAAAATCATATTGCCGCTGCGGACTGAAGACTTAAGGGATGAAAATGTATTTGAAAATGTTTTTCTGCCAATAGGAGATTATCGGGAGGCTGATATCAGGCGTATAATAAAACCTTATCTGGCGGAATAATAGACGCTGATAACGCAGATTTACGCGGATTATATAACATGGTGAAATTGGTAATCTTTTTAGATATTCTTTTAAATTTAACCCTGACAAACCTGACTCTTACTGACTTGACCTGAAATTTTAATTAAATCTAATTAACAGACAGGTCAGGTCAGTTTAAGTCAGATCCACGGGTTTAAATTATAAACACTCAATATGTCGATAAACTTTGCAAATCCTGTTGGGTGGTGCTGCCAAACACATCCCGGACTTTAACTTTCAAAGGCGGAATATCGGCAGACATTAGCAGACTGGCAACCGTAGGCAGGCTGTAATCAAAACTCCGGTGGGGACGAAGTATCTGTACTATCGAAATAAAGGTATTATGCTCCTCATAACCTATTTCCCAGAAATCAATACAGGCGTTGAAGTTTAATTCGATTTCTATTTCACTGTATTTCGGTTTATAGTCAAGTAATACTATGTCAACTCGATTGTACTCCTCATTATAAGGTACGATTTTCATCGGCCCCAGTTTCAGATGGTTATCGGGATCAGGCAGTGTACTGTACAGATTAAATGGATCAGCATTGATACGCAACATTCTTTGTATACAGGTCTGAATGGCAATAGGGTTGCAATCACAAATTACATATTTTCTTCCCATATGGTGACATACCTGAGCAGTGGTACCTGAACCGCAATAAAAATCCCCTACCAGACTACCCGGATGGGAAGCAGTTGCCACTAATCTTTCCAATAACTTAATTGGTTTCTGAGTCGGGAATTTAAGATTCTCATAGGCCGTAGGACTAAGGATTTTACCAATATCTGTCCACCAGTCATTTAACAGCGCACCTTGTTCTTTTAGTTTATAGCGGTCCCCTTTAACTTTTGTAAGCCCGCGCTGCCTGGTAGCCTCTGAATAAGGGCGATATTGAGGGTTAAATATATATTGGTCGGTTTTGCTGTACCACAGGATTACATCGTGTTTGCGATGGAAATGATTTCTGCTTCCACTTCCTCCGCTGTAGCACCATACGATTTCATTTATAAAATGTTTTCGGTCAAATACTTCATCCAGAAGAATTTTTACATAATGACTGCTGTGCCAATCCAGATGAACAAACAGGCTGCCTTTATCCGATAATAATACCTTTATCATATAAAACAAATGCAGCAATTCATTTAAGTATTCCCCCATATTTGCAGTACCTGCATCATCGAATATCTTGCGTTCCAGCCATAACGACTCATCTCCTTCTCCCATTGGAATGCGGGATTTATAAACGGCATTACTTAAATATGGAGGATCAAGATATATTAAATCAAA
>DAIMDR010000098.1:0-6879 GCA_036725705.1 Syntrophomonadaceae bacterium | reverse complement strand
TTAAAGTATAGGTTCTGATTTGACTGCCCCAGGCAATCTCCTTATGTTCTCCCTTCAGCTTTTGCCGGCTGGCTTCGGCCTCCTGTTCCCTGATCTCAAAAAGCTTCGCGGCCAGAACCTTCATAGCAGCTGCCCGGTTGGCATGCTGAGAGCGTTCATTCTGACACTGAACTACAGTCCCGGTGGGAATATGCGTAATGCGTACGGCTGAATCAGTCTTATTTACATGCTGACCACCGGCCCCCCCGGAACGGTAAGTATCAATCCGTAAATCATCCGGGTTAATATTAATCTCAACCTCTTCACTGACTTCCGGCAAAACTGACACGGAAGCAAAAGAAGTATGACGACGCCCGGTGGAATCAAACGGAGAAATGCGAATTAACCGGTGTACACCTATTTCGCATTTAAGCTTTCCATAAGCATAATCTCCCTTTACCAGGAAAGTGACACTCTTAACCCCGGCCTCGTCCCCATCCAGAAAATCAAGGATTTCTACGGTATACCCACTGGACTCTGCCCAGCGGGTATACATCCTCAACATCATCTGCACCCAATCCTGAGCCTCAGTTCCACCGGCTCCGGCATGCAGCGAAATAATGGCATCGTTTCTATCATGTTCTCCGGAAAACAATATCACCAGCTCATAATCGCGAAACTCCCTGCACAAAGCCTCCAAATCCCGTACCGTTTCCCGAAACAGTCCGGCCTCCTGCTCAGCTTCAGCCATCTCCAACAAGTCATCAATATACTGGGCCCTGTGCAGGAGATTCTCATAATGCTCAACTCCATCACGGAGATCACTAATCCGTTTTAAAATCGCCTGGGCTTCGTTATTATCATTCCAGAAATCCTCCCGAACAGTCTTTTTCTCCAGTTCTGAAATCAGTTGAATTGAATTATCCAGGTCAAAGAGAAGCCCTCATTTCCTGCAGCCTGGCTATGATCTCCCGGCAGGCTGTTCTAGGATCTTCCATCAACCGCATTCCCTCCCCAAAATTATAATTTTTTTAAGCCAGTTGGGCTGATAAAATCAAACACCTTATATAAAAGTAACCAAACCCGATAGATAATGCAAGGCAGTTATCTACCGGGTGTAACCTGCTAATTGAATCCCCGCAAAACTATTATACCTGTCTGAAACATCATTGCTCCACATCAGCAGTAGCCGGTTCAAAATAATCATACTTCTTCTTCAGAATAACAATATCCACGCGCCGGTTCATGCTCCGGCTCCGGTCATCCTCATTGGGTACCAGCGGGCGATATTCTCCATAACCGATAACCGATAACTTTTCTGCCGGGATACCGGCACCTTCATGAAGGACATGTACCACACCGGAAGCTCTCAACACTGATAACTCCCAATTGGAAGGAAATCGGGCCGTATTAATAGACAAATTATCCGTATGCCCCTCTACCCGAATATAGTTAGGCAATTTTAGCAGGGCCTCGCCCACCTGGCTGATAATAGAATACGCCTCAGGAGTAAGCTCATCCGAACCACTGGCAAACAGCAGCGTATCTTTGAAACTAATTACCAGGCCTCTTTCCTGCTCATAAACCATGATGGAATCGCTGAGCTTGGTAGTCTTGCCGCTGCCCTGTTCTGCTGCTGTTTCCATATCCTTGGTTTCAATAAACTCTTTGATTAGCTCTTTTACTTCATTTAATTGTCCCTGATTCCGGGATGCTTCTCCGGGCCCCTCAGGAACCAGCTGTCCGGAAATCCCCTCTACCAGCGAAGGCCCCTGGGTCTCCAGTACTGACAAAGCCTGCCCGGTAAGCACCACACTGAGAGAATTGGCTACTGCACTGTATTTTTTCGCATCCACCTGACTCATGGTATACATAAGAATAAAAAAGATCATCAGGAGGGTAATCAGGTCAGCATAAGTTATTAACCAGCGTTCGCCACTGCCTTCTTCAGCATGCTTTTTTCTACGACCTCTGGCCATATAATCACATCCTTGCCTGCTGGGCTTGTTGCTCCTGTAGATTTTCCCGGGAATCCGGGGGCAGGAAAGTCATTAATTTCTCGCGGATGACACGGGGATTTTCACCGGCCTGTATGGAGAGAATCCCCTCCAGAACCAGTTCCATTAATAAAGTCTTTTTCCCGGTCTTTATCTTAATTTTTTGACCAAAGGGAATCCATAGAACATTAGCTGAACCCACCCCGTAAAGAGTAGCTAAAAAAGCAACTGCTATGGCACCGCCCAATTTACTGGGATCATCTATATTACTCAACACATGAACCAGACCCATAACCGTCCCGATAATACCCATGGTAGGGGCAAAGCCGCCGGCCGTCATAAATATCTCCGAACCTACCATTTCAGTATCTTCATACGCCTCTATTTCCATCTCCAGCATATGGCGGGTTAATTCGGGATCAGTCCCGTCAATTACCAACTGCAAACCGCGGGTAAGAAACTCATTATCTATTTCAGACAACTGGCTCTCTAAACTGAGCAAGCCTTCGCGTCTGGCCTTATCGGCTGTATCAACCAGCGTCTCAACTACCGTTTCATAATCTATTTTCGTATCCACAAATACCACTTTCAGAAAATATACAATCTTCTTCAATTCCTCCATCGTGAAACAGACCATAGTCGCACCTATAGTCCCGCCTACTACGATTATAAAGGCAGTTTCGACAATCAGCATGCCCAAATGGCCGCCCTCCAGGAGGAAACCGCCTATCAGTCCGCCTACACCGATCAGCAAGCCAATCAGAGTTGCCAGATCCATTAACTAACCCCTCTTCCACAACATTTCTTGTACTTCTTGCCACTTCCGCAGGGACACATATCATTGCGGCCGATTTTTTCCCCGACCTTAACCGGTTTCTTTACTGCATCTTCGCCCTGATTTACAAACATCTTTCGCTCTTCGGGCTTTTGAACCACCCTAACCCGTAGAATATACCTTACTACATCTTCCTTGATACTGTAAATCATTGACTGGAACGCATCAAAAGCCTCAAACTTATACTCAATCAAAGGATCTTTCTGTCCGTAGGCCCGTAACGAAATTCCGTTACGCAACTGGTCCATGGCATCAATATGGTCCATCCATTTCTCATCAATAATATTCAACATAATGGCCTTTTCCAGCTCCCGCATAGTCTCGCTGCCCATTTCCTCTTCACGGGCCTGATATAAAGCCATGGTCTTCTCCATCAGCAAACCTTTAACCTGACGCTTGGTCATACCCACCAAATCGTCAACCGTTAAATTAGCCCCCGGTAAAATATTGCGGTCAATATAAGTTATCAGTCCGGGTAAATCCCAATCATCAGAGAACTTGATATCTCCGGCAAAACCATCGACTACCTGATCGACAACCTCGTCAATCATAGCTGAAACTGTTTCGTTCAAATCCTGTCCGGACAGCACTTTGCGCCGTTCATTGTAAATTACTTCACGCTGTTTATTAATTACATCATCGTACTCCAGCACATTTTTACGAATAGTAAAATTGCGGCCTTCCACGCGTTTCTGAGCATTCTCTATGGTACGGGAAATCATTTTATTCTCAATGGGCATGCTATCATCCATACCCAGACGATCCATCAGTCCCTCAATATTGGCGGAACCAAACAAACGCATTAAATCATCTTCCAGAGAAACATAAAAACGGGACTCACCCGGATCTCCCTGACGACCGGAACGGCCTCGCAGCTGATTATCAATCCGGCGGGCTTCATGGCGCTCGGTTCCCAGCACATACAAACCGCCTGATTCAGGTACACCCTCACCGAGAACAATATCAGTACCGCGTCCGGCCATATTGGTAGCAATCGTTACGGTACCTTTCTGACCGGCCTGGGCAATAATTTGCGCTTCTTTCTCATGGTACTTGGCATTTAAAACCTGATGGGCTACTCCGCGTTTTTTCAACATATCACTGAGCAGCTCTGAACGCTCAATGGAAATAGTACCCACTAAAACCGGTTGTCCGGTACGATTACGGTTAACAATATCTTCGACTACTGCCTGGAACTTACCTGCCTCGGTACGATAAATAAAATCATCCTGGTCATCTCTCACCATAGGACGATGAGTAGGAATGACTATAACATCCATGCCATAAATCTTGCGGAACTCCTCCTCCTCGGTCCTGGCAGTACCAGTCATACCGGCCAGCTTTTTATACATCCGAAAATAATTCTGAAAAGTAATGGTGGCCAGTGTCTGGGACTCCTTCTCAATCTTTACCCCTTCCTTGGCTTCAATCGCCTGATGCAAACCATCGCTGTAACGGCGGCCAAACATAAGCCTTCCGGTAAACTCATCAACAATAATTACCTGATCATCCTTGACCACATAATCACGATCGCGTTTCATTAAACAATGAGCCTTCAGCCCCTGATTTACATGGTGGGCAACCTCCATATCTTCGGACAAATTATCTACATTAAAAGCCTTCTCCACCTTTTGAACCCCATCTTCGGTAAGGGTTACCAGGTGAGCCTTCTCATCTACCTTGTAATCCACTTCATTTACGAGACGGGGAATAAACCTGGCAATCCGATAATATAACTCGGTAGGCTTGTCACCTTCACCGGAAATAATCAGCGGAGTACGCGCCTCATCAATTAAAATCGAATCGACCTCGTCAATAATAGCGTAATACTGACCGCGCTGTACCATATTATCAGAGCTGACCACCATATTATCCCGCAAATAATCAAAACCCAGCTCGTTATTGGTGGCATAAGTAATATCACACTCATAGGCAGTCTTTCTCTCCAGGTAAGTCAAGCCATGTACAACTACTCCCACCGACAAACCGCAATACTCATAAATGGGGGCCATCCAGGCAGCGTCACGGCTGACCAGATAATCATTAACGGTAACAATATGAGCGCCCTTGCCGGGCAAAGCATTCAGATAAGCCGGCAAAGTTGCCACCAGAGTCTTACCTTCACCAGTCTTCATCTCGGCAATACGCCCCTCATGCAGCACCATGCCGCCAATTAACTGTACATCAAAATGCCGCATCCCCAGGGTTCGCTTTGAAGCCTCCCTGACCAGAGCAAAAGCCTCAGGTAATATATCGTTTAAACTCTCCCCGTGCTTTAGCCTTTCACGAAACTCCTCAGTCTTTTTGGGGAAATCACTGGCAGAAAGCTTTTCAAACTCTGTTTCCAGTGAATTAATAATCCGCACCGTCTTATTCATGCGTTTTATTTCTTTTTCATTATCATCCAGCAAATTTCTGACCAGGTTTTTAATCATCGTATCAGACCTTCCTCATAAAAAAGAGGAACCATAACTGATTCCTCCATATTAAATCTTCAAATTTTATATTAACACTTTTTGTAATCTGCCTTCAACTAGTCAAAATCTGGTTCAATCAAACCATAGTTACCATCCTTGCGCTTGTAAACCACATTAACCTCATCGCTTACTGCATTGTAGAACACGAAGAAATTATGTCCCAGTAAATTCATCTGCATAATAGCCTCTTCCTCATCCATCGGTTTCAACGCAAAGCGCTTGGTGCGCACGATTTTAAAACTATCTACCTGACTGTTGGATGCCTCCAGTTCTTTTCGGGCTTCCTCAGCCATAGCCTGCTTCAGACCGGCACCCCGGTAATTTTTATAGATACGGGTCTTGTACTTTTCAATCTGCTTCTCCAGTTTCTCAACTACCATGTCGATAGAAGTATACATATCGTCGGTAGCTTCCTCACCGCGAAGCAACATACCATTCAATGGAATGGTTACCTCAACCTTGTGATCATCACCTTCAACCGAGAGGGCAACCTGAGCCTCCTTTACATCATCAATATATTTCTCCAACTTGGAAAGCCGTTTAGTGGTATAATCCTTCAATGCTTCCGTGATATCGATATTCCTTCCTCTGATATCAAACTTCATACGACCACTCCTTTCCCGGTTGCTATATATATTATTCTACCTTTAACTGCAAAAATCCTCCAACCATTATTTACCATTTAGGGTGAGGGGTAGCGGAGGCTTTTGCATTACATGGCCCTTTGCCTGCAGCTCTTCAGGATGATAATTTAACCCGTCTCCTTTATAACCTCAGATTGGTAGAAGTTTGTTATAATAATCTAAACATCACTAATTAAAAGCGGATTTATGGGCTAACTGCGGGATTATTTAACGGGAAAAGGAGGTATTGGCTATGTTTTTTGGTCGTAAAAAGAAAAAAGATGAACCCAGGGAAGAAAGCCTTATTGAACGGGGACTTAGAGAATGTGGCGGTGATCGGGTAACTATGGCCTGGCTGGTAGAAAACACTGATGGATATGATGATGTTGTAGAAATGTACTACCAAAAAAAATGGGACCTTGATGACCCTTCCTGGGAATGTAAGTGTGGGCACTGGAGCGATACTGATACCTGTCCCCATTGTGGGGGTACACAATTTTGATCTATCACAGAAAACTAAAAACCCGGGTTTAGTTATTAAACCCGGGTGGTAAATCTTTAATTATTAATACTGAGAGCGCTGCCTTTGGAAACACTCCTGGCAATACACCGGACGTCCATCCACCGGTCTGAAAGGAACCTCGGTATCAACGCCACATTCAGCACAAACAGCTGTAAACATTTCACGGGGAGCCCGGGGGCCACTGCGAACATTACGTCTGTTAGTCCGGCAATCCCGGCAACGCTTCGGTTCATTTTCGAATCCCTTTTCATTGTAAAATTCCTGTTCCCCAACGGTAAAAATAAATTCCTGCCCACAATCCTGACACACTAAAGTTTTGTCTTCAAACATACTAACAAGATCCCTCTCTTCACTAGGATATTAGACCTGTAGTCCTGGTAAATCTTCCCTGACTACCGACCCGTATCGTTTATTATATACATTTGTGCAATAAATAGCAAGGGGG
>DAIMDR010000097.1:0-6970 GCA_036725705.1 Syntrophomonadaceae bacterium | reverse complement strand
CCCTAGATTATAAAATCCATGGTTCCATTTTCATGAAACCCGTAAGCATTTGCAGGGGTTATTTCAGCCAGTTGTTCTTCCAGTTCAGCCGTCTCATTCACAAATAAGGATTCGGTATAACCTTCTCCCCGACCCGGGTTTTCTCCGGAATGATTCCACATCCATTCCCGGTTACCTTCAGAACCGTCAAACAACCCGCCATTGTTAAGACCTATGTTAACCTCGGTTTTTTCTACTCGTATTCCCTGAGCCTCCAGCGATTGTCTTAAGGATATCAGATTACTTTCCAATAGATTTTTTACCTGTTGATTCTCAGTTACAAACCTTGCCGTCACCAGACCATCTTCAACCACAATTTTAATCATCATTTTACCTAAAAACTCCGGTTTGAGTTCAATTCTCATTTCCGAGGCATTGGCTTTTAGCATCATAGTGGCTTTTTTAACTATCTGGTCAATTACATCAGCCGGATCAGATTTAGCCGTCAAGGTTGACAAATTGGTGTTTTCCAGCAGGTTACCCCGACTGGTTAAATTAGTGTCGGTTGTTACCTGTCCAGGCAGATTAATAACTTCTGCCTCCGTCTGTCTGCCTGAGCCTTCCTGCTGAACATTCATTTGGGAAGGAGGGTTTACAGATACTACCCGCTGGGATAAATTCCGGTAATTTTCAATTTGTATCAGTTTTTTTACATCCACCTGCTTTTCAGCCAGGTTTTTTTCCTGAATGGCGGGACGCTCATCCGCCAGTAGTTGTACCGGTAGTTGTTCTGTTTTGCTATTTTTAGAAATGTTGTTGTTCTCTGTTTCAGACGGCTGATTTTGTCCTGACATCTGTATACCGGTCACGGGCCTGGTTTCCGGCGGCAACTCACTTGAAGGGTTAGCGGGATTTGCCCCGGTAATCAAATTTTTCCCGGTCAAATCAGGCCGAGTAAGATTAATAGGCTGATCCGAATTTGACGGTTTAATTTCTAATTCTTCCTCTGCCTGCATCTTTTCACCCGGTAAGGAAACAACCTGATCGGGCATCCTGGTTGCTTCTGTTGCCTCATTTAAAGAAACGGATGCTTCATTAACCGCAATTAAGATTGGAGGTTCCACAGCCTTTAATATTATCGCTGCTGAACTATCTTCGATTAACTCTGGCTCAATTCCCGGAGTTTCATTGTCAGTCTCCTGCACGGATACTGACTGGTCAGGCTCATTTTTCGTAAGCACAGGTTCAGATTCTGCTTTATTATGAATACTGACTTCCGGGGAAGCGTCTTTATCCATTTCTTTTTTTACGCAATCAACAAACCTGCTTTTTGGTAATCCTGATACTTTGTTTAATGGCTTGTTGTCTGCATAATACGGTTGTCTGGTCAAAGGCTTGGAAGTAACTAATGCCGGTATTATTTCTGCTGTCAATCAATTCACCTCCTTTCAGTTCGATATATATGGATGAAGGTTGCAGCCTTATTCAGATACAACCAGCATCTTTCCAGTAATAACAGCGGCCCGGTTCGTATCAAAATTCTGCAATATTTCCGCTCCCTGATCCGGTTCCAATTCGCCCAGAATACCAATAATATCTTCGTCTTTCAGTCGGGATAAAATTTGGGCTGCATCTTTAGCCTTCATCTCAGCATAATATTTGGCCAGATCGCGATAAGCTTCCTGTTGACTGGATTGGCGGGTTTGAGAGTTTAGCAGCTGTTCATTCAGATTAACCAGTTGCTCTGATGCTGCAGCTTCTTTTTTTTCAGCACTTTTAAGTTTCTGTTCAGTTTGTTTTAGCTGAGTTTCCAGTTCGTTAATTTTATCTTCCAAATCCTGAGCTTTTTGGGGTTCCGGGGTCGTATTATTTGAAACCGCTTCCATTGTTTCTTCCTCAGGCAGCATATTATTTAACAGCGGTATCTTTTTCACTACTGCCGGGGTTTCTATCATATCAATATAAATAAGTAAATAACCAGTACCCGCCACAATAATCAATATTAAAAACAAGGCCAGCAAAATCTTGCCTGCAGATTTCATTTTATAATCCCCTATCGTATTTTATGAGTTTTTTCTGAAGTAAGAAGTTACCGCTACTTCATCAATATTTTTTTGTTCCTGACGGTTATTTTCCAGAAGATACTCTTCCCATTCACGCTCTTTTAATTTTTCCAGAGTTTTAGTTTCGCGGGATTTTTCCAGCAGGTTCAGTCTGGATTTTTCCAACAGAATTTCTGCATAGTCCAATTCCTGTTCTTTGTCCTGAATAGCTTTTCTGAGGACTGAAATATAGTCTTTATACAAAATTATTTCCTGAACATCTCCCTCAATATTGCGAATTGATTGCATTAATATTTGTAATCGTTGTTCCAGAATTGCCAGTTGCTCAGCCAACTGATCCCGTTCTCTGAGAAAATTCTGATGTTGAATACGAGCTTCATTCTCAATCTGGCGGGCAATATTTAAGTTTTTCTCCAGGCGGAAATTGAATTTTTTCATAATGCTTACCCTTCAATAGCATATTGTAAGCTACCTAATGTATCTGCATAATTAGTTTCTTCATAAATCCCCTGACGCTGAAAATTATGTAATCGCTCAATTAAGCGAATAGCTTCATCTATTCCCGAATTTGAACCGACTTTATAAGCACCAATGTCAATTAAATCACGCGCTTCTTCGTATACTGCCAATATTGAACGGAAACGGTTGGCAAAAGTCATCTGCTCGGGCGAAACTATATCAATCATTACCCGACTGATACTGTTAAGAATATCAATCGACGGGTATAAATTCATAGCTGCCATCTGCCGGCTAAGCGCTATATGTCCATCAACTATACCCCTTACTGCATCAGTTATGGGTTCATTCATATCATCGCCTTCAACCAGTACAGTATACAAGCCGGTTATCGTACCTTTTTCCGAAGTTCCTGCCCGTTCCAGTAATCTGGGAAGCAACGCAAATACTGAAGGCGTAAAACCTCTGGTAGCCGGAGGTTCTCCAATGGCCAATCCCACTTCACGCTGGGCCAGAGCAAACCTGGTCAGTGAGTCCATCAACAGCAGCACATCTTTGCCCTGATCACGAAAATACTCGGCAATGGCAGTGGCAACAAAGGCACCTTTTATTCTTACCAGCGCCGGTTGATCTGAGGTAGCAACCACCACTACTGATTTGGCCAGACCCTCTTCACCCAGGTCTCTTTCTAAAAACTCTCTTACTTCTCTGCCTCTTTCCCCTACCAGAGCAATAACAGAGATATCAGCCTCAGTATTACGGGCAATCATTCCCATCAGGGTGCTCTTTCCCACTCCGCTGCCGGCCAGAATTCCCATTCTCTGGCCTTTTCCCAGAGTAATCAAACCATCAATTGCCTTTACTCCTACTGGCAGGACCTCAGTAATTCTCTGGCGTCTTAATGGATTGGGAGGAGTATTTACTACCGGATAGGAAACCTGGGTTTTTATTCGGCCTTTTTCATCCATAGGCTCACCCAGACCATCCAATACCCGGCCCTGCAATTCCATACTAACTTTTATGCGTAAATTTTTCCCGGTAGCTAAAATTTCACTTCCCGGACCTATACCTTCCAGATTACCCAGGGGCATAAGCAAAGTACGATTATTTTTAAATCCTACCACTTCGGCGGGAACATATTGGTTTTGAGCATAAGCAGTTTTTATATAACACAATTCACCCAATGTTAACCTGGGGCCGAGCGCTTCAAGGGTAAGACCGATAGCTTGCGTAATTCTCCCCTTTAGTTGACAGGTTGGCGCTTTTTCGATTGAAGATAATATCCTCTCAATATTAAGTCCTGCCGGTTTATTCATCAGTCAGCACTTCCTGTATGGCATTTTCAATACTGGCTATGCGAGTTTCTATTCGTGCGTCAACAGAACCGAATTCACTTTCAATTCGTAATCCTCCCGATAAAATCTGATCATCCGGCTTTACTTCCGTATGCAGATCATTTTGCCCATCAAGCAAATTTATATTTTCCACAGCATCAAGTATATTATCAATATCCGCAGGGTTTACAAACAGGGTTATTTTATCCGGTTGATTTAAATAAGTTAGTGCTTCACGCAAAATATTGATAATAATATCAGGATTGGTTTGTAATTCCGTAGCTATTACTCTTTTGGCAATTGCCAGAGACAATCTGACCATATCGGATTCACTGGATTCAAACATGGCCATTTTTATACGATTGGCTTCCTGTAATATCTCCTGACTTTGTATCAGCGCCAGTTGCCGGTCAGCTTCAATGGCTTCCTGAGCCTGGCGTAATCCTTCTTCATAACCTGACTGGCGTGCCTGCTCAGTAATTTCCCGTGCTTCTTCCAAAGCTTTGGATCTTATAACTTCTGCCTCATCCTGAGCAATATTTAAGGTTTCCCGGGCGTCACCGGAGGCTTTGTTTAATAAATCCAGCACCATTTGCTCAGTTTCCATAATTATTTTATCAGTCTCGGATTTAAGCTCATTTATATCTTCATTGGAGTTAAGCAAAATTTTATTGCTGGATTCTTTATTAGAAGTGTTTAAATCGACTTCGCCAGTTGTTTCCATGGATAACAACCGGGGTTCGGTTAGATACAAATCTGACTTTTTAATTACTTTAGACAATAACCTCATCTCCTCCACCGCGTGCAACTACAATTTCTCCAGTATCTTCTAAACGGCGGATAATATTAACAACACGCTGCTGTGCTTCCTCCACATCACGCAACCTTACCGGACCCATGAATTCTATGTCTTCACGCAGCATATCTGCAGCCCGGGTCGACATATTGGTAAATATCTTTTCTGAAACTTCCGGACTGGCACCCTTGAGAGCCAGGGCCAGGTCCTGGGATTCTACTTCGCGTAATACTCGTTGTACTGAACGGTTGTCTATCATAACAATATCTTCAAATACAAACATTAATTTCTTGATTTCTTCAGCCAATTCCGGATCTTGAATCTCCAGGGCCTCCATAATGGTTTTTTCAGTTCCCCGATCAACCCGATTGATGATTTCAACTACCGACTTGACGCCCCCGGCATCAGTTAATTCCTGAGGTCCAATGGAGGATAATTTCCTTTCCAATACTCTTTCAACTTCTTTAATCACTTCAGGCGAGGTAGTGTCCATCATGGCAATTCTTTTGGCTACCTCTGCCTGCCTGTCTGGAGGCAGAGCCGAAATAATCTGAGCTGATTTTTCCGGTTCCAGATATGCCATTACTAAGGCTATGGTTTGGGGATGTTCTGATTGAATAAAGTTCAGTAACTGTGATGCTTCAGTTTTACGCATAAAATCAAAGGGGCGAACCTGTAACGATGCAGATATTCGTCCGATTATTTCCATAGTCTTTTCAGACCCATAGGCCCTTTCCAATACTTCTTTGGCATAGGAAATGCCACCCTGTCCAATATACTGACTGGCAATGCACATTTCAAAAAATTCACGATATATTTCATCAATACGCTCATTTGATACCTGCCTGATGTTGGCAATTTCCAGGGTTAGATGCTCTATCTCATCATCACTCATAAATTGAAATAATTTGGCTGATTTTTCCGGGCCTAAATAAATAAGTAAATTAGCAGCTTTCTGTTTACCATTTAAAGGTTTTTTACTGGTTACACTTGCCATTATATTACCTCGATTCGTCTGCTAACCAGACTTTTAATACCTGGGCAGCATTCTCCGGATTATCATCAATTAATTTGTCCACTTCCTGCCGGATACGCTGTTTTTCTTTTTCTTCCGGTGTCAGAGCTTTCTCAATTAAATCTTCCAGCCTGATTTCTTCTTCTACTAAAGTATCAAATGCACCTTCACCGGTTTGCAAGGCAGGCTGCCATCCTCCCCTGCGTCTGGTAATAAGTAATATTGCTGCCGCTGCTACCGCCAATAATATCCATGGGGTCAGACCGGAATTGGATACCCGGTTAAAAATGCTGTACTTAACCGGCTCCGGTTCCGGTTCAGTATAAAAATCAATAAAAGCTACCGAAATACTATTTTCCAGATTATAATCAGCTGCTGGCTCATTTTCTCTCAGTCCTATAGCACCGGCAACAATGTTTCTTATTTTATTAGCCTTATCTTCTTCAGTATCTCCCAAGCTTTCCTGCTCGGATGATCCCTGATTTACTAACACCGACACCGTTAAACGATCATAATTAACATCGCCTCTGGAATACTTGGTAAATGTTTCAGTCTTATTCAATTCATAATTTCTGGTTTTACTACTCTTATCATAACTGGAGACTCCGGTTCCGGCATCTGCCTGAGTATATCGAGGGATATTGCTGTCTGTGCCTGGTACTGCCGTATTATTTCCTCCTGCTTCCGTACCCGACTCCTTTATATTCTCTTCACTGCGGACAAAAGGCCCTTTATCATCATGAGTATATTTCTCGTCTTTCTGCTCACGTTCATTAAAATCCAATTCGGCATTTACTCTGACAACTGCATTATCTTTACCCAGAGTTTTATCCAGCATTGTCTGGATGGCTGATTCCTTTTCCTTTTCATAAGCCCGTTTCATCGCCATTTGGGCAGCAACGACTTCTGTTTGCGCCCCTGATTCCGAAGCCAGGTTATCAGAAAGCAATGTACCATATTGATCAACTATAACTACATTCTCCGGGGTTAGTTTTTCTATACTGTTGGAAATCAGGTTAACAATACCCTGTACTTCTTTGGGAGTTAATGTTTCTCCATCCCTGGTGCGGATAACTACTGATGCCTTGGTTGGGGTTTCATTGTCTGAAAACAATGTTTCCTCAGGTAATGCCAGAATAATATTGGCTGCTTTTACTTTGTCAATAGCTTGAATAGTACGAGCCAGTTCGCCTTGCAAAGCTTCCTGATATTTTACTTTTTTATCTGTCTGGGTTTCTCCAAGACTGGATTGTCTGAAAAGTTCAAAGCCTTCTTTGCCACGCGGCAAGTTTTCAGCAACCAGTTTTAATCGGGTTTCATATTTGTC
>DAIMDR010000096.1:0-7011 GCA_036725705.1 Syntrophomonadaceae bacterium | reverse complement strand
AACATGGATTTTTCTCCACCGGATGCAATGTGGACTGGGGATGGGAAACCGCCAAAACTGCTAATCCCCGCCATATTATAGTGGAAGTTAACGAAAACATGCCCCGTACTTACGGTAATAACCAGTTGCATATTTCCGAGATAAGTGCGGTGGTGGAAAACCATATACCGCTGGTGGAAGTTCCATCCATTCCCACCAATGACCGTGATGAAAAAATTGGCCGTTTTATTGCTGATATGATTGAAGACGGCTCATGTCTGCAACTGGGTATTGGCGGTATGCCCAATGCTATTGCCAAATTCCTGACTGATAAAAAAGACCTGGGAATTCATTCTGAAATGTTAACCGACTCCATGGTTGATTTATATAATGCCGGTGTAATAACCTGTCAAAAGAAGAATTTCATGCCCTATAAATGGATTGGCAGCTTTGCTATGGGCAGCCGAAAACTGTATGATTTTATTGATGATAATCCCCTGGTGGAAATGCACTCCACCCGCTTTGTCAACGATCCCTATATAATAGGTAAAAATGATAAATTAATCTCCGTTAATGCTACCATGGAAGTTGATTTAACCGGCCAGTGTGCTTCCGAATCCATTGGCACCATGCAATATACCGGAACTGGTGGACAGCTGGATTTTGTTCAGGGTGCCTGGCGTTCCAAAGGGGGTAAATCCTTCCTGACATTATACTCCACCTATACCACCAGGGAAGGTGAAGTAAAATCCAAAATTGTTCCTTCACTTTCTCCGGGAATATTTACAACCGTCTCCCGTACCGATGTGCAATATATTGTTACCGAATACGGAGTAGCCTTTTTAAAAGGGCAGAATCTGCGTACCCGGGTAAAAGAACTGGTCAGTATAGCCCACCCGGATTTCCGCGATTGGCTCATGTATGAAGCCCGCAAACAAAACTTTATCCCTTAAATTAACCATATAACCCAATAAAGCCTGCCGTTTTCATCACGGCAGGCTTTATGTATCTCTATCTTTTTCAGTTAAATCCATCACTTACTGTTGAGCTATCGAGTGAATAGCTTTTATTACCTGTAATATCTCTTCTTCAGTAGTAAAATAACCCGGACTGATGCGACAGGCTCCCTGTTCCAGCGTTCCAATCGTCTGGTGGGCCAAAGGAGCACAGTGCAAACCGGAACGGATCACTATATCATATTCAGAATCAAGTGCATAACTAAGTTCGCCACAATCAATATCAACTATATTAAAAGCCACCACTGCCGTCTGACGCTTTACATCTCCAGGACCGTACATGGTCAAACCCTTGATTTCCTTTAAACCTGCTATCAACATGTCCGTCATCTTTTGTTCCTGGTCGCAAATAGGCTGCTGACCTGCCAGCTCAATAAAATTCAACCCGGCTAATAACCCTGCTATACCGGGGGTATTAAGAGTTCCGCTTTCTAACCTGTCCGGCATCAGCACAGGTTGTTCCAAATATTCGGATAAGGAACCGGTGCCGCCTTCTTTAAGCGGTAGAATCTCTAACCCGGGGCGCAAATAAATACCCCCGGTTCCCTGAGGGCCCATCAGCGCTTTATGACCGGTAAAAGCCAAAATATCAATATTTTGAGCCATCACATCAATTTCCAGTACGCCGGCAGTCTGCGCGCTGTCAACCATAAATATTGTTCCCGTTTCCCGGGCTATATCCCCTACCTCAGCTATTGGCATAATGGTACCGGTTAAATTGGAAGCATGCAGCATGCAAATCATACGGGTGTTATCCTGTATTGCCGCTCTCACATCTGCGGGGTCAAGACTTCCATCAACAGCACATTTTACCTGGGTCCATTGCACTCCCTGCTGAGATAGAACATGCAAGGGCCGGGTAACCGCATTATGCTCCATGCTGGTTGTAATTACATGATCCCCGGGCTTTAAAATTCCTTTTAAACCAGTATTAATCGACTCGGTAACATTACCAGTAAAGGCTACCCGATAACTATCGGCAATATTAAAAAGTCTGGCCAGCGCTTCCCGGGTTTCCAGCAACACTGACCCGGCTTTAAGCGCCTTTTTATTACTGCCCCTGCCCGGGTTACCACCCATAAATCGATTAAAATGGTCAACCGCCTGATAAACAGCCTCGGGTTTAGGATAAGTAGTGGCCGCGTTATCCATATAAATCATGATTAATAACCTTCTGCCTTCCTAGATAGTTATATTGCGACTGGCTCCGGCAATAATATCCATAGCAGTAAACATATTGGTAACTGTGCCTACCGCTAATTTATCCTTTAAGTTATAGAAATCCAGACAGGTTCCACAGGACAAAATTTCCACCCCGTCTTCGGCTATACCGGTGAGGATTTCCTTAACCTCTGAACCTTCAGTAGTTAAAAATACCGCGCTATTCATAAAAATTATGTGGCTTAACTGACTGGTCATTTCACTCAAGGTATACAGGAAACTCTTCATCAGCACTTTACCCAATTCTTCTTCACCCTGCCCAAACCAGCGACTGGTAATCAGAACTGCGACTTCCCGGGGCATGGAGATATCAACATCTATGAGCGACTCATCCCGACTCATGGAAATATGAAACTCATCGCCTTTTTCCTCTACTGCCACCCGATAACCCTCTTTTTCAGCCAGTTTACTGACATTCTCCAGAGCAGCCGTCTGGTCAACAATAGTAATTAATGAGTCATATCCCCCCTCATCCATGGCTTTTTTGGTCAAAATAACCGGCTGCGGACAGGAAAGTCCTCTGGCATCCACTATTTTGTTCATACTCTCACCTCTTTATATAAACTTACTCTGTAATTTTAATCATCTTATTTAATATTTCCAGCATTTCAGCTACACTCATACCTGTTTGTTCTGCTACCGACTCCAGGGGTTCAAAAAGCTGTTCACATAATATACAGGTATTTTCAGTGTCCCAACTGTGAAATAGCTCTTCCGTTTGCGGATAAGCGTAGATAATATCAAAAACTATGTCAGATCCCTTAATCATATTATTTAATCCTGTTATAGTTTTTCCCTGCCAATAAGAGCTGCTCCCAGAGCACCGGTAAATTGGCATGCTTCAGGTACTATAACCCGGCATCCCAACTCTTGTTCCAATGCCCGTCTTATACCCTGATTCTGCGCTACCCCACCAGTAAATGCAACCGGTTGCTCTATTCCCAGTCTTTTGGCCATACTGCCAACCCTTTTGCCCACTGACTGATGCAACCCTGCTATAATCCCACTCTTAGGGGTACCCTGGGCAAATAAGCCCACAATCTCTGACTCGGCAAATACAGTACACATGCTGTTAATACTAACTATATTATTTAAATCCTCTGCTTCTCCTAATTCGCTTACATCCATTTCCAGAGCATTAGCCATTACCTGTAGAAATTTGCCGGTACCGGCAGCACATTTATCATTCATGGCAAAATCCAGAACCCGTCCGGACTCATCAATACGAATTACTTTGCTGTCCTGTCCGCCAATATCAATAATTGTGCGTATGCCGGGACAAATCCCGGCAACTCCACGGGCATGACAACGAATCTCAGTGACACTGGCGTCAGCCTGTTGAATAGCCACCCGTCCATATCCGGTTACGATAATATTATCCACTTCAACTTCATTATATCCTGAGCTGTCCAGCAAACAATTTATCAATTGTCTGCCGGCATCCCGCGGACTCCATCCGGTTGGAATCATAATTGAATATTGCCGTGAAGAATCCAGCATAATTCCTTTAGCGGCTACAGAGCCAATGTCAAGACCAATGGAAATCATTATTCTACCATCTCCAATAATGCTTCTATCCTGACTTTTAGACTCTCCAAATCAGAATTGGAATAATCACTTTCCAGATGTAAAAACGGAATATTTTTAGATTTGACCAGACGACCAACTTCATAAGCTTCAATATTGTAAGTGTGACAAGCCTGCCAGGTAAGATCAATAACTGCATCTACTTTAAAATTTTCCATCATCTGCTCTAAAAGCTCCATTCGGTACGGATTGGGAGTCATGCAGGAGCAGGGAATCTGCAAATACTTACTGGCCAGCGCTACAATAGGATCATCCTGACTCTGGTCAGTTTGTAATTCCAGAGTTTTATAACCGGAACAATTCTCCATAGCCACCATGCTGCCGCCGGCTTCTTCAATCAGTCGCACCACCTTTTCCGAACCCAGCCCAACCGGGCAACCGGTCAATAAAACTCGAGGTCTTCCAGTTTTATCTGTCGGGGCATTATTAATATATTCTTCCCGTACCCCTTTTAACATCTCAATAACTTCTGCTTTATTGGAACTGAAAGTTCTCGACCAGGTAACGGTCAATAAATCCAGTCCGCTAATCGGAGGAGGATCCATTTGGTTAATATCACAAATAGCCTTGGCTGCTGCTGTCTCCTGATTAATTTCATTAATTGCTTTCCATAAACCTTCATCAGTTATGGTAGTATCCAAATTTTGCTCCAGCCAGGTTCTCAAGCTGCGTAATTCCTCAACCCAGAGATTAAAAGAATTTTCGTTCTGATGCACATGAGGAAGCTGCATAACATAAACCGGCTTTATTTCCTGCATTAATTCAAACATTTTCTTTTTACCATCACAGGTGGTTTCTCCAATAACTAAATCAGAGAAATGGAAAAAAGGGCAGGTGTCACCTGCTGCAAATCCATAGGAAGATTTTATTAAAGGGCACAGGTTGCGCGGCAAGGTTTCTTCGGCCAATGCAATAGGTGCTTCACTGGTTCCGCACAGGCCAACCGGTATAGCGCCTGCAGCCAGAATTAATTCCTGCGGACAATAGGTGCAATAAATCCCCACTACTTTCTGACCCTGCTCTTTGCCCTCCTTTATTCTCATAACATTCACCTGTCTGATTTTAGCAAAATCTTCGACGGTATGATTAGACACAAACCTCTCTCCTCTCCTTAAGCTAAAATCAGTATATCATATGTATTTTTATATTATAAATGATTTATAGTTATAGTTCTCCGCTATGCCTTCGCGGTTAACCTCACTGCCGAGGGCCAGGGTTTTATTAAGCCTTTATGAGGTGGGAAAACAATAAGATAGCAGCTGAATCATAGTCAGCTGCTTTTATGGGAACTATATTATCCCGTTATTTATGGATATGGCGATATATCATACATGCATTTTATATGGATGTTGGTTAATCAAGATACTATATTTAGCCAGGGTTTAAATATACACGCTCAATTACCAATTCATTCATCATCGTTATCGTTAATGGCCAACATTGGACCAGTATCACTATCCGGCCCAATAGACCTCATATCTACACCATTTAAATATCCATGTACAATTCGCCATTTATTTTTATTATAGCCTTTGCCAGTAATATGGTTGATTGATTTGAATTGGCATTGTGAAACATCAACTATTGGAGTATTATCATCCGGTTCAATACCAGCAAGTATTATGGGCAAGGTAATTGATAATTCAGCAGATGGTAATTCTCTTCCGGTTCTTTCAAATTGGACAACATTTGAATCAATCCTTCGCGCAAGTGATGCAGTAGGAATCACGCAAAGCCCTAAATTAATCATACTTTGAGAATAAGCGGTTTGAAATTTAAAAATGTCGGAATACCACCTGGCAGCATTTCCGAATTGCACTTCGGCCTGGATAGTCAAATCATCAAAAGTTTTGCGAAAATCTGCCTTTAAAGCTGAATTACTTATATCAGTTGCCAGGGGATGGTACTCCCATCCTAAGTCTACGGATAGTCTGCGATCAAAATATGTATTCATAACTTGCTGTACTACATCAAGTTTTGAGTTTCTTTTTGATTTTCCCGGATAAACAAAAAGTGGTGTATTAGAAATAACATCCATTATTTCATTCCACCCATTTTTATATTTACTATGTTGTAAAATCTCCTGAGCAAACCTGTAGCTATATATCTCAACTCTCATTGTCCACCTCCGGGTAAAGTGGGATCATAAATCGGTCTATCCATCGGCCGGGTTTTTAATGTTCCTTCCCAGTATTGGGAAACTCTATCCCAGGCTAAATCAATATATTCAGAGACAGTATCACAACCACATCCGTTACGGTTATTCTTTATAGCTGCAATTACTGTACTGCCAACCCCTAAATAAGGGTCTAATACCGTATCGCCTTCGTTGGTTAGTGCCAAAACCAATCTTTCAACTAATTCAACTGGAAATTGGCAGGGATGGATAGTTTTTTCACAATGATTAGCTTTTACATTGGGAATAACCCAAACATCTCCAGGGTTTTTGCCTAACGGATTACATGAAATTTGACCTTTTCTCGGCCCTTTAAAATATTTTTTACCCGGATATTTAGAAGGAACCCTTACTGCATCTAAATTGAATGTGTAATCGGGAGATTTTGTGAACCACATTATTGTCTCATATCTTCCTGAAAAACGATATTTGCAATGTAAGCCGTGTTCAAAATGCCAAATAATTCGATTTCGCATGATAAGATTATTATCTTTAAAAAGTGGATATAAAACAGCATCCAGTGGGATAACCTCTTTATCTGGTCCAATATGATTACCCACCTGCCAACATAAACTGCCATTAGGATGAAGAACTCTGACACATTCTTTAATAATGGCTGCCTGATCTGCAATATAATTCTCCAGTGATGCCTTCTTTTCATATTTTTTACCTATATTATATGGAGGGGATGTGACAATTAAATGAATAGATCCATCAGGTATCTTATTTAAGTAAACCAGGTTATCCATTACTGACATATCAACAGTATAATCTGCATCAAGTTTAAATAATGTAGAAGTTGATTTATTCATGTTACGCCTCCCAAACATTTGTTCCAGATACCATTATAACACCTCAGAACATATGTTTCTATCTATTTTAAACGAGAAACAATGTATTTATAATTAGTCATGAACTATCGTGGGTTATCTTCTATATATTTAAGTAAAACTCCTTTAACAATATCTCAGCTGAGTAACTGACTGTTATTGGCTCCTTTAAAAAAAGGCGGGACAACGCCCTGGCTTTAAG
>DAIMDR010000095.1:4678-7020 GCA_036725705.1 Syntrophomonadaceae bacterium | reverse complement strand
GCAAATCATATTTCCTCTTTCATCACGGGGGCTGAGTTCAAAAAGGCTCTGCCAGCTGCCTACATCGTTCCAGCCAAAAGTAGCTGGAACCATCCGGGCATTGCTGGTCTTTTCCATGATGGCATAATCAATCGACTTTGCCTGAACCTGTTTGTATGCATTCTCAATTTCCAATAAATCATTTGGATTACTGTTAATAAAAGGCTCAGTAATTTCTTTACATAAATACTGCCCTTCAGCAAGTAAAACCCCGACATTGAAGGCAAACATCCCGCTGTTCCAGAAGTAGTTTCCACTTTCTATGTATTGTTCAGCTCTGGTTTTGTCAGGTTTCTCTATAAAAGCTTTTACTGGATAAGACGATTCCAGGTTCGGCCTGGTAGTTTCAATTTCTATGTAACCATAACCGGTTTCAGGATGAGCGGGTTTAATCCCAAAAGTTATCAGATAACCCTCCCGGGCTTTCTCAATTCCTTTGATCATATTTTCCTGAAAAACTATCTCATTGGTGATCAGATGATCCGACGGCAAAACCAGTAAAACCGTATCATCTCCGTATAGTTCCTGACAACGCCGGGCTGCCCAGAAAATAGCCGGAGCCGTATTTTTCGCTTCAGGTTCTTTCAGCACTTCTATAGATTCATGCAACTCCTGAACCTGTACCTGTACCTGTTGATAATGCTCTTTTCCGGTAATGATCCATTGATCCTGTGGGGGGACAAAGGGAAACAAACGCCGACAGGTTTCCTGCAACAAAGTTTTATCCCCGGTCAGAGACAAAAGTTGTTTGGGCATATTCCTGCGGCTTAATGGCCACAGGCGCGTACCGGAACCTCCCGCTAAAATTAAAGCAATAGTCTTCATATTTTCATCCCCCAATAATTGTGATTGTCCTACCCGTAGACACGCGGGCTTTAGACACGGGGATAGACACGGGGACGGTTCTTCTGTCTATTTTAGCTGTCTTTTATGCCTATGCGATGCCTATGGTGAAAAGTAAGTTAGACAGAAGAACCGTCCCCGTGTCTACCGAAGAACCGTCCCCGTGTCTACCTATGCCCGCTTTGGTGAAAAGTAAGTTAGACAGAAGAACCGTCCCCGTGTCTACCTACCTATGCCCGCTTTTCCCGGTGCATATTTATTAGTCCCACCAATAGCAGGGCTTTCACCTGCATCTTCCCTATAAATACTGCTTTACTATAGAAAAAGCTGCTGCCGACTGAAATCAGCATTTGAGAAATAACCGTAGCTATGGCTGCTCCTACCGGACCATAAACGGGAATCAAATAATAATTTAAAACCACATTAACTGCTAATCCTATCAGAGAGGTAACCATGGAAAACTTCATCAAATCTTCAGCGACAACCCAAATACCACGGACATTTCCCAGAAATATAAAAACCGCCGCCCAAATATAAATTGCCAGAATCAGGCCTGCTGCACTATACTCAGCCCCATACAGGGCAACAATAATCCAATTGGATATAAAAGTAGTCGGGATGGCCAGTGCGTAAGCCATCACCGCCAAGATACTGAATAACTGCTGTAAGCGATAATAATAAAGTGATTGGTCTATTTTCCTGGCTTCCAATATTGCCGGAGTAAGAGATGACACCATAACTGCGGGGATAAAGTACCAGAACTCCGCCAATCTAACTGCGGAAGTATAAATTCCTACCGCATGATTTCCAATCATCTGTCCCAGCATAATCTGGTCAATTTTCATATATATCGATATGGACAATCCCGATAATATCAAAGGCCAGCTTTTACTTAACAAGTATTTGATTTTGCTGAAACTAACCTGCCATTGTCTCATATAATTGCCTTTGGCCCGGTAATAATAAACCAGTCCAACTGCAACTATAGCTGCCTCAACAGGTGTCATCCAGGCGAATGCTATCAGCGGCGCCCGGGATAAAATTAAAATAACCTTTATAGCGGACACGGTTAAAAAGGCAAAATTCTGAGCATAAACCGCATATTTTGATTCCACCCGGGACTGAAACCATAATCCTATAGTTAAAAAAGCCTGAAAGATTGTACTTAAAGCGATTACGCCCACCATGTAAATAGTCAGGGTATCATCCGTGCGCAGCAAATACATCAGGCTCAGGCCCAGCACCGTAGTCAAAACTCCGCCGGCTAATTTCATAACAAAAGCTGATCCCAAGGTTTCCCTGACGCAATCCGGGTCATTTACAATATCACGGACAACAATTCCATCCATCCCCAGACTTGCAAATATGGCCAGCACTGCTACAACCGCCAGGGCATAACCCAAAATACCAAACTGTTCAGGACCCAGATAGCGAGCTACCCATACACTTACAAAAAGACC
>DAIMDR010000095.1:1167-4578 GCA_036725705.1 Syntrophomonadaceae bacterium | reverse complement strand
TACCAAACTGTTCAGGACCCAGATAGCGAGCTACCCATACACTTACAAAAAGACCTACCAATACACGCATAATCTTCTCAACAAACAGCCAGGCGATATTCTCGAGGACTTTTTGCAGATAGACTCGTCCTTCAATTTTCTCCACTATAAATGGAGGCAGGACATTTTTAGCAAACTTCTTCATTTAATCCAGTCTTTCACTTTATAAATTATTCTGTTCCTCTGCGAGATAACTATTTTCACGGGGACGGCAGGCTGTGCGAGAATAAGAAAGACACGGGGACGGTTCTTCTGTCTGCCGCCAATTTCCCTGATATCAAGATACGAGCTGAAACACCAGGACAGTTCCATCGTCTTCCCTGTCGATTATTGGCTTTGCTGTGGAATCATTTAACCCATCCCACATCTCTTCTTTAGACAAGAGAACCGTCCCCGTGTCTACCCTAGACAAGAGAACCGTCCCCGTGTCTATCCTTGGATGCTGCTGCTTCTTCGTAAGTCTTCAAAGATTGATCTTCTTTCATCATTAACTCCTGCCGACCAGAGGAAATCACCCGATTAAACCGCCTGGCTAAACAAATATAAAGCACAATTAACAAAACAGCTGCTCCTATACCGATAAGCAATAGATACTTTGGATATAATAAAGCTACTGCAGCCAAAACCCCAAGAAGAATATTAATAAACAAAACGCTTAAGGTTACCTGTTTATGACTATATCCCGCTTGAACCGCCAATTGATAGACATGCGTACGGTGTGGTTCGTATATTTTTTTACCTCTGCTGCGGCGTATTTGCAGAGTTACAGTAGCATCAACTACAAATACTCCTAATAACATAATCCATACTATCAGGGGAAGTGACCTGCTCATTTCCGAATACATCGCCAAAACCACAAAAATAAAACCCAAAAATCCGCTGCCCGTATCCCCCATGAAAATCCTGGCCGGTGGCCAATTCCAAAGCAGGAACCCTGTCACTGCCCCCGCCAGAAGAAAACATACGGCAGCAATACTGATATCCCCCTGCCAGAACAGCAGGCAGCCAATAATCAAGGCCACGCTAACTGCTTCAGTAGCAGCTATTCCATCTACGCCATCCATAAAATTATACAGATTAATCATCCAGACCGTACCAAAGATAGCAACTATACTCCCTATCAAAGATAAATCCAGTTGCATAAATCCGATATTCATAATTGAATATCCTCCTGCCCATCCAACTGCCCAGACAGCGGCTAAAAAATGAAAAACCATTTTTACGCCATAACCAAGTTCATGTTTGTCATCCTGCCATCCTACTGCAGCGATCAAAACCCCGCCACCCATAAGCATCACAAAAAGCTTAAACTCAATCAGACCTGAACACAGTAACCCTACCAGTCCCAGCAGGAAAACCATCACAAATCCCAGTCCTCCGCCCCGCGGGGTAACATTCACGTGGGAACTGCGCGCATTAGGGATGTCAAGAATCTGCTGGTGAATAGCAAATTTCCTGATCTGACCGGTTAATAGCCAGCTGACAAGCACCACAGTTAAACCAATTATTAACAAGTAAAAAGCTGACATTCAAATACCTCAATTTAATCCAATTTAGATAATTCCCGCATCTTTAAGGGACTCCACTTCAAGGGTCACTCCCTGCTCAAAAGATAGCGGAGCAAAATCCATATCCTTAAACGCCTCCGCATATGAAAACACCTTATCTTCCTGCAGGCGCCGTACCTTCTCAACATCAATAAGGCCATTGGGAATTATCTCCCCTAGATAACCTGCCGCCAAAGCCAAAAAATACGGAACGGTTATGAACAGCCTTCTTTTTCCCAATTTCCTGGAAATCATATCCATCATATCTTTAAATCGAATCGGATCCCTACCCGCAACATTATAGGCCTTATTAAGCGAAACATCGTTCTGCAGGGCCCGGGCAATAACCACGGCCAGATCAGCGGCATAAATCGGCTGCATCAATCCATAACCACTACCCAAAACAGGTATAATCGGATATTTATTAACAACCTTAACCAGCTTGTGAATATTCTTATCCTGATGATTGCCATAAATCATGGTTGGCCGAATAATCGTGTAGTCCAGGGTACAATTAACCATGGCGGCTTCCAGCCTTTGATACTCAGCCGCATACTGTTGATACTTACTAAAAATACCGGTTGTATTAACAAAAATAGCTCGTTTAACACCAGTTTCATAACAAGCCTGAATAACCTGCGGTGATGACCTGATATTAACCAGATGAATTACAGCTGTTGTTTCTGCCAATGCGGTGACTAATGAATTATAATCATTTACATCGCCCACAACCAACTCAAAATTATCATCATCCATCCAGGAAACATCACTGCTCTCCCTCACCAGACAGCGTATTTTCCCCTGGTATCCTTGGGTTCTCAAGGCCTTAAACAAAAACCGTCCCGTTAATCCGGTTATCCCTGTGACCAATATCATTCCATATTCACTGCCCTTTCCCTGCAACCCGGTCTTGTAAAACTTTTTCATATACAGCAATAGTTTCATGCATCATTTTATCTAAAGTAAAATTCTCCTCAAAAATTCGCCGGGCATTTATACCCATTTGAGCACGAATCCCCGGTTCATTTATTAAATACTGCAAACGGGATGTCAGGGTCTGCACATCTCCCCGCGGAATCAGATAACCGGTCGTTCCCTCTGTAACCGCTTCACGAACGCCCCCCACATCTGAAGCTACCACCGGCAAACCTGCCTGCATCGCCTCCAGTATTGTCAGCGGGAATCCCTCCCAATTCGAGGTCAAAACAAAAATGTGCGCCTGGGACAGAAGGCTGGCAACATCACTTCGATTGCCTAAAAACTCCACGTTTTCCAACCCCATCTGCTGTGCCCTGGTCATCATTTCATCAAACTTCTCCCCATCTCCCACCAATTGCACCCTGAACCTTTGCCGGCTATTGATATTGGGGACTGCTTCCAGCAGCAAACCATGGTCTTTTTGTTCCGAAAAGCGGGCCACCATTATAATATTTACCACATCACCCTTATCAGGCCTTGCCAAATCAACATCCTCAAGCAGCGGAATACCATTATGTACAGCTATTAATTTTGCCTCCGCTGCTACAGAATAATCCAGAGCCAACTTGCGGTCATATTCAGACACGCAAATTATACGGTCGGTCCATTTGGCCGCCGACCTCTCAACAAAAGTATAAACCCAGCGTTTCAATTCCGAAATCCCCTCGGTAAACGCCCAACCGTGAGCAGTAAATACATTGGGGATATTTTGCCGCCTGCAAACCAACCGGCCTAATATTCCAGCTTTACTGGAATGAGTCGTTATCAGATCCGGTTGAATCCGTTTAACGAGACCGGTAAGTTCAAGATAGGCCTTAAAATCTTTTACAGGTGAAATCTCCCTGAC
>DAIMDR010000095.1:0-1067 GCA_036725705.1 Syntrophomonadaceae bacterium | reverse complement strand
GACCGGTAAGTTCAAGATAGGCCTTAAAATCTTTTACAGGTGAAATCTCCCTGACCAATGGCGGTATATGATGCACAGATATTCCGGATGACTCCAATTCATCTATCAGCGGCCCCTCAACACCTACGGCAACCTGGACATCATACCCCAGGCTATGTAAACACCTGGCCACATCCCTTACATGGTTTTGGGCCCCGCCCCGGATACCCTGGGTTATTACAAAAAGCAGACGCGGGGGGGTTAGACAAGGGGGCAGACAAGGGGACGGTTCTTCTGTCTGACAAGCCCGGTCAGACAGAAGAACCGTCCCCTTGTCTGCCGTCCCCTTGTCTGCCCTGAAAAGCACTTCATTAAACAGATAGGCTAATCCCAAAGCTGCTATAGTCATAATAAACCCATACCTCATGCGATACAGCGTACCCATATTTATATTAGTATAAGTATAAATTACCATCATGCTGCTGCAAAAAAATATTAATATCCACCAGGCCGGTATCTTGCGCCATTTTTTAAAAGATAAGGCTGCGCATAAAAGAACAAAATAAATACCCAGCATCTCAATGCCGCTTATTTTGCGTATAAAACTACTGTTAACCGCACTGCCATTGTTAATCCACATATTGGGGAACGGAGCCAGGAAAGCTATCTCAACCGCCCGCGGAAAATAAAATACAAAATCTGCTGCCTTATGGAAACGTATATGAGTATCAATATTACTTTCTGCATCCGGATAGCCATCAATAAGGCCATTGCGTAATCTGGCTATGGTGTGAAACAGGTTATCTGCCTGCGGTGGCAGGGTCTGTTGCCAATGTCTGTATTCGGCTGCAATTTGGGTTTTGGGAACCTTTTTTACCTCGGAATCGGCAACCTCAACTCCTCCCTTTGTAAAAGGAGTAAGTGATACAATCAGAAAAATAAAAAAGATCGGAATTATAACCAATCTCTTCACCGTACTGCCCGACAGCTTTTTAATCTGCACAATTCCAAACAAGATTAAACCTGCGGCCATAAAAATCGACAATCCCTGCATCATTTGCACTCCATAAGGGCGTACCACCCACACC
>DAIMDR010000094.1:0-7035 GCA_036725705.1 Syntrophomonadaceae bacterium | reverse complement strand
CCCTTTTTTCCTCCCTTGCGGGCGCCGGTAAAAGCACCTTCTTCATAACCGAACAGTTCAGATTCCAGTAGGTTCTCAGGTATACAGGTGCAATTAATGCGTATAAAAGGGTAATCCTTACGGTGTCCAGCATTATGAATGGCATGGGCAAATAGTTCTTTCCCGGTTCCGCTTTCTCCAATAATAAGAACATTGGAGTTATTGTTGGCTACTTGCAGGGACAGAGATTTGGCCTGGCAAAGTTTATTATTATTGCCGATAATATCTGCCAGGCAATATTTGCAGCAAAACTTATTTGATGATACGGGCGCAGGTGGATTAACCGGTTCAATCAATTCAACCATATTACGGGCAGTAGACATATCCAGGAACAGGGTTTTGGACATAGCGCCTATTATTTCACCGTTATTATAAATTGGTACCCGCATAGATATCAATTTTTGACCGTTTACAATGCATAATTCACAAAGATTGGTCTCGCCGGTTTTTATTGTTTCTGGTAATCTTGAGCCCGGAATGATTTCTTTAATATTTTTGCCCAGTAAAACATCTGCTTTTATACCTAATATTTCAGCGATAGTTTCATTTACTACCAATATTTCACAATTGGCATTGACATAGATAACTCCCATATATGGATTATCTATCATATGTTCAACAATGTTAAGCATTTCCCGGTCATTAATTTCCATGCTATTACCCCCCCTAAGTCATAGCAAAAAGAACAACTTCCCCCCATATAATAATATACCATAAGTTCAAGGGTAAATAAAAAAACCAGAAGTGCATATCTGTAAAACACTTCTGGTTATCTATATTTTTTATAAGTAAGTAAATCTGTAAGCGGAGTTCTGTTATTGATAGTCATCTATCTGGAATACCAGTTGCCTGGTACTTCAAGCGACCTAACCCGGGAACGGAACGGGCTATTCCATGGTTCCTCTATTTGGTCTTGCTCCAGGTGGGGTTTGCCTAGCCATTTAGTCACCTAAATGCTGGTGAGCTCTTACCTCACCGTTCCACCCTTACCCGGCACTCAAAAAAATCTAATGATTAAAGCGGTACAAATTTGCCAGCTTTAGATTAATTTCGGCAGATTAAATTCTTTTGAGTGCCGGGCGGTTTGTTTCTGTGGCACTTTCCTTGGGGTCACCCCCACTGGACGTTATCCAGCACCCTGCCCTGTGGAGCTCCGACTTTCCTCAGACTGGTTACAGCCTGCGACTATCCGATTTACTTACTTTATTTATTAATTATGCTATGTCATTATATATGAGTAAGGCGTTGCTGTAAAGTCAGAAAGACTCTTTGCATTTTTAAGTTAATTATTATTTTTTTACAGGCAGGAAATATAATATTAATATAGAATACTTGACAAGTAGGAGAGGGAACCCTTTGTATTCTTGTATTGCCCTGGCAAAAGTAATACAATATTTAAAACTGCTAAGAGGGGGGTGAAAGAGTGTTGGCAATTTTTGGTTCGGCATCAGCGGGAGGTTTGGGCCTGTTTTCCAATCCGCTGGTTGTTCTTTTGGTGGTATTGCTGGGAATTTTTATTTTTCTTAAGTTTTGCAGCTGGGCAAAGAAATTTGAACTTTCCGCAGGGACGAAAAAGATTATTTATATTCTTACCGGAATTGGCATGGTCGGATTCAATGTTTATTATTCAATGGGAAATAAAGCTATTGTAGAAAGTAACAACTGGTCTACAGCTACCAATGCACTTTTGGTATCGTTAATATGGGTATTTATTTTTGCCTTTGCTCTGATGGCAGAGACTAAAGCTGAATAATAATGGACGGAATGGGCGGCTTATAGCCGCCTTTTTGTTATTTTTAAAGATATTGTGTTATGTGTATTAACAGGAGAATAAATCAATGCAGGAACAGGTTAAAGTAAATTTAATAGCTGCTGATGGCATCAGTTACTCACAATGGGTACCAGTTGGCAAAAATCTCTGGGAGGTACTGGCCATTTCGGTTTCAGGTTTTACAACTGAATGTGGCGGCAGGGGGACCTGCGGAAAATGCAAGGTGCGTGTATCCGGTGAAATAAGTCCTATTACTGAGGAAGAAAAAGCTAAATTATTACCGGATGAATTAAGCAGCGGAGAAAGACTGGCCTGTTATGCCCGGGTAATGGGAACGGTAGATGTGCAGCTTCCCTATATGACAGATGATATATCTCTAAATTCAACAGCTAAAACAATAACCGGCCAAAAGGCAGCCCAGTATCGTAGATTCTTTATACCTGGTCTGGACAAGCAAAATCCCCAACCTGTTTATCAGCGCATTCGTCAGGTTTTGCCGGACTTGGAGTTTAAGCTTACCGTTGATAATCTGAACGAGTTAGCCGGATTGGATCGGGAAGGCCGTCCTTCACTGGAGTTAATCGGGTTGATATTGGATAATAAGTATTTGTTGCATGCCGGGCGAAATGAAAAACCTGCTTATGGAATTGCACTGGATTTGGGAACTACCAGTTTATTGGTTTCGTTAATTGATCTGGTTGATGGCCAGGTAGCAGGGGTAATATCACAGACTAATATGCAAAGGATTTACGGTGCTGATATTATCAGTCGCGTAAGTTACTGTTTGGAACAAGAGGACGGCCTGGAAAAATTACATCAGATTTTACTGAATAATATTAACAGCATGATTGAAGATGTTTTAAAACCGGTTGATGCTGGCGGGAATGATGTTTATTGTTATTCCGTGGTGGGTAATCCGGTGATGCTGCATCTGTTTATGAATCTTAAGGTAAATGGTTTTGCTTCTGCCCCTTATGCAGGATTATTTCTGGACGGTCTGGAAATGCCTGCAGCTGCATTAGGATTGCAGGCCGGGGGACAAGCCCCTGTCCGGATACTTCCTCAGGCAGGGGGATTTGTGGGGGCCGATGCAGTGGCGGGATTATTAGTCCTGCCCACCAGCGCCAGACGATATCTTTTTATTGATATTGGAACTAATGGTGAAATCATTCTGGCTGATGGAAAGACTATGTGGGCTACATCAGCTGCTGCCGGTCCGGCTCTGGAAGGAGGCAATATAAGTTGCGGAATGAGGGCCGCCAGCGGTGCTATAGATCGGATTTGGCTTACGGAAACAGAAGAAATCCAGTTTAATGTTCTGGGTTCTGGAGTACCCCGCGGCATTTGCGGGTCAGCAATTTTAGATATGCTGGCAGTTTTGCTCAGGGTTGGTTACATTGATCAATCAGGAGCAGTAACTGAAAAGGGAGAAAATTATCCTTTATATGTAAATGGATTTTTGCTGACTGATAACAGCGGATATGGTGCTGAGAGAGTTATTTTTACTATAGAAGATATCAGGCAGGTGCAATTGGCTAAAGCAGCTATTCGTACCGGCATCGATATATTATTAAACAGAGCTCAAATGACCTGGCAGGATTTAGAGTATATTTATCTGGCCGGTGCATTTGGTCAGGCAGTTGATGTATTAAACGCTATTGAAACAGGATTATTGCCGCCAGTTTTGCCATCCAGAGTAAAACTGCTGGGCAATGCGGCTATGACGGGGGCAATTGCTGCTTTATTGAATAAAGATAATGCCAGACGGGCTGCAGATTTCCAGCAGCGTATCAAATATATAGATTTAGCTCTGGAACCTCAATTTCAGGAATTGTTTATGAAGAATATTAATTTAGGCTGAAATATCATAAATACCGACCAAAAGGATTTTACCAGCCAGTTGTGGAATTTTAAATTATAATTTATATTTCGGGTCGGGAAAAAAATAATGGAATGGAGTGGAAAAAGATGAAGTTGGAAGGGAAAGTAGCTTTTGTTACCGGCGGGGGAACCGGAATTGGGAAATCAGCCGCTATTGCTCTGGCCAAAGAAGGTGCCAGGGTATTAGTTATGGGACGCCGTCCGGATCCATTGCAGGAAACTGTAAGAGAGATTGAATCTGCAGGCGGAATTGCCCAATATTTTGCCGGTGATGTTACTGATCAGGCTGATCTGGAACAGATAAGGGATATAATTGATAAAGAATGGGGTCGCCTGGATGTATTGGTTAATAATGCCGGCTCCGGACTACGGAAACCTTTTCTGGATACAACCCTCGATGAACTTGATTATCTATATAAAGTAGATTTACGCAGTGTGTTTGCAGTTTCGCAGGTTATGCTTCCTCTCATGCAAAAGAATGAGGGGGGGAGTATTATTAATGTTTCATCAATATTGGGAGTTTTCGGAGGCAAATATTCTACTGCCTATTGCGCTATGAAGGGTGGTGTAGTTCAATTTACCAGAGCTCTGGCTTCTGAAATCGGACCGGCTGTAAGGGTAAATTGTTTATGCCCTTCTCACATTGTAACTCCAATGATGCAGCCGGAAATTGACCGCCTGGAGGCAGCGGGTAAAATGGATAAATTAAATCGCCTCTTCCCGATGAAAAGGGTGGGATATCCGGAAGATATGGACGGCAGTATCATATTCTTTGCTTCTGATGATTCCCGCTGGCTGACGGGAAACATTTTTATTATTGATGGTGGTATGTCCTGTTATGTTTAAACTGTAAAATTAAGCTTTTAAGAGCGTCAAAAAGGTGAATAGCTGTTATAAAAAATACAGCTATTCACCTTTTTTGTTTGCCCGTTTTGATGCAAGCTTTTTTGTGGTCTGAAATTAACGAATATCCAGGTTATTGATGATAAGACCGGTAATAAGTTTGGGATAAAAATAGGTAGATTTCTGTGGCATTTTATCCCCGGCCTGAGCTACAGCCACTATTTCATCAACTCCGGTGGCATTAATTAAAAACCCAACCTGATATTGTTTATTATCTATTTGCTCGATTACCCATTGTTCACTGCGGCTGTAAGCCAGGTTGTCCTGGTTTTTGCGTTCCTGGGCACCAATTCCCATTATATTATCAAGAATCATATGGTCCAGTATGGCAACATCTAAATTCTTCCAGGCATCTGAGCGTTCCCGGGGCAGATATTGTTCGAGCGTCTGAGGGTCTTTTAGTTGTAATAGATAAAGATTTTCATCAACATACATGCCGAAAACAGGTTGTTTAGTACCACGAAGTTTAAGTTCGTTAATAAACTCATCAAGATGATTTTTATCAGGGTAAGTATCAATATCAAATAATTTATTTAACTCCTTAAGAAGCTTGGCACTGCTGAAACTTTTAATATTTCCCACGACACGATGAGTAGGCAATACCAGTAATCCCTCATCAAACAAATTAACCAGGGTAGTTAATACATAATCATAATCCGGTAATCCATGTTCACGCATTTCGGAAGCATATTCAAGTGCAGTTTCATAACGGTGATGGCCATCAGCAATAAAAATTTGTTTATCAGCCATAAAAGATAGAACCGCCTGTATAACCTCGGGATTATTTATTACCCAAATTCTATGGGTTTCATTAGCTTCATCCACGATATCAATGTCAGGGAGCTTTCCTTTTATGGATTCTTTAAGTATAAGTTCGACAGTCCTTTTTTCATCTGAATATAGGCCAAATATGGAACTGAAATTAGATTTGGTGGCACGCATTAATTGTAACCGGTCAGCCTTGGGTTTGGACAAGGTTTCTTCGTGAGGCAAAACAGTACCCTGCTCGTAAGGTTCTACCTTTAATCCACATACAAAACCGGTACGCACAGTCCTCATGCCCTGAATCAGGAATTCCTGTTCATATAAGTACAGAGATGGCAGTTGTTCCGGCAAAAGTATTTCTTCTTCCAACCATTTTTCAATATAGTTTTTTGCCCGGGTATAGCGGTTATTGCTTGGCGTATCCTGAGGAAAAGTCAGACCCAATTCCAGACGGATAATATTAGCCGGATGTTCAGCATAATACTTGGTTTGGGCCGTTTCGTCTATAATATCATATGGGGGAGTAACAACTGAGGATAGGTTGGCTATCTTTTCCGGATTATAACGAAGCCCTTTAAATGCAACAATATTGGCCATAAGTTGTAAGAGTTCCCTCCTTGTATATGTTATAACCACTTGATTCCACTGCCGAAATCATAATGTCAGGTTGAGTATAGGCAGGGGAATCCCATTTACATTTTACAATTCTAGTATAACCCAAAGGGGAATGCAACCTGCATTTTCCATGAAAATAGCTTGATTAAGCAGTTTATTAGTGATTACAATTGAGACCAGAAGGAAATGTCAGGAGGAATAAGGTGTTAATTGATTATCATGTTCATGTGACAGGCCATGACGAATATGAATTTACCAGTCAGCGAATTTATAAGTATATACGACAGGCACATGCAGCCGGTTTGTCAGAAATTGGTTTATTGGAACACGATGAATACTGGCAAAAAATTGATTTTAATTTACTTAAGAGCATGCAGCGGGATAATCCGGATATTAAAATTCGTTCCGGGCTGGAAATAGATTTTATCCCCGGCCGCGAAAAATATATACATTCCATAATAATGTCCGCACCATGGGATTTTCTGATTGGTTCAGTTCATTACATAGAAGGATGGGGTTTTGATCATCCTGATTATAAAGATAAATTTGAATCCGGCAACATCGACAGCATTTTTGAGCAATACTATAGCCTGATCGTACAAACTGCTGATTCAGGCCTTTTCGATATTATCGGTCATCTGGATTTAATAAAGATATGGGGACACAACCCCATGAAAAAATCGGCTTATGCCTGGGCTGAACCAGTATTAAAAAAGATTAAAGCTGCAGGATTAGTAGTAGAGATAAATAGTGCCGGACTGAGAAAACCGGTAAAGGAAATATACCCTTCCCAACAAATTATAGAACAAATGTTTAGATTAAATATACCGGTTACGCTGGGGTCTGATGCCCATAATCCGGAACAGGTTGGTGAGGAATTAGTAAATTGTGTTGAATTATTGAATAAAATCGGTTATCGTTCTATGATATGCTTTGAGAGGCGCAAGCATAGAGTTATACCATTGAACCTTTAAAAAAGAGGGGATAAAACATATTATGAGCAGTATTGGTCTGTTAGTTGTCAGCCTGGGAATTATCCTGGTTGGTGCTGAAGTATTTGT
>DAIMDR010000093.1:0-7054 GCA_036725705.1 Syntrophomonadaceae bacterium | reverse complement strand
ATCTGATCCCCGCCGGAGAAGGCGCCTTGCGTCCGAATTGATCTGATGATAGGAGGGTGCTAGGCGGATGGGGCGGAGGCCATCTTCCGGAAAGCGTTTTGAGCTTATATTCTCATAAGTGTATTTAATTAACGGGCCTCAACTCCCTCAACTCTCTCCCAGCGAATAACCCAATCTTGATCGAGGGATCCATCGGCCATGACCAAGAAGTACGCCATAACGGGGGGAGCCGGGTTCATCGGCTCGAACCTCGCCGAGGCCCTGGCCGACGGAGACGAGGTGGTGGTCGTCGACGACCTCTCGGCCGGGAGAAAAGAGAACCTGGCGGGGCAGAACGTTGACCTTGTCGAGGGGAGCATCCTCGACCTCGATCTCCTGAAAGAGGCCTTCGAGGGGTGCGCCTGCGTCTTCCACGAGGCGGCGATCGCCTCGGTCCAGAGGTCGGTCGAGGACCCGATATTTACGAGCCGGGTGGGAGTCGAGGGGACGCTGAACGTCCTCGTCGCCGCCCGGGATGCAGGAGCCGAGAAAGTCATCTTCGCCTCTTCGGCGGCGGTCTACGGCGACACGCCAGCTCTTCCCAAGAGGGAGGATATGAGGCCGGAGCCGAAGTCCCCCTACGCCGCCGGAAAGCTCGCGGGAGAGGGGTTCTGCATCGCCTTCAACGAGGTCTACGGGATGAGAAACGTCGTTCTTCGCTACTTCAACGTCTACGGGCCGCGGCAGGACCCCAACTCGGAGTACGCCGCCGTCATCCCCAAGTTCGTCTCTGCATACCTCGCAGGAGATGCGCCGTTGATCTTCGGGGATGGGGAGCAGACGAGGGACTTCGTCTACGTTAAGGACGTGGTGAGGGCGAATATCCTGGCGAGCAAGGGTTGCGTCCCGGGGGTCTACAACATCGCCAGCGGGACGAGGACGAGCCTCAATGAGCTCTCCCGGCTTGTAAAAGAGATCACTGGGTCGAAGGTCGAGGCGGCCTATTCGAAGGCGAGGGCCGGGGATATCAGGGATTCGGTGGCGGATATAGGGCTTGCAGAGGAGATCGGGTATTCTCCAAGTTACACCATGGAAGAAGGACTTCGAGACGCAATTCGATGGTATCGGCTATTGGATTGGGGTAATCATGTATAAGAATCGTACAATAGCAGTTGTAGTTCCATCATATAACGAAGAAGACTTAATTTCAGATACACTAAAATCGATTCCACAGTTCGTAGATAGAATTTTTGTCGTGAATGACGGATCTGAAGACTCCACAGGAACCAAAATAGATGAATTATCTCAAAATGATCCTAGAATCTCACATATATTGCATGAAAGAAATAAAGGTGTAGGTGCTGCAGTAATTTCTGGTTATAAGAGCTCTCTCGCAGAAGAGTTTGATATCACTGTCGTTATGGATGGCGATAATCAAATGGATCCAAAGTATGTCGCTGCCCTTTTAGATCCTATAGTGGATGGAAAAGCAGATTATACAAAAGGTAACAGGCTCCTGAATCCAGACTACCGAAAAGGTATGAGCAAATGGAGATTATTTGGAAATTCTATACTTACAATTTTAACTAAATTCTCATCGGGATACTGGCAATTAATGGATCCTCAGAACGCATTTACCGCGATATCAAGAGACGTATTGGAGAGAATCGATCTAGATTCAGTTTACCCTCGGTACGGTTACCCGAATGATTTGCTTGCTAAGATGAACGTATTTGGATTCAGAGTTATAAATATACCTCATCCTGCTAGGTATGGCAAGGAGAAATCGAAGATCAAGTATGGAAGGTATATTCTCAAAGTATCCAATCTGCTCTTGATGAACTTTTTTTGGAGACTCAAAACGAAGTACATTTTGATAAACTTCCATCCATTGATATTCTTCTATATATTTGGCATATTAATGGTGCCTTTAGGCGTTATTGGGGGGATATATACTATACATAATAAATTGTTGTTCGGAGAGGCATTATTTATTCGAGGTGTCTTATCAGCATTACTGGCTATAATTGGCATACAGTTATTTCTTTTCGCCATGCTGTTTGATATGCAGATGGAGAATTACCGCATATAGATATTAATTAATCTGATGGTGTGATTCCTATGAAAGATTTGATTCAAAAAGTAGAATCGAGAAACGCGGTAATTGGGGTACTCGGCATGGGGTACGTAGGACTGCCTTTGGCCATATCCTTTGCTAAGAGGTTTAATGTAATTGGGTTTGATATTAACCAAGTATTGATCAATAATCTACGGCTTGGGCAGTCACATATATCAGATGTATCTGACGACGAAATCAAGCATGTTTTATGCCGATCATTTTATCCAACATCAGAGTCGTCCGAATTAAAAGAATGCGATATCATGATAATTTGTGTGCCTACCCCCCTAACAAAAGATAAAAAACCCGACCTCAGCTATATCACAGGAGCATGTAAAACAATATCGAGTTTTCTCAGGAAAGGCCAGTTTGTAATTCTTGAGAGTACGACATATCCCGGAACTACGAACGAGATCATGGTTCCAATGCTTGAAACAAGTCACCTCGAAGCAGGAACGGACTTCGGAGTTGCTTTCTCTCCGGAAAGGATAGATCCGGGAAATAAGGATTATACAATCGACAAAATCCCCAAAGTTGTTGGAGGCATAAATGAAGAATGCACAAAGATAGCGGCCTTGATTTATAAATCAATAATAAATGACATAGTATGCGTCAAGGATGCAAAAACAGCGGAAGCTGTTAAGATGGTGGAAAACGTATTTAGAAACGTGAATATCGCATTAGTTAATGAGCTCGCGTTAATTTTCGAGAAGATGGGCATTAATTGCTGGGAAGTTATCAAAGCGGCGTCGACAAAGCCCTATGGATATACTCCGTTCTATCCAGGACCCGGCGTGGGTGGGCACTGCATACCTCTGGACCCGTTTTATCTGTCCTATCAAGCAAAACGGTATGGAATAATTCCTCGATTTATAGAGACGTCTGGAGAAATTAACGAGTTCATGAAGGTCCATGTCATCAATCTGATACGGAAAGGGTTGGATGATAAAAATAAAAAGATCTTCGGTGCGAAAATACTTGTTTTGGGGCTAGGATATAAAAAAAATATAGAAGATGTTCGGGAGTCGCCGTCTAAAGATATCATAGAAGAACTCGTCGTGTCCGGCGCAGATGTTACTGTATTTGATCCATTTGCGAGATCTATAAGGACGGAAGTAGGTGAGTTCTTTTCCCAGGCCAGTATTTGTGATGCGTTTAATGATATCGATTGTGCAGTATTTATGGTAGATCACGATATTTTTAAAAACATAGATCTAGTTAAATTAACTTCAGAAAACAGTTTTCCATTGATTATAGATTGTAAAAATATATTTTATAAATTTAATGGTCATGGATTACTAGGTCTAGGTCGCGGTGATATTAACCGAAATGCAACAATAATCAAGGAGAATGTATGAAGCTGGCTGTCGTTCTCGGGACTCGACCTTTTGGAAGATCAGAGGTGATTTTATTAAAACACTTATTCTAGCTAGCACGTTTCCCAGATGGGAAGAAGATACTATACCCAGATTTATTTATGATTTATCAAAAAATCTCAGTGATAATAAGGTCGATATTTTTGTTTTAGCACCCCACCACGCAGGAGCCGAAATATCTGAAGAGATGGCAGGAGTTAAAGTATATCGATTCCCTTATTTTTATCCAAAGGCACTTCAGTGTTTAGCTTATGGAAATGGGATTGTACCAAATATCAAAAACAATAGATTAGCCAAATTTCAAATTCCTTTCTTATGTTTTTTCGAACTCATTTATACCATGAAGATTGTCAGACGAGAACATATAGATATTGTTAATTCACAATGGTTCGTACCTCAAAGTTTAGCAGGAGCTATATGCAAAAAACTGTTACGAACTACCCACGTTTCAACAATCCATGCTGCAGATATTTTCTGTTTAGAGCGATTGCCATTTAAAAGAATATTCGGTGATTTTATAGTGAAAAATAGCGACACAATTATTGTAGTGAGTTCATATATCCGCGATGTTTTGTTGGGGCTGACGTCAAAAGAATTGAGAGAAGAAGCCAAACAAAAAATTATAGTTATTCCGATGGGTGTTTATACAAATATGTATAAGAACAACGACGCAAGTAAATCGGATCTTAAAAGAAAATATGACATCACTTCAGAATATGTTCTGCTTTTTTTAGGCAGATTAGCCGAAAAGAAGGGTATACCATATTTAATAAATGCTTTGCCTAAAATATTAGATAAATATGAGAATATAAGCCTGCTGATATGCGGAGATGGATTGTTGAAAGCGGATTTAGAGACCCTTGTCAAGGATTTAGGGTTAGAATCTAATGTTAGATTTGCAGGTTTCGTTACAGACGACGAAAAATATGATTATATAAAATTATCAGATATTATTATCATTCCCTCAATAGTAACAGAATCTGGAGACACTGAAGGACTGCCTGTTGTAATCCTCGAAGGATTAGCCGCTGGAAAACCGGTCATTGCAAGCAATGTTAGTGGTATTAAAGATGTTATAAAAAACAGCTGGAATGGAATATTAGTTGAACAAAAAAGTTCAGAGCAAATCGCGACTCAAGTATTAAGACTATTAAATGATGAGGAGCTAAGGATATATCTAGGAGAAAATGCTCTTATTTCTAGCGCCAATTATGATTGGAAAACAATCTCTGACATGTATATAGACATATTTAAGAGATCTATGTGATGAAATCTATCAATAGCAACTCTTCGCAAGTCTCGATGAGGGCAATAAAATGAGGTTAGGATCTTATTACAGATATCTAGTTGTTGACAAATTGAATTTGCCGCTATCAGGAAATAGAATTCTTGACGTAGGTTGTAATGATGGATTTATGTTATCACACGTCAATTCGAAGAATAAAATCGGCATCGATATTAATCCAGTTATGCGATATAATGATATATTTTATATTAACTCTGATTTCATAATATATGACTTCGAAGGAACGAGATTTAATAAAATTTTTGCATTCGATGTTATAGAACATATTAAGGATGATGAAAAATTTATAAAAAAAATTGTTCATTTATTGGAGCCGAATGGTCAAGCTATGCTAAGTACTCCAACTAAAGAAATTAGCATATTTCCAAAATTTCTCCAGAATTGGATAGATGAAAGATGGGAACATAACTACAGGAGGGGATATGAACCAGAAGAAATTGAACAATTTCTAATTGAGGAAATTTCAAACGGTATTATTAACCTTAATATAATGTATTGGAATTGTCCATATTTCAGATTTTTTTACTTGCCCCTAAGTTTGCTGTGGAGGATATCTTCTAACACCGCAATGAAATTATTAAGTTATATTATAATATTAGATGAAAAATACAAAAACGGAACGCAGGGATACATATTTATATTTATATTAAAGCGTCTTTAAGATAACAAAGGTTGGGCTATAATGAGTAAACTTTTCATGCTGATTACATCACTAGAGGGCGGTGGAGCACAACGAGTTGTATCGCTATTAAGTATGAATTTAAATCACGATATTGAGCGTGAGGTGATATTATTATCATCGAATAATATTGCTTATCCGACAATCTTTCCTCCTGTGTCACTGGATGTAATAACGCCGAATGGCAATAGGAGTATTATCTGTTATACGAAATATCTAATAGTTGGGTTATTTAGATATAAGCGACTTATAAAAAACTATAATCCGGACTGTTCAATAAGTTTTTTGGTTTTAGATAATTTTATAAATATACTTTCCAGTTTTAAAAATAATAAAATAAAAACTGTTATATCTGCGCATATCGCTCTTTCAATGAAGTTTCAGGGGTCTTTAACGGGAAAGTTATGTAATAATATTATTAAATTATTGTACAATCGTTCCGATATTATAATAGCTGTTTCGGAAGGGGTGAAACAGGAGCTAATTGATCAATATGATATATCTAAGGATAAAATTTCTGTTATGTATAATCCCGTTGATCGAAATAATATTCAACGACTATCATTAGAAACCATTGAAGATGAACCATGGTTTAATGAAGACATTCCTATTATAATCACGGTGGGTAGATTAGCGAAACAAAAGGGACATTGGCATTTAATAAGAGCTTTTAGGAAAGTTGTAAATGAATCAAAATGCAGGTTGTTGATACGAGGTGATGGTGAGCTTAAGCAATATCTAGAAAAATTAATCCAAGAGCTAGATATGGGAAATTATATAAAGATTCTTGGTTGGAAAACAAATCCTTATAAATATATGTCACGGTCACATATTTATGTATCTCCCTCGTTATGGGAAGCTTTGCCTTATGTGCTCATTGAGGCAATGACATGTGGATGCCCAATTATTTCTACTGATTGTAAATACGGGCCGTCAGAAATTTTAAATAATGGAGAATATGGTATACTTATCCCACCACCAGATGGATTGTTTTATAATTTTGATGCACCATTAACCATTGAAGAAGAAGCTATGGCGAATTCTATCCTGGATCTTTTAAATGATCCGTTTTTGCGTGAATATTACTCAAATAAGTCAAAACTAAGGAGCAAAGATTTTGATTTAGATGAATCATTAAAAAAATACGAGACTTTGATCACTTCATAGTTATGGCAGTATGCTTGGACGAGAGCACTAGTCCCCAGATAGTTTGGTGATTTTATTGAAAAAGGAAAATTCGATAATAAAAATTGCTAGATCAGGGCTTTGTATCGGATGCGGTATGTGTATCGCAGTTTGCCCTAATAACGCCATTGAATTGATGATCGACGGTAGAAAAGGGATTTACCTACCTATTATATCAACCCAAAAGTGTAATGATTGTGGTGCATGTGTTAAAAGTTGTCCAGGAATGGGTATAGATTTTAAAAAATATAATTTAAATATATTCGGAGAATTCCCAGACGATTTACTTTTAGGAGATCACATAAAAAGCTACAGTGGTTTTGCTTGCGATAAAACTGTTAGGATTAATTCGTCGTCAGGTGGTTTAATTACTGCTTTATTAATTCATGCATTAGAGCATAATTTGATCG
>DAIMDR010000092.1:0-7101 GCA_036725705.1 Syntrophomonadaceae bacterium | reverse complement strand
ACTGCCTTTAAAAGAGATCCTTCGTCGCCTGCAGCTCCTCAGGATGACATTTATGATACTATTTCAGTAATCTCGAAATCTGCCCCCCTGTCATGCAGCATCAACCGTAGATATCTTTTATTTCTTTGGCAAAATTACTAAGCGCGACTTTGCGTTTGACTTTGAGGGTGGGGGTCATCTCACCTGTTTCTTCCGTTAATCTACGGTTCAGAATGGTATACTTCTTAATCTTTTCGTAGGACTCCAGCTCAAGATTTATCGACTCAATTTCTTTATCTATTAATTCTTTAAGCAACGGAATATTAATAAAATCATCACCGACTTTAACACAGGTTTGGACTCCGTTTACATCCGAGAACTGCAAGGCTGATTTATCATAGGTGATCCCTTTTTGTTCAAGCAGACTTATGAATTCTTCGAAATTAGGTACTATCAAGGCCCCTATGAATTTCTGATTGTCACCTATGGCGATAGCAAGATCAACATAAGAACTGGTGGAGAAAGCCTGTTCAACCTTTGACGAAGCTATATTTTTGCCGGTGTCGAGAACGATAAGCCCTTTTTTTCGATCCACAATTTTGATAAATCCCTCAGGGAGCATCTCCACAATATCCCCGGTTTTATAATACCCGTCTTCTGTAAAAGCTTCTTTGGTCGCTTCGGGATTATTCCAATACTCGAGAAAAATATTGTTACCCCTTACACACCACTCGCCGTCTTCGGCAATATAACCATCTACCCCGGGGCATAATGGTCCGACTGATCCGGGCAACACCCGATGAACCCGATTCATATTTATGGTATTGCATGTTTCAGTGGAGCCGTAACCTTCGTAAATAATCAGACCCATGCTCAAAAAGAGTTTGCAAAGGTCGGCTGAAAGGCTCCCCGCTGCTGAACAGGCAAACACGAATCTGCCGCCCATCGTTTCTCTGACTTTACTAAAAACCAACTTATCATACAGTTTATGTTTGAGTTTAAGGAAGAGACCAGCGTTACGAGTGATGTCCATATGCGGATAAACATCAACAAAGCCATTCTCGTCCGAAATACTTTCAACTACTTTCAAACCGGTGGCAATAGCCCGGTTGAAAATTGCCTTTTTAAGCGTTGATTGGGAGGTCGCAGCTCTGAGAGCCATGAATATCCTTTCATAAATCCGCGGTACCGACATGAATACATGCGGTCTGAATAAACCGAAGTCAGTCACCAGGGTCTGCGGAGAGGAATAGGCTACGGTAATCGCGGTCTGCATAGCCAGTGCATGTCCGCATTCGCGTTCGTAGGTATGTGACAGGGCGAGAAAGGACAGCAGGACATAATCATCGTCAATAAAGGGTGCAAAGGTCAAGTCACGCAACACGGCAGCACTAATGCTGAAATGAGTGTGGACTGCGCCCTTGGGATTACCGGTAGTACCGGAAGTATAAACAATAGTCATGCGGTCAGTCAGTTTAACACTTCTCCATCTATGCTCAAAAGCAAAGCGGTCGCGTATGGTCAGCTTATTTCCGATTTCCCGCAGAGAGTTGAGGCTTGTTACTTTGCCGCTGTTTACATTTATTTCGCCGTCAATGACTACTATCTTTTCCAGTGAAGGTACACTATCGACAATCTCCAGACATTTATCCAGATGGGTCTGGTTTTCAACAAATATTATTTTAGTGCCTGAATCATTCATGATGTAGGCCATCTCGCTGCTGCTCAGAGACGGATAAATACAAACCGTAATCCCTGCTGCGCAAAGGATACCATAATCGCACCATACCCACTCAGGCCTGGTATTGCTCATAACAGCTACTCTGTCACCCGGATCCACTCCCAGCTCCATCAGTCCACAGGTGATCTCCTTAACCACCCGGCCTAACTGAGCATAAGTAAGCGACTCAATTTCACCGCTTTTGTTTTTCCACATCTGCGCTTTCTTGGCACCAAAACAGGTGACATTTCGGTTAAGAAGTTCGGGGAATGTTTGCTGAGACATATACCAGCGATACTCATTTTGCTCCAAATAGTCCATTAAATCCCTTCCTTTCTCGATTCCTATCTTTAGTTATTATAATACATTGAATATTTGAATAGTGAAAAGATATTCTCTAATATGACAAATTTCAACAACGATTCCGGTAGAAACTAACGGGTAACCTGAATAGGTATTGACTTGACATGAAAATTGGAATGCTAGGGGAAATTTTTATATAATGAAGAAAATCGGTATCAAAACTTTATGAAATTGCTTTTGTTGCTTTTTTGTCTGCATCAAATAAGTATGCAGGAAATATTTATGCTATTTCAACCCGATAAGACATCATAAAGGTAATAAAGGAGATGTGGGTATGCTTTATAAAAATAACATTCAGACTAATAAACATGAGCAGATGATAGATATTACTTCCTATGTGCGGAATGCTGTCAACGAAAGCAATATTGAAAACGGGATAGCATTGGTGTATTGCCCCCATACTACGGCAGCTATAACTATTAATGAAAATGCTGATCCGGATGTAGTGCATGATATGCTGATGAGACTGGCAGAAATGTACCCCTGGAAACATGCTGGTGACCGGCATGGTGAAGGTAATTCAGCTGCGCATTTAAAGAGCAGTACCATTGGTAGTTCAGAGCTTATTCCGGTAGTTGACGGTCGATTGTTGCTGGGAACCTGGCAGGGGATATATTTTTGTGAATTTGACGGCCCGCGCCAGCGTCATTTCTATGTTAAAGTGCTGAAAGGTTAATGATATATGGAAAATATAAATCTCAAAGTTGGCGGAATGAGCTGTGCTGCCTGTGCCGCCCGTATCGAGAAGAGTCTTAATAAAACTGCCGGAGTTGAAAAAGCTCAGGTTAATTTTGCCACCGAACAGCTAACTTTGGCCTATGACCCGGAAGCGATCAATTTGCCGCAGATTGTTGAGCGTATTGAGAAGATTGGCTTTGAAGTACCGGAAGAAAGGCTGGAGTTAAAGATTGACGGTATGTCATGTGCAGCCTGTGCTGCCCGCGTGGAAAAAGGCCTCAATCAGCTTCCGGGAGTAAAAGAAGCCCATGTAAATCTGGCTGCTGAAACTGCGGTGATAAAATACTGGCCTGGTAAGTTATCCGTTCAGGATATTTTGCAAAAGGTGATCAAGACCGGTTACAGTCCTCATTTATTAGCCGATTTCAGTCAGGATGAACTGGCTGAACATGAACAGGCGGAATTAAGAAGAAAAAAACAGATGTTGTATTTTTCAGCTCTGGCTTCATTCCCCTTTCTGATTATAATGTTGGGACATTTCATGAATATAAGCCTGCCGGTCTGGCTGACTTCTCCATTTACGCAATTGGTACTGGCTACAGCGGTACAGTTTATAGCCGGAAGCGGATTTTACCTGGGAGCCTTTAATGCTTTGCGGAACGGAAATGCCAATATGGATGTGCTGGTGGCTTTGGGTACCAGTGCAGCTTACTTCTACAGTCTGGGAGTAATGCTGACCCTGCCTGAACCCCATCTGTATTTTGAGGTTAGCGCCATATTGATAACTCTAATTTTGCTGGGTAAGTATCTGGAGAGTATTGCTAAAGGGCGAACTTCAGATGCCATCAGGAAACTTATCGGTTTACAGCCCAAAACCGCCCGGGTGATAGGAAATGATGGGGAGATGGAAATACCGGTAGCTGAAGTACTGGTTGGCGATATTGCAATTATAAGACCGGGTGAACGAATTCCGGTTGATGGGGTAGTTATTGATGGATATTCAGCTGTTGATGAGTCTATGCTGACCGGTGAGAGTATACCGGTGGACAAGCATAGTGGTGATGAGGTTACCGGAGCTACAGTAAACAAGTTTGGGGTATTAAAGGTAAGAACGACTAAGGTTGGTAAAGAATCGGTGCTGGCACAGATAGTCAGAGTAGTTCAGGAGGCTCAGGGCAGCAAAGCTCCCATTCAGCGTATGGCCGATATTGTAGCCGGTTATTTCGTGCCGGCAGTTATAAGCATAGCCATATTAACATTTGTCTGGTGGTATTGGCAGGGAGATACGGGTAATTTCCCCCGGGCATTGTTAAATGCGGTAGCAGTTCTCGTGATTGCCTGTCCCTGCGCCATGGGCCTGGCAACTCCAACCTCAATAATGGTGGGTACCGGTCGGGGGGCGGAACGCGGAATTCTGATCCGTGGCGGTGAATATTTGGAGCGGGCTCATGAAGTGGATACGGTGGTATTGGATAAAACCGGTACGATAACGAAGGGCGAACCGGATTTGACTGATATAATTGCTTTTGGCGATTATGAGTCCAAAGAAAATGAAATGCTGAAATGGACAGCTCAGGTGGAAAAAATGTCTGAACATCCGGTGGCAGAGGCGATAGTTCGTGGAGCTGTTGCCAGGCTGGGTGAAATAGAAACCCGGGAAGTAGAGAAATTTTCAGCTGTGGCCGGCAAAGGAATAATGGCTATGGTTGATGCTAAAGAAGTAATAGCAGGAAGCCGTAATTTATTAAGTGAATATCAGATTGATACCAAACCGGCAGAAATAGAGCTGCAAAAACTGCAGGCAGAAGGCAAGACCACCATTTTGGTTGCCATAGACAGAAAACTGGCGGGATTATTGGGTGTTGCAGATACGGTAAAAGAGCATTCGCCGGAAGCTATTAAAAAGCTGAGCGATATGGGTCTGGAAGTTTGGATGTTAACTGGAGACAATGAAAAAACGGCGGCAGCTATTGCTGCCCGGACAGGAATCAAGCATATCCTGGCGGAAGTATTGCCTGAACATAAAGCTGAAAAAATTCAGCAGTTACGGGATAGCGGCAAGATCGTTGCTATGGTCGGCGACGGCATTAATGATGCACCGGCTTTGGTCACTGCTGACCTGGGAATAGCCATGGGTACCGGCACCGATATTGCTATGGAAGCCGCAGCTATAACATTGATGAGTGGGGATTTACGCGATATTGCCACTGCTATCCGGCTTAGTCAGTTAACTATCCGCAATATTAAACAGAATCTGTTCTGGGCGTTTTTTTATAATACCATTGGTATTCCGGTAGCCGCGATGGGACTGTTGAATCCAGTCTGGGCCGGAGCGGCTATGGCCTTCAGTTCAGTGTCAGTAGTCACCAATGCCCTGCGCCTGAAACGAGTGGAAATATAGGCATATATATATCTGAATAGATAATTATAAAATTTCAGTAATCATATTTACCTGAGAATGTTACTCTGAATGATAGGAAAGAGCCTATCAGGATCAGTCAGGTAAAGTCAGCTAAAATCAGGGGTAGTCAGGTTCTTAAAATTGAATCCGATTATATTATAACGATATGGAAGAACAGATTTTGTTAAGTTTATATTATTATGATTAGAGGTTAATAAATGCTGCATGAATTTTCCCGAACGGAAATGTTAATTGGTAAAGAAGCCATGCAAAAACTGGCCTCCAGCAGGGTGGCAGTCTTTGGTATTGGTGGGGTGGGCAGTTTTGCCGTGGAAGCCCTGGTTCGTTCCGGGGTAGGTAAATTAGTTCTGGTTGATGACGATAATGTATGTTTGACCAACATTAACCGTCAAATTCATGCCACTCATAAAACGGCAGGTAAGCCCAAGGTTGAAGTAATGCGGGAGAGGATAATGGATATTAATCCCCGCGCAGAGGTAGAGGTGTTTCAGGAATTCTATATGCCGGGACGGGCAGAAGCGTTACTGCGACCAGACTATGATTATGTAATAGATGCTGTTGATACGGTAACTGCCAAGATTGATCTGGCCGTAAGCTGTCAACAGAAGGGAATACCTGTTATCAGTTGTATGGGTACCGGCAATAAACTGGATCCTTCACGATTTGAGGTCAGTGATATTTATGCCACCTCAGTTTGTCCGCTGGCCAGAGTTATGCGTAAAGAGTTGCGTAAAAGGGGAGTGGAGGCTTTAAAAGTAGTCTATTCAAAAGAGGAACCCCTTACCCCAATGGTCGATAATATCATGGGATGCAATAATATTGCCATACAGTCGCAAGTTTCTGCCCGAACAAAATCCGGTTGTCATCAGATACCAGGCAGTATAGCATTTGTACCCTCTGCAGCCGGCCTGTTGTTAGCTGCAGAAGTAGTAAAGGATTTGACTAAATATAAGGGTTAACAATAATATTAGGAGGGTTACAGTGAGCAAAATAGCAGCCAGTCTGACAGATTTAATTGGTAATACCCCTTTACTGGAGCTGAACAGATATAATCGGCAAAACCGGTTGGGGGCCAGAGTAATAGCCAAATTGGAGTATTTCAATCCAGCCGGCAGTGTAAAAGACCGGGTCGGATTTCATATGATTGAAGATGCAGAAGCTAAAGGACTGTTAAGTCCGGGAACCACTATTATAGAGTCAACCAGCGGAAATACCGGTATAGGTCTGGCTTTTGCAGCTGCAGCCAAAGGTTATCGCCTGATAATTACCATGCCGGATTCATTCAGTATCGAAAGACGGACGCTGCTAAAAGCTCTGGGGGTAGAATTAGTTCTCACTCCCGGTAAATTAGGAATGCCGGGTGCCATCGAAAAGGCTGAGGAACTGGCCCGGGAAATTAAACCTTCATTTATGACCCGGCAGTTTAAGAATCCTGCTAATCCTGAGATTCACCGGCAAACTACCGCGGTGGAGATTTGGAATGATACCGATGGCAAAGTGGATATATTTGTTGCCGGGGTTGGTACCGGTGGCACCCTGACCGGAGTAGGGGAAGTGTTGAAGGCGAAAAACCCGGAAATCAAAGTAGTAGCTGTAGAACCTTATGATTCACCGGTATTATCCGGAGGCAAACCGGGCCCACACGGCCTGCAGGGAATTGGGGCCGGAATAATCCCGGATATTTTAAATGTCAGTATAATAGATGAAATATTTCCGGTTAAAAATGAAGAAGCTTTTGAAACAGTACGGCAACTGGCAAAAACCGAAGGTTTACTGGCAGGTATATCATCAGGTGCAGCAGTATTTGCTGCGGCAGCATTGGCTAAACAACCTGAAAACCAGGGTAAAATTATTGTAGCTTTATTACCCGACAGCGGTGAACGCTATCTTTCCACACCCATATTTGAATAAATCATTTAGTTATATGACATTAAAAGCA
>DAIMDR010000091.1:0-7153 GCA_036725705.1 Syntrophomonadaceae bacterium | reverse complement strand
CTCCGGTTGATAATCGCTACAATAAAATTCTTGGCAGAGTCGGAACTGAATCGGGCCGGGATATAGATAAATTTAAGGAATATAATATCCCCTTGCAACCGGGCAAAACCATTGATTGTCCGGTAATTTCCGATTGCGGAATAACTTATGAATGCAAAATCATTTATCGTCAACCAATGGACCCGGAGGCCTTAAATCCGGATATTCGTGATAAATTCTATAGCAACCAGGATTATCATGTTATTTATTGGGGAGAAATAACTGCTGTCTATAAAAATAATCAGTAATCAGTTACTTACCTCTGATAATCCCGATCCTTCTTCGGGAGTCGGGTTAGCAGGTGTAACTGTACCGTCATTTGTCTCCCCTTCATTATCTGCAGGTTCAGTTGTAACATCTGTATTTGTATCCAGGTCGGTATCAGGTGCGGAAGGCAGATAGCCTTCCGGACCCTCAAATTCAACTTCATCTACAGTATCGGTCTCTTCTGATGTTTCTGAAGGTATTTCTTCTTCCAGCAATTCATTGGTTACCGGCTCACTGTAATAATTATTCTGACGTGGGGGGTCCTGAGCAACCGGATAAGTTATTCCGTTAAAAAGATCATCAATAATCCCCCGGGCAATATCTGCATCTGCTTGCCAGTAACTGGCACCACTACCCGGTTCAGTATAGGGGTAACCGGGTAAAGTCTGCGTAGTTATTTTAGCCGCATCAAAATCACGGGCCACCTTTACCATAAAAGCCATATCAGAAACGGGTATATTGGTTTTCACATGTTCACTCAATTCCGGTAATAATTGCGGTAATTTGAGCACGGTGCTGCCTTGAAATATTTCTCTGGCCAGGGCATTAATGAACTTCTGCTGGCGAACTGTCCTTCCTATGTCAGCAGTTGGTCCCCCCCGATAACGCACATAGCGCAATGCATCGGCCCCATTCAAATGCTGAGTACCTTTGGAAAGATTAATATTTAGTTTAGGGTTGGGGTCATAATGATACATATTTGACTCCACATTAATATCTACCCCACCAAGAATATCAATAATTTTTTCAAAACCGCTAAAATTGGTAACTACATAATAATCAATGCGGGTTCCCAGTAAATCACCTGCTACTTTGCAGGCTGCTTCCGGACCATTCACCGCATTCACACTGTTAATTTTATCAAATCTGCCTGAGGGAACTTTCACTCTGGTATCACGGGGAATCCATACCATTACCACCTTATGGGTTTTTTTATCAATGCTGACTACTATCATTGTATCACTGCGGGAATTCTCCTCAGCATTGCGTGCATCTACGCCCATAACCAGAATATTAACCGGTTTACCACGGGTTAAATTTCCTTCTACGGAAGGATTAAAAATGCTTCCCAGTTTATCCCCCATAAATCTTCCTATCAAAAAAGTAGCCAGAAAAATGAGAATAATTATAAATATTCCCTTTTTATTCTTAAAGCTCCCCATATTTTTGCTGCTCCATTCCTATAAAATTGACCGCACTAATTTTAGCAGGCTCAATTAAAACTGTCCATAAAAAAATTGGCCACCTCGAAATCGTCTCTACATACTTATTTTATGCTCGATTACCTCCAATAACTTTTTAACCCCCTGACCAGTTCGGGCTGATATCTTTACCGGTATATCCCGGTCATTTTCCAGATTACTGGCATCATCCAGGTTATCCATTTTATTAAACACTAAAATCATATCTTCACGGTTCGCGCCCAGCTCTTCCAAGACCTCTGCCCCCACTGCCAATTTATCCAGATATAACGGGTCACTGCCGTCAACTACATGCAATATAATATCTGCATTGGTTGCTTCCTGCAGTGTGGAACGAAATGCAGCTACGAGATGATGAGGCAATTGTTGAATAAACCCAACTGTATCAGTTATCAGCACCTCCATACCGGAAGGTAATTTAATCTTTCGGGTAGTTGTATCCAGAGTTTGAAACATTCGGTTATCAGCTTCTACCTGGTCAGACCCGCTAAAATGAGCCATGTTACATAACCGGTTAAATAAAGTTGATTTACCGGCATTAGTGTATCCCACAATGGAAACGGTCTTAATTCCGGAACGCTGGCGTCTTTTATGTTGTAACTGACGGGTCTTATCCGCCTTTTCCAGCTGAAGGCTGATATCCTTTATCCGATTTCTTAAATAGCGCCGATCCATCTCCAGCTTTTGTTCCCCGGCCCCGCGAGTTCCAATACCTGCCCCCAACCGGCTTAATGCCTTTCCTTTACCGGTTAATCTGGGTAGTTTATACTTCAATGTGGCCAGTTCCACCTGCAATTTACCTTCACTGCTTAACGCCCGTTGAGCAAAAATATCCAAAATCAACATAGTGCGGTCAATTATTTTAACCGGTAGCAGCTCTTCAATATTACGCAATTGTACCGGACTAAGTTCATTATCAAAAATCACCAGATCCGGTTCCAATTCCTGCACCAAATGATCAAGTTCCACCAATTTACCTTTGCCTATATAAGTGGCTCCCTGTGATCTGACCCGGGTTTGAATTAAAGTAGCTACCACCTCAGCCCCGGCTGCCTCCGCTAAACCAATCAGTTCCTCCAATGCATTACCGGCATCTACTTTGTTTCCGATTTGAACAGCCACAATAATAGCTCTTTCTTTATCCATATAATGTCTGTCCTTTCTTTAAGCATTATGATTTGGTTAGATCATTGGATTGACATACAAAATCTTGTAAATATTCAGCCAGGTCAGCCCAGTCCTGATACAAATCCTGCAGCCTGTTTTCAATTTCCTGCAACTCATCGCTTAAAATGGGCACTATATTCATATCAGCAAATATATCTTTATCACTTAACTGTCCGTGTAGTTCGCCTTGTCGTTGCTCCAATATTTGAATATCTTTTTCCAGCTGTTCCAGTTCCTTTTCCATTCTACGCTGGATCCGCTGTTCTTCTTTCCTGCGCAAGCGAAATTGTTGGGCATTACTTTGAGAGTCTATATTTTTATTTTGTGCTTCAACCGGCTTCTGCCAGACCAGATTAGCTTGGTTGTCACTATAGTTTCCTAAATAAGTCTTTAATCCCTCTTCACCTATTACTGAAATATTCATAGCAATCCGGTCGATAAAATAACGGTCATGGGAAACGAATAGAATAGTGCCCGGATAATTAATCAACATTGACTCTACAGCCTCTCGACTATCGATGTCCAGATGGTTGGTGGGCTCATCGAGAATAAGAAAATTGGGCCGGGATAAATAAAGTTTTAACAAAGCCAGACGGCTCTTCTCTCCCCCGCTCAAATGGGCAACTTTTTTATAAACATTGTCACCGTAAAATAACATCCTGCCCAACACATTACGGGCTTCCCCGACTGTAATATCAGTCGAATAAATTATTTCATCCAATACGCTGTTTTCGGAATTTAGCGACTCATGGTGTTGAGAAAAATATCCGATTGTAACCCGACTGCCGATTTTTACGGAACCGGAGTCAGCTGATAAATTACCCATAATAATATTCAGCAAAGTGGATTTCCCGCTCCCGTTGGCCCCCAGTAATGCCAGACGCTCACCTTGACGCACCAATAAATTTAAATGTCTGAACAATTGGTTTTGATCAAATGATTTGCTCAAATTATCAATTACTAAAACCTCATCGCCAGAAATCTCTTTTAATTCTATAGCCCATAATCCTATGGTTTTTTCGTCATTGACATTTTCCAGACGTTCCAACCGATCAAGCTGCGATTGTCTTCCCCGGGCTTGTTTAGCCTTGATTCCGGCTCGAAAACGGCGAATATATTCTTCCTGACGGGCAATCTCCTGTTGCTGCTTCTCATAACTTCTTCGTTGTGATAGATCCTCAAGTGACCGCAGTTCAAGCATTTTGGAATAATTACCCGAATATGATTTTATCCTTCCCTGTCTCATGTCCAGAATACGTGTAGTAACCTGATCCAAGAACCGCCGGTCATGAGAAACTACTAATATGGTTCCCCGATAAGCACATAAAAAGCTTTCCAGCCATTCCACCGATACTATATCCAGATGATTAGTCGGCTCATCCAACAGTAATACCTCAGGCTCAACTGCTAATAATCGGGCTAAATTTAAACGGGTTAATTCCCCTCCACTGAAACTGCTAATCTTTCTGGACATCATATCCATAGAAAAACCTAATCCAATTAATATTTTCCGGGCTTTTGCCTCACAGGAATAACCATCAGTCCGCTCATAAGCCTCAATTATATCGGCATAACGCTGCAATAAACCATCAACATTTTCTCCATCGAGAGCAATTTGTTGCTGTAATTGCTGCATTTGTTCCCGCATTAAAATAATTGGAGCAAAGCTCTGCATTACTGCATCCCATACGCTGATATCCCTATTTAAATCAGGCAATTGTTCCAAATAACCTACCCTGATACCTGTCGATAAAGTAACCTCTCCCAGCTCAGGCACTAATTGTCCTGTTATACACTTTAGCAATGTACTTTTTCCGGAACCATTGGCACCAACCAAACCTGCTTTGTCGCCCTGGTTCAGCGTAAACTGAACCTCACTGAATAAAGTATGTTCTCCGAAAGTTTTATTTAAATTGTTAACCTGTAACACAATCATTTTTTTCACCGTGTTTTTCAATATTAATACTATCCTAAGCCTTATTCATTATAATTGACATCCTTTCGAGCGTAAACAAAGGTTGTTTTAGGCACCATCTTCTCTAATCCTGCCTGTATATATTTTCAGGTGTAACTTTGCAGTAAATAATCAATACTAATAAAAAATTTTATAATTTGGAGTTGATACTGAATTGACTGTACAGGCATGGCAAAATTTTCAGACAGGACGATGGGTACAGGAAATAGATGTACGGGACTTTATTCAAAAAAACTATTCCCCTTATGATGGTGATGAAACCTTTCTCAGTGATTGCAGTGAAAAGACTAAACAACTGTGGCAGGTTTGCCGGGAATTATTAAAAAGAGAACGGGAATCCGGAGGAGTATTATCAGTAGATCCTGATATACCGCTTAATATAACCAGTCATCCGCCCGGTTACATCAACCATGATCTCGAAGTAGTAATCGGTTTGCAAACTGCTGCTCCTTTGGAAAGGGGGATTCAGCTATATGGTGGTCTGCGTCATGCCATTCGTGCCTGTGAAGCTTATGGGTATGAATTAAATCCCACTATCAGAGATTTTTTTAAAAAGCATCGACGCACCCATAATGAAGGAGTATTCACTGCCTATACTCCGGAAATGAAATTGGCCAGAAAAGCAGGTATCATAACCGGTTTACCCGATTCATACGGCAGAGGCAGAATTATCGGTGATTACCGGCGGGTAAGCCTTTACGGCGTAAACAGGTTAATTGAAGCCAAAGAACTTGACCGGGAACAATTAATCCATACCATGTCTGATGATAATATTCGTTTGCGTGAAGAAATATTTGATCAGATTGAAGCCCTCAAAGAATTAAAAAACATGGCTCAAAGCTATGGATATGATATTTCCCGTCCGGCAGAAAATGCACATGAGGCGGTACAATGGCTGTACTTTGCCTATTTGGCTTCCATAAAAGAGCAAAATGGTGCCGCTATGAGCCTGGGCCGAATAGCTACTTTTTTGGATATATATATGGAACGGGATTTAAAAGCTGGTACTATAAACGAAACGGAAGCCCAGGAACTTATAGATCAATTGGTAATAAAATTACGCCTGGTCCGCCATTTACGCACTCCCGAATATAGTGATCTATTTGCCGGAGACCCCAACTGGGTTACTGAAGCCATTGGCGGCGCAGGAGTTGACGGACGCCACCTGGTAACCAAAAACAGCTACCGGATTCTTCATACCCTGACTAATTTAGGAGCGTCTCCGGAGCCTAATATGACTATATTATGGTCACAGCATCTCCCCATGGCTTTTCAGCAATATTGTGCCCGCCTTTCCATAAAAACCAGTGCCCTGCAGTATGAAAACGATGACCTTATGCGCCCCTGGTTTGGAGACGATTATGCTATTGCCTGTTGCGTATCCGCCATGCGTCTGGGAAGTGAAAGTCAATACTTTGGAGCACGATGCAACCTGGCTAAATTGCTGCTTTATGCTTTAAACGGTGGTCAGGATGAAATAACCGGTCAGCAGGCAGGACCAACTACTCCGGTTTATGAAGGGGAATATCTTGAATACGATCAGGTAATGGAGCTGTTGCAAAAACACCTGGAATGGTTAGCTGAACTATATGTTAATACCATGAACCTCATTCACTATATGCATGACCGATACTCATATGAAAGGATGCAACTGGCCCTTCATGATACGCACCTTAAGCACTATATTGCTTTCGGGATCGCTGGACTATCAGTGATAGCAGACTCTTTAAGTGCTATCAAATACGCCCGGGTTAAGCCAATAAAAGACGAACGGGGCATAATTGTTGATTTTGAACTGGAAGGTGATTATCCCAAGTTTGGCAACGATGATGACCGGGTAGACGAAATAGCTGTGGAACTGGTAAAAAACTTTATGATGCTTCTGGAAAAACACCCTGCTTACAAAGGGGCCGTTCATACCCTTTCCATTTTAACCATTACCTCCAATGTAATGTACGGCCATCACACCGGGGCTACACCGGATGGGCGCAAGGCCGGGCAGCCATTGGCCCCCGGTGCCAATCCTCTGCATGGGCGGGAAGAAAAAGGGGCTATTGCCGCGGCCAACTCAGTCGCCAAACTTCCTTACAGCCATGCCCTGGACGGCATATCCTATACTTTTTCCATAGTACCATCCGCTTTGGGTAAAAATGAAACTGAACAAACTGATAACCTGACAGCTTTCCTGAACGGCTATTTTTCCCAGGAGGCTCACCATATTAATGTAAATGTAATTAATATTGAAACCTTGCGGGCGGCCATGGAAAACCCGCAGGCCTATCCGGACTTGACTATTCGTGTATCCGGCTATGCAGTTCATTTTATCAAACTAAATCGCGAACAGCAGGAAGAAATTATAGCCCGTACCTTCTATCAAAGGTTGTAGCTTATGAAAGGCCGGGTTCATTCCATTGACACCTTCAGTACCCTTGATGGTCCTGGTATACGAACGGTAATATTTATGCAGGGTTGCTCCCTGCGCTGTAAATACTGTCACAATCCG
>DAIMDR010000090.1:0-7196 GCA_036725705.1 Syntrophomonadaceae bacterium | reverse complement strand
TTCGGTAAATAATTAACCTGGCTCCACTAAGCTAATCTAAACTCATCTCATCTAAACTAAACCTATATTTAATTATGGTTAATAATAAATCCCTTGTTAAATCCTGTCAACCCTCTTAATAAGCAAGCGTATCCTCAAATTTAATCAATTGCCTGTTTCATCTTACGCACAAAGTCTACCGCATATGGTATGCAATCTGCTCCATACTGCTCCACAATTTTTACAATGGCACTGCCTACAATTACTCCATCGGAAAAACGAGCCATTTGTGCTGCCTGTTCAGGTGTGGAAATGCCAAAGCCTACCGCACAGGGGATATCCCTGACCGCTTTAACCTGTTTTACCATTTCCCCAACCCGGGTATTAATCTCTTCACGAACCCCGGTAACCCCCATTGAGGATACACAGTAAACAAATCCCTGTGCTTCCCTGGCAATCATACTGATGCGTTCCCTGGATGTAGGTGCTATCAGTGATATCAACTTAACTCCATATTGGGAACAGACGGATAGCAATTCATCCTTTTCTTCAAACGGCAGGTCAGGAACAATTACTGCATCAATGCCTGCTTCGTGGCATTTTTGCATAAACCTTTCCGTGCCATAGGTAAACACCGGATTCATATAAGTCATAAAGGCCAGCGGTACATCGCATACCTGGCGTATTCTGCCCACCATATCTAAAATTCCGTCAGTGGTGGTACCCGCGGTCAGGGCGCGTTCATCCGCCTGTTGAATAATCGGACCCTCAGCTACCGGGTCGGAAAAAGGAATGCCAATCTCAATCAAGTCGGCTCCGGCAGCCGCCATCTCAATTACCAGTTTTTCAGTGATTTCCAGCGACGGATCACCGGCAGTAATAAACGGAATAAAAGCCTTGCCTCGGGAAAATGCCTGTTGTACCCTACTCATAGAGATCAACCCTCCTGTATCGTGCTATAGCCGCAACATCTTTATCTCCTCTTCCGGAAAGATTTACTACGATAATTTTATCTTTGTCCATCAGGGGGGCCAGTTTTCGCACATAAGCTACCGCATGCGCACTTTCAATTGCCGGAATTATTCCTTCCGTGCGGGATAGATACTCGAAAGCGTCCACCGCTTCATCATCGGTAACCACAACATATTCTGCCCTCTTCAAATCATGCAGCCAGGCATGTTCAGGACCAATACCCGGATAATCAAGACCGGCAGATATCGAATAAACCGGAGCAATCTGACCATACTCATCCTGACAGAAATATGATTTCATGCCATGAAATATGCCTATGGTTCCAGTTGTCACCGTGGCCGCATGTTTATCAGTATCAATACCCAGTCCGCCCGCTTCGCAGCCAATCAGGCGAACATCGGTGTCTTCAATAAAATCATAAAATAATCCCATCGCATTGCTGCCCCCGCCGACACAGGCTACTAACACATCCGGCATCCGCCCTTCTTTTTGCAGCATCTGCTGTTTAACTTCCCGGCCAATTATGCTTTGAAAATCGCGTACGATGGTGGGAAACGGATGCGGCCCCATTACTGACCCTAGTACATAATGAGTATCCTCTACCCGGGCAGTCCATTCACGCATAGTTTCATTAACGGCATCTTTTAGCGTTTGTGTTCCGCTGGTAACCTCGTGAACCGTTGCCCCCAGCAACTTCATACGGTAAACATTCAAAGCCTGCCGTTCTGTATCTTCCCTGCCCATAAATATTTCACACTTCAAACCTAACAAAGCGGCTGCTGTAGCGGTGGCCACACCATGCTGTCCCGCACCGGTTTCGGCTATAACCCTGGTCTTGCCCATATGTTTGGCCAGCAGCACCTGCCCCAGTACATTGTTGATTTTATGTGAACCGGTATGGTTTAAATCCTCCCGCTTAAGATAAATTCTGGCTCCGCCCAGATCACGGGTCATTTTTTCCGCATAATAAAGCAGCGACGGTCTGCCGGCGTAATCATTCAGCAGTTCCAGCAATTCAGCCTGAAAGCTTGCATCCTGTATAAAATGATTGTAGGCAGTTTCCAGTTCAATAACTGCATTCATCAATGTCTCGGGGACAAATTGTCCGCCATGAATCCCAAATCGTCCTTTACCCATAATCTCACCCTCCTTTTCAAAATTTAAAACCCCAAATAAAAAAGCCTTTGCCCCTATACAGGGACAAAAGCTATGCTTCTGCGGTACCACCCAAATTGACGAAAATCGCCCGCTCATTTTACATACTATCATATGTACCCCGCTGATAACGGACAGGGTCCCCGTCAGCGCCTACTCTTTTTCAATTTCGGGCTGCCCTCGCAAGTCCATTCGGAATAATTCATGTAACCGCATTCCCACCACACAGCGGCTCTCTATGTACATCCCCTTATTCTTACTACTCTCGCTCATCAGTTTATCATATTGCACATAGTATAACGCGCTTTTTTTAACTTGTAAATCAAAATAATGAAAAACTCTTTTATCACCATAGTCAGTGCTGCCTATATTTACACAAATGGTCCGCCCGATTGTGCTTATCCCCATGCCGGCGTACTATAAAAAGGGTTTCAGTATAATCTGAAACCCTTGGTTTTATATGGTGATGACCCCGATTTATTTCGTACTATAAGTTATACTTTAAATTGCGCCAATTGCAGACTCAATTCCCTTGCAGTTTCGGCCATATGTGCAGCTGCCTCATTTATTTTCGTAGCTGCCCCGGTAGCAAATTCAGAACTTTTGGCAATTTCCTTGCTGCCTGCAGCTGACTGCTGTATAGTTGCTGCTGAGGAGCCCAGAGCCCGGTTAACCTCGTTTATAATATGACCAACCTTTTTCAGATCAGTTATAACCTTATCTGATAGCTGCACAATAATATCACTATCGTCACGATATTGTACACCGATAGACTCAATATAATCATAATCAGGTAATATTTTATCGTTAATAAATCTCAATACCTCTTCGCTGTTGTTGGTTAAATAACCTACTGCCTGTTGTACCTGTTCTGTTAAACCCTGAATGTTTTTTACTGATCCGGCAGATTCTTCAGCAAGTTTTCTCACTTCGTCAGCGACTACTGCAAATCCTTTGCCATGTTCGCCAGCTCTGGCAGCCTCTATGGCAGCATTTAATGCCAGCAGATTGGTTTGGTCTGCAATGGAGGCGATATTCTGAGCAAGACTGGATATTTCTTTTACTACTTTTACATCTTCAATGGCTTTTTGTATTTTGGCCTGTATATCTGTATATAGATTACCGGTTTCCTTTTTAGCTATAGAAGCGGTCGATTGAACTTTTAATGCCCGCTTTTCAATTTCTTTTGCCTTTTCTGACTCTATTTCCATCTCCTGTTGCAGCACATTGAAAACAACCTGCATCTCCTCTGCTGAGGCAGCAACTTCTTGAATTGACGCAGATACTTCTTCCATGCCCGCGGCAATTTCTTGCGTGGAAGCAGAGACTTCCTGCATACTGGCCATAATATCCTGCCCATCATCACATAGAATCCGACCACTGGCTTCATTTTCGTCTGCAGATTTGCGAACCCGGCTTATTGTTTCGCTTAGAGCCAGGAATGCTTTTTCCAGTCCACTGCCCAGCGATCCAATTTCATCTTTGCTATCTAAAATATCCTGAGGAATCTGTTTAGTAAAATCCAGGTTTTGTATATCGTTTATTGAGGTGAAAAGCTTATTTAAACGCGTAACAATCATATTAACGAAAATATATCCGCAGCCCAATGTAGTTAATAGCAATACAATTGAATATGCTATGGATGCCTTTTGTGCAGCGGCTTTTTCGCTGGCAATTAATTCAGCGCTTTTACCTACAAACCACATTCCTATAATTTGATCGTTTTTATCTTTTAATGGAACATAAATGGTGTCACATTCAGTACCCACAACATTGGCCTTTCCTATATAGGGTTGCCCTTGCTTTAATACCGTTTCTATTACCTCCGGAGAAGCCTGGGTTCCTACTGCGCGGGTTCCATCTTCTTTTTTTACTGTTGTACTTATACGGGTATCACCCAGAAATATTGTTATAAGGGAATCACTATTATCACCAATTTCATCTACTACCACGGCATCATTATTTAATAAATGCCCTCCTTTATACAGATAGCCGTCTTTTGCAGACCATTCTCCCGGATATACAACCTCCAAATAGGCTAACCCCATTTTACTATCGGATTGTAATTTATTTTCCGTACTTATTGAAATCAGGTTGTTGATGCTGGCAGTATTCAACAATAGACTGATCCCCATTACAACGGCAACAGTTAAAAATATTAAGGTTAACAAACGCCCCTTTAATCCTATTTTCTTTAACTGATCGATGATAATAACCCCCTTTAAATAATTTTTATGCAGTATAAACCCAAATAAGACGAAACATTCCGACAGTTCAGGTGTTAATCCGCTTTCATAATGCACTTTAAATATTTAACACATCGCTATAGGTGGAAAGTATTGCTGTCAATGGTAATTAATGTTGATATTTTGTATATTCTTTTCGAAAAGGTAAAATCCTGCCAGATAAAAAATTATTTGGGACAATTATTGCAGGTTTAATGATAAGCAAAAGTGATTAACATAGTGAAAGGGCTTCAGAATAAAACTCTGAAACCCCCTACTCATAAAACTATTCAGGTTCACATTAAACATAATTTATTAAAATGATTAAACAAATCATCCCTGCCCGGAAGGTCATACTTTTTCTTCCCACCAGCCAAAGGCTATTCTGGCAGTTGCCAGACCCGAACCGGTTTTCTCTAAAAATATAATATAAGCTCCCCCTGGCGAGAATATATATTTGCCATCTTCTTCTCCTACAATCGTACTAAATGGCGGAACTTCCCGATTGAAGACATTAACCCCGCCAGTTGGGAATAAGGTGGTTGATTCTTCATACTTTAGCTTTACTCCTGGTTGGGGAAGTGGTTGTATACTGGTATTGGACGGACTTACTTTGGTCGCCGTTTTCCCTCCGCCGAACAGATCCGCATTTAACCAGATTCTGGCCGTTAAGGGTTCCGCGGATAAATTAGTCACTGTAAAAACATTTGCAAACAGCTTTACCCCAGAATTGGAGGGATTAATCAACCCTCCCCATGAGAAATTCCCCTCTCCTAAGGTTAATATCTCTGTTTGTCCTAAAAAATACTTTCCGGCAACTGATTGGGCAAATGGGTTAGGCAGACTGACAACCTGAGGCGTAGAGGTCCTGGGGGTTAGCCCGCTCTTTTTTGTTTTTACCGCCATATACCGGCTCCTCTCTGCAGGTTTTTAATCTATATTATGAAGCTGTTTATATAATGTTAATAATCAGTCTAAAGCTGCTGCGCCGTAATAAGAAATTGCCGGCCACTTTATTTATTGTTTCCGCTTCACTTTTCACTTTTAAAATCACAGGGAGAATCCATAATACAATTTTTACAGGATAGCTTCGATACGGACAGGGGTTTTTCTTTCAGCAAGCTGCGGGCCATGGTGAGAGCAGCTTGCACCTGTTGTTTGTCGCCTTCTACTGCCAGCATAATACCACCCTCGGAACCATTTACTCCGCCAGCACTTACGACGGTGGCATCAAGTCCGAATAAGGAATTCAACGCATTTATTTCCGTATAAATTTCTCCCCGGGGCAAAATGGCCAAACCGCAGCGCAGACCCAGGCTGTTATCAATGCGTTTAATACCCATAATCTTTGCTGCTGCCTGGCAGGAGGGAATCATCTTTTCATGGCCTACCGGGATGATTACATGGGAGCCGCGTGCGGCTAAAATACCAAAAGAAGCCCCCACGGTTCCTCCGCCGGGGTTGGCCATCAGCACCCCGGCATTCCCATCTGCGTCAAAGGCATTAGCCCCTTTGATAAATACATCATCCCGTCCAAACCCGTTTAAAAATTCCACCCAATCAACCTCTACCCGCTGGCCTTTTTCCAGGCATATATGGGATAAACGGTTATCAGCAGCAACACAGGGCAATCCGTTACTGATGACACCTGCTGCAAACAAACCTTGCTCTTGTGCGTTTATCAGGCCTAACTCATGAGCGATATAAGAATTGGTGGTGCCAACACAGATAATGACTTTACCTGTAGTATAGGCATTTCTAAATACGGGTTCATTGATTACTCCCCGTGCGATGAGACGCTTGGCTGCCGCCGGGGATAAGACGAATGTAGCGATCATTCCTGTAACCTCCCGCCTGCGCCAACTTTATCTACACAAATTGTGTTATCTTATTGCTTTTGCTCCAAATTTTCATTGTTTGTGCTTCCTTAACCAACCCATCCCGGAGGTCAGGGTGAGCAACATTGATAATTCGCTCCGCCCGCTCCCAGGTGCTACGCCCGGCCAGATCGCATTTACCGTATTCGGTAATGACAATGTGCGCCTGGGTACGGGGAACGCTGACTATTGATCCCGGGGGAAGCATGGGCACAACCCGCGAATGCAGGTTACCCTGCTTATCCCGGTAACTGGAAGTACAGCAAATAATGGCTTTACCGCCTCTGGAACTATAGGCACCGGTAACGAAATCCAATTGCCCGCCAGTGCCGCTGATATGACGGGTACCCGATGATTCTGAAGAAATCTGTCCGAATAAATCCACCTCTATACAGCTGTTTATCGATACAACATTATCATTCATAGAAATAATGTAAGGATCATTGGTATAGGTAGTAGGATAGGCGGCCAGACTGGGATTGTTATCTATCCAATCATATAGAAATTGACTTCCGGCAGCAAAGGCATACGTCGTCTTACCGATATCAATCGACTTGCGCTTGTTAGTCAGTTTCCCGGCTTCATACAAATGAAAAAAGGCATCACACAACATTTCCGAATGACAGCCTAAATCTTTAAGATCCGATTCAGCCAGCAGCGTGCCTACTACATTGGGCATCCCGCCAATTCCCAGCTGGAGACAAGCTCCATCAACCATTTCTTTCATTACATGTTCAGCTATCTTCTCATCTGTTGCCGTAGGCGGGGCAGCTGGAATTTCCACTACCGGTGAATCAGCTTCCACAATGTAATCCACCTCAGATATATGTAATAATTCTTCACGCCCGCCGCACGCCCAGGGTAATCCAGGACAAACCTCCACTATGATCGTTCTGGCCACATCACATATGGCGCGAAGGACGGCTACACTGCAGCCAAAATTAAAATAACCGTGTTTGTTCATCGGTGGAACTCTAAACATAGCTAC
>DAIMDR010000089.1:0-7345 GCA_036725705.1 Syntrophomonadaceae bacterium | reverse complement strand
CTAAAATGTCATCCTGAGCGTTAGCGAAGGATCTACGGTATTTATGAGACTCTTCACTATCGCTCAGAGTGACAGTATTGAAGGATTTATTAATTATGCAAAATTCTCAAGTGTGAATTTCATAAAGAAAGCGGTGAATTATTATGGAAAATGAAATGGAAAATCAATTGGTTTACGCAAGCTTTTGGCAGCGATTAGCGGCACATTTATTTGATAATATTTTTACAGGAGCACTTTATAAGGGAATTACAATTATTTACTCTGACCCGACCGCAATTGTAGCAATTTTACTTATGACTGCATATTATGCCGGTTTTGAGGGATCATTTTTACAAGCTACGGTAGGTAAACAGGTTATGAAATTAAAGGTTACTGATTTAAACGGTGAGAGAGTTTCATATTTAAGGGCCTTTGCCAGATTTGTATGTATGATGGTAATACCAATAATACCGGCAATGATTATAATTGTGATTTTAATCTTCTATAATGGTTATATGGACGATATGACATTAACTTTGTATTTTATATTACTATGGATAATGTTTTTATTTATTGATTGCCTGTTTATTGTCATAACTCCCAGAAAGCAGGCTTTGCATGATATGATTACCGGGTGCCTGGTACTTAAAAGGAACGATGACAGTGCAAGGGGACTCTTCTCTTAAGAAATGATAAAGGAGAAGAGAACCCGGTTATGTCATTCTGGTTTGGGTATTTTTAGTTTCAGGCCCATAGCAAGGTTAGCAGAGCAGCTACCGAAGTAAAGACAATGGAAATAACTACTGCTACCCGTATCACCTTGGATTCAATACCCATGGCATCAATAGTAGCGGCTGCATTCTGCAGTTTGGCCGGAGAGATAACACTGGCCAGGCCACCGGCTATAGCGCATCCGGCAGTTATTACCAAAGGGTTAAAGTTAAGTAGATCCGAAGTAATCATATTATATTTGGTAAACAGGGCAATGGTAGAAGCTTCCGAACCGGAAACAAATCCACCCAGCAGGCCCAGATAAGCAGCTGCAACCGGGTATAAACCATTAAAGAAGTTTGCCGAACCTACAGCCAGTACCGAAATCATATTATAGTCGGGGTTAAGCAGGGTCCAGGTTCCTCCTTGTGGAGTATAACCGGAGAACATCATAATATAAGCAATAGAAAAGAAAATTGCTGCTGAAAATACCGGCCTTGGTGCCCGTTTTAACCACTTCCTGCCAATATCTTTCCACTGTTCACGGGTGGGCCTGATAAATGGTACAGCCAGTAAAGTGCTTATAATAACCCAGGTATAGGCATTCCACAGCATGCGGGTGTTAATCGGTTTGCCGCCGGGAATAATCTCCAGCGACATGGACAGTTCTTTAAACAAATAATTATGCAGCGCCGGCCAGAAATTAATAATCAGACAGCAGGAAATCAGAATAATCCAAGGCGATAAAGCTTTTAATAATGGCATGGACTGTTCAGCTTTTAAATCTTCCGGGGTGAGAGCCGAACGATCCAGGACTGGCAACCCCTGAACCTTTAAGAATAAAATCATCATTAAAATGGTAGCCATTCCACTTAGAACTCCGGTCAGAACAATCCCGTTACCAATATGGGCAATAGCTATGGCCGTCATCCCCATAGTAAATCCTGCCAGCAGACACGGCCAGAAGCCTTCCCGCATCTTTGACCAGCCGCCAACTATATAAAGCATACCAAAACCGATCATAGTAGAAATTACCGGCATAAATTGAGAAAAGACCAGAGCAGCTTGGTTTAAGGTGGTACCGGACATATCAGTATATACTACCAGGGCAGCTCCCAGCATAGCATAGGTACACAGAGCATCAAAACCCAGGGCCGGCAAAGCTACTGCAACAAAAGTTGAATATCCGAGTGCCAGCATAATCGGGGGCAAAATCGAAACCGGGGTAGCTCCAACTGATACCAGTAAAGTGCCAATACCCATGTTAATCATCATAATCTGTACCGTTTGATTTTGACTGGCTACAGTTTTAACAAAAACTACGATGCGTTTTAATGCACCGGTACATTCCAGAAAAGTAATCTGGAATATGGAAGTTAAGACCATAAGGGAAATCGGAAATGAAGCCACCAATCCTGCCAGTGAGGCAGTCAACCCTATCTGTAAAGAGGTATGAAAGAAAATACCGGCTATACCAATAGTGAAAAGCCATCCTGCCAAACCGCTCAGGTCTGCCGGCCAGCGAAAGATTACCAGCAGACCCAGTACCACAATAACCGGTACCAGGGTTAATAAAATATCCAACTTAATGCCATCCTCCTATTCTGCATAACTTAAAACATGTTAATTATAATCATTCCTGCCAGCTCAGCTACAACCAAAATTATTTTAACATATATAAAATCCATTTCGGATATAAAAACAACCGGAGATTATTTTATTTTCCGGTTGTTTTTAGCTTGATTGACCATCATGTTTTACGGGCAGACAGGATACAGGCAGTAAAACAGAAAATGGCATAATAAAAAATCCTCGTATAATCAGCGCAGTCCGCACCTTACCTGCTGTCAGTTATCCGCATGCGTTCACAACCGGGCTGGCATTCCGGGCAATCCTCATCTTCGCAGGGTTCGGCATGAACCAGTACATGTACCATAGGTAGACGTTCCTCAATTTCCTGTTCAATACGATCGCAAAGATCATGGACTTGAGCAATAGTCATATCGCGCTGCACTACCAGATGCATGTCAACATAGCGTTCAGCTCCGGCTTTACGGGTTCTGAGCTGATGAAAACCGACAATTCCTTCAGTATTTATCAGTTGCAGGGCATTTTCTATTTCCGCTTCTTCTTCAGGCGGCAAGGCCACATCCAGCAAGGGTATGAGCGCCTTAACAGTAAGTTCATAAGCAGTTTTAATTATTAACAGTGCGACCGCCATGGCAATTAAAGGGTCGAGGATTTGGATGTTGGTAATGGATAAAAGTAGCAACCCCAACAGAACTCCAACCGAAGTATATACATCAGTGCGCAGATGCAGAGCATCAGCCTCTAACGCTACCGAATCGGTTTTACGGGCAGTTTTCATTAATAATCCGGAGATAATCCAGTTTACCAATGAGGCAAAAGCCATAACCCCGATGCCAATACCAATGGTTTCAACTCCTGCGCCTTCCACTATTTTTTTATAGGCTTCAACTATAATCCAGATGGCAGCCACAAATATTAACAGAGCTTCAATGGTTCCGGAGACATTTTCAAATTTACCGTGTCCATAACGATGTCTGCTATCCGGAGGACGGCTGGAAATTTTTACAGCTGTAAAAGCAATAATGGCAGCTACCAGATCCAGAGCCGAGTGAATGGCTTCAGAAATAATACTTACTGAATTGGTAAGTACTCCTGCCACCAATTTTAAAGCTACCAGCAGGGTGTTTGAACAAATAGATAAGGCAGCCACCCTTTGTTTTTCATCTGCTAATAATTCTTTAAAAAACTTAATTAGAGCCATTAGTTATACCCTCCATCTAAATAGTATAAAAAAGCGGGGCTTCAAAAATCTGAAGTCCCGCGTTTCCCGCTGCTCATTATAGAGCCGAGTCATAAGACCTGACCATAAAAATTATTCAATTATCGTAATTATATGATGAACCTTTAATAAATAGCAACCTTTAATGCTAAAAATTACTTAAAAAACTGCCAAAAATTTCGCTTGTACTCTTATTAATTAATAGATAACATATAAATAGATAACATATTACTTAACAATGAGGTGTCTTATAATGGATTTTACGGATTTAATCTGTTTTCGACTGGGGACAATCACGCGGAGAATTTCGCGTTATTATAACAGTCGCTTTGCCGAATTGGGGATTACGCTGGGACAGTCTTTTGTGTTATACAGTTTACTGGAACAGGACGGAAGCAGTATAAAAGATATTGCTGTTGCGGTGCAATTGGACAGTCCGGCAGTTACCGGTCTGGTTGATCGTCTGGTCAAAGAGGGTCTGGTGATACGGTGCGAAGATCCGGATGACCGGCGCAGCATACAAGTATTTTTGACCGACCGTGGCCGTCAGGTGGCTAATGACTCTCTGGCTATTACCAGAGAATTTAATCAATACCTTTATGATAATCATTGTGAGACATCCGTAGCCGAAATTGAACGCTCTCTGTTGCAATGGGAAGAAGTTTTATCGAGCCAGAGGTAATAATTATGATGGGAGGGTACCTGATGGAAAAGCCCGTAAATGAAACAAATGAATCCACAGGCGCAGTATGGAAGAAGACTGGTTGTGCACTTTGTCCTCAGAATTGTGGACTGGAAGTACTGGTGGAAAATAATCGCATTATCAGAGTAAAACCGGATAAAGAAAATCCCCGCAGTGAGGGTTATTGCTGTCGCAAAGGCTTAAACATCGCTTATTATGTACATCATACTGATCGTCTGACCCATCCGTTAAAGAAGGTGGGGAATGATTTTGTCAGGATTTCATGGGAACAGGCTATTAGCGAGATTGCAGATAAGTTAGGCAAGGTAGTCAATGAGTATGGGCCGCGTTCGGTAGCTTTTATGGGTTTGGCCGGTTCCACCTGCGTGTCAGAAGCTGCTTATGGTATGCGCATGTTGAAAAATCTGGGCTCCCAGTATTATTATAATGCGCTGGGCGCTGAACTTACCGGTTTATTCTGGGGATATGGCCGTATGCTGGGTAAACAATACCTGGCCACCATACCTGACGATGACCGTACTGATATGTTGATGATCATTGGCTGGAATCCCTGGATGAGTCATCAAATGCCGCAGGCCAGACGATTTTTGCAGAATTTCTCCAAAGACCCGGAAAAATTATTGGTAGTTATTGACCCTCGGCGGTCTGAAACAGCCGGGAAGGCTGACATTTACCTGCCCATACGTCCGGGTACGGATGCGTTATTAACGCGGGCCATGATTGCAATTATTCTGCAGGAGGGCTGGCAAAATCAGGAGTATATTGACCTTTATACCGATGGACTGGAGCAGATAAAGCCCTGGTTTGTGGATTTTGATGTTCATGAAGCCTGTCGGGTATGCGGTCTGGAGTATGAGCTGGTAAAAAAAGTAGCCCATTTGTTTGCAACTCGCAAGTCATCCTTGCATCAGGATCTAGGGGTTTTGATGAACCGTCACAGTACGCTTACGACATATTTGCAGAATATCCTGCTGGCCATCTGCGGGCGACTGCTGGTACCGGGCGGCAACGTGGTACCGTCGAGCCTGGTGCCGATGGGTTCACATACTGATGAGCGTAAAGATAAATATTGGAGAACGGTGCAAACCGACTATTTCCCGGTTTTAGGTATATACCCGCCCAATGTAATGCCCGAGGAGATAAACAATGACCATCCGGAAAGGTTGCGGGCTGCTATCGTTACTCAGTGCAACCCGCTGCGTTCCTATGCTGACACCACCGCCTTTGAAGAGGCCTTCAGCAAACTGGATTTGCTGGTTACCATGGAAATTGCCATGACTGAGACAGCCCGGTTGGCAGACTATATTTTACCGGCCCGTTCCACTTACGAGTCCTGGGATACATCCTATCTGCAATTCACTTTTCCGGAAGTCTATTTGCAAATGCGCCGTCCAGTAATAAAGCCTGCAGGTGAACCGTTGGAATTAAGTGAAATTTGGACCAGATTGGCTGATGAAATGGGATTTATACCTCCTATTCCGGAAGCTCTGTATGAAGCAGCAAATAAATCACGTGCTGAATATGCCCGGGTTTTGTTTTCCAGTGTACAGGCCGACCCGAAACTAATGAGGGCCATGCCTTTTGTGGTGGCAAAAACTTTAGGTAAGGCCATGGGTTCAGTTCAACTGGCGTGGTTATGGGCAATATTACAGGTAGCTTCCGGTGAATTCCGGGAGAATGCTGTACGGGCAGGGTTTAAACCGGGGGCCAATTTAAGTGATGATGTATTTCAGGCTATAGTTGACCATCCTGAGGGACTGTGGATTGGTAAAGCCGATATAGATAATAATCTGGCCAGTATTCGTACTGACGATAAGCGCATAAACCTGTATATACCGGAAGTTGAAGATTGGGTGCTAAGCGTAAGTCCGCAGGCTGAAGAACAGCAGTTGCAGTTGGATGAACAATATCCCTTAATTTTAATGGCCGGCAGACATATGGATATGAATGCCAACGCCAGCATGCGTAACCCGGAATGGAACCGGGGCAGAAGAGCCTGCACCCTGGCCATGAATCCAGCTGATGCAGAAAGGCTTCAATTGGCTGACGGACAAAAGGTCAAAGTTACTACTGAAGCTGGAACAGAGGAAATCGAACTGGAAGTAACTGAGGATACCCGTCGCGGACAGGTGCTTATGCCACAGGGTTTTGGTCTGGTATATAATGGTGAGGTCTATGGTGCCAATGTCAACCGTTTAACCAAAAATACCAATCGTGACCGGTTGGTGGGTACACCCTTGCATCGTTTTGTACGCTGTCGGGTGGAGAAGATTTAACCGCAAGCAATTAAAATATTGAATTTATAATTACTACCCCTCCTCATTATTTAGCATTATGAGGAGGGGATAGTTATTTTATGAGAGTTTTGTATGATTCAAAAAAAATATCTATCGCAAATTGTATAAATTAATTTTTCATTAACTTCAAAAAATGCATTCATTTAAAAAATACATAGCTTAACTGATGCAGGGGAATTATAAGCTTAAATAGTTATGAAAGGATGTGCGCAATGGCGAATTTTCCTTTTGGGTTAATTGCCCTGCTGGTGGTTTCAATTTTAATTTATTTTGGCATAGCTCACCGGGTTTTGGATCGTTTGCATCTGAGCGACCGGGGAGCTTTGGGTGTTATTGCTTTAATTATTGTAGGCAGTTTTATTGATGTTCCTTTGGGTGCCAGAGTAACTATCAATCTGGGTGGAGTAGTAGCAGTTGGTTTGGCTGTATATGTCTGGATTAAGGCAGGAACTGCCAGGGAGAAAATCCGGGCGATAGTTGCGGCAGTAGTAACTGGTTTGGCTTTGTACCTGGCCGGTAGATTTTTAGGAGCAGAACCGGAACAGATATTTGTCGATCCTCTTTATATTTATCCGCTGGTGGCCGGTGTTGTGGGTTATCTGGCCGGCAGGTCCAGGCGGGGAGCTTTTTTTGCTGCAGTTATGGGGGTTCTGGCTCTGGATGCAGGCCAGCTCTATTATTTGCTTACTACCGGAGTTCGGGGGACTGTCCATGTTGGTGGAGCCGGAGCTTTTGATTTGCGACGAATCGGTTTCGGCACTCGATGTTTCGGTGCAGGCCCAGGTACTCAACCTGCTCAACGACCTGCAGCAGAATCGGGGGCTGACTTATATCTTCATCAGCCAC
>DAIMDR010000088.1:0-7352 GCA_036725705.1 Syntrophomonadaceae bacterium | reverse complement strand
TTCCTACATTAACCCGGCCATCTTATAACTGGACCTATGCTCCATGCGCCAATCGCAAGGGACCCTCTGTCTGCTCCGACGCATCTTTCTAACTTTCCACTTTCCTCAAGCGAACTATCCAATCACTACTGTTATCAACAACTCCGTTCCCCGGCCACCTTTATGGCTAACTAACCTTTCAAAGTACTTATATAGTTCCTTATCTCTGCCAAGGCTTCTTCGCATAGTACGCCTTCCGTTTTTCCATAGGTCATAATACACCTATCCGGGTTTTTACAACGATTCATTCCGTCACCGTAATGGTCTTTAGCTCCTAGCAGATGTGCCACCTCATGCCAGATGTTCTTTTCATGCATGCAACCAATAACGGTTAACCACGTTCCTTGAGCATCGCCCCATTGATGTCTCATACTAACCTTTTCTCCGAGAAAGATAAATTTAAGTTCATCCCCAAACTTTTGCCCTGATACTTCGCCAAAATAATTATTCAATCTAACCAAAAACCGGTCATTATCACATAATGGTTGGTCGTCATAAGAGTTGATAAAAGGTTCGAACCTTTTCTTCGTCTTCTGATTACAGAATATGTTAGTGTAATCTAGTTCAATATTACCTATCTTGAGTTCCTTAAAGAGGTTATCAATATATAGATTAATCTTTTCATCATCTACTCTTGAGTAATTAAATATATAAAAATAAACCATGTTAATTCCTTTCTATGTCCCAAAAGTCCGATATATCATTTCCAACTTCAGTTGCTTACATTTTACAAGTAAACGAAATACCTCTTTGGTCTTTCAGACGACAGAACTGAGATCATAAATCTCCCTGCACCCCCATCATAGTGCATAATAAAATGCTTTGATCTTGGCGGCCATTAGTTTTCTTCTTTCCAAAAGAAACCGTTCATAATCATCGGGACTCATATTTATGATGTCAGCTGGTATGCAATTTACAGCTAGATTGCCTTCTAATTCGTTTAGATTTACAATCGTTCCGATTTTCATTTCTTTAGTTTCGCATTGTTCAAAAACAGTCTTGAAATACTCAGCTGGAGGTTTCTTGCCGATGGCAATATTATCCGAAGAAGTAAGATATGCATAATTTGCGACTTGATTGTATTTTGATCTTTCCGTTATTCCATTCTGTTTCAAATATTCGCGCGGGAATATGTGATGAACATCACCTGTAACACTGATTAGATCTGAAACTTTTGATGTTGAGGAAAATAATGCCCTATCACCGGCATGAACCTGGGCAGCCAGAAACACGTTAAAATACGGGCTGTTGATCGCCGAGGTTTCTAGAGCTTGTACTAATCCAATATTCCAAAATGTTTCTGATAGATCAGCCTCTTCAATTTCGTGAAAAAACTGCAGGAATCCTTTGTTATGGATCGCTTTGATATCTCTGTCCATAGCAGTCTCTGGAGAAGCAATATAGCGGCTGGTTAGAGTCGATAGGACATACCACTTTTGCACATAATGCTTAACTTGAATTTTGCTGATTTCAGGTGTTTTTGCAAGCAATAAGTACAAAGTATATGCAAAATCCAAAGTCATATAAGAATTTATTAATTTTTCTGATATAAATCCAGCTGACCTTATGGCCAATACAAAATTAGCGAAATTATATTCGTTCATGAAGTTCAAGACACCGGTTTTCAATTTAGCAAAACTACTTTCAGCGATTCCTTCTTCAAATACTTTCGTTTCAAAATTACGCCCAGAAAGTAAACTCACCAGATCACCTAATTTAGCCCGGCCAAATTGATGCATAAAAGATACCCGCAGCATATCACTGTAATCAGGATCGTATATGCCGTCTTTGTCATCCTTTAACCATTTGAGCTTTTGAGCATACTCCGAATCCATAAATTCATTATCTTTCATGCTTATCTGTTTATAGAAACCAGGTTCAACCGCTAGGTGGCAAAAATAATCTATGGCCTTGCGGAGCATATTACCACCGTATTTTTCATCTGCGGCAATCTTGGACATGGCAAAATCCGCTTCATTTAATCGTTTCCCCTGGGAATTAATCCTCACAAATATTTCGGTAACCTCTTCTATATTTAACTGAGGAACCAACTCTATGGCACCAATCTGACAGTTCTTGATTGACTGAAGTCTGATAATGCTATTATTCAATTCACTTTTAGTTATTTCGCTGTTTTGCCGGCAATAATCTTCGATAAAGCCGAAACTATCGAAATCGCTTTTAAATACAACCGAAATATCCGATATCCAATGTTTACTATTAATATGAGCAGGCGTCTGCACAGCAAATCTATCCTCTTCATCCTTGGCCAAAGGGTTAAATGCAATACGAATTACTTTTTCTTCGTATTCATCATTTAGCACACTATATCCAAGTATTGCAGTCATAAGGGAGGTCACTCTTTGTTGACCATCGATGAGAATCTTTTTGCCGATTGATTCCCCACCGGTTTTTAATTTAACATTTGGATTCTGCCAAATTATTAAATAACCGGTCGGATAGCCGTTGTATAGTGAATCAATAAAATCACGCACATGTTTGGGCTTCCACACAAAAGGTCTCTGTATTTCTGGAATGGCAATAACATTACTCTCAATTAAGCCTAGGATTGCATTTACAGAGTAATGCGTAACTGAATACTTCTCATAAACCATAGTGACCCCCCACTTGAAAAATATCTACAAACAATACTACTGAGACAATCTGACATCCAGTGTTTACTAAAACTCCGTAGGAGTAATCCTTCTGGTACGCAGATTGCCGTCTGCCTGTTTTATCAGGCTTAAGGTGTGCCCCATGATCCTGGTGTCGTCCTGATAGAAGCGAAACTCCTGGTCTGCCTTCGCGCAAACCGTTCCCGTTCCGAAGAGATATTCCTCACCGTACCATTCCTGACCGCTGTCATAGCGTAGTTCATAATTGCCAAGCGGAACTTTGATTTTTATCCATTCGCCCACCCCTGACAAACAGAGTCACGACCTGCGCTCCCGTAGCACGATCAACCAATTTGATAAAATAATTGATCCCCGCTGCAGTATCGATGGAGAACGGGGCTAGTGGTTCCTCTCCAGTATAATAATGAACCTCTCCTCCAGGTGGTAATTCAAGTGGAGGAATATCCGGCTGGGGCATATAAGAATCAGTATTGACAGCCGGCAAGTTCTCCAGCCCAGGCCTCGGAACACCGCCCGGCAGCCATACCTTTCCCAGTACAAAAACAAGCAGGAATAAACCCACCAATACCCAAACTGAAGGCCTTTTGTCACTCCCTTGGTTCCGAGCACTACTAGCGGAGGCAAATCTATCATAATACGTATCTCGTTGGGATAAAGGCTGGTGGTGTCGAAAGGTGCTACGATCTCTGGCTGCTTCAGATGGGGAGGGTTTGACTTCTATCTTTGTTTCAGGGGACTTTTTGTCAAACATTATTCGATCATATTCGAATCTTCTCATTTCATCGCCCAGGAAGTAGTAGGTTTTTTCCAGCAGTTTTCTTCTTGCGGATGCTTCGTCGAGATCCTCCGGCAATTCCTGCAGCGCTTGCTTAAATACCCGAGGGATCTCTTCCTGGCTAGCATCAGCCGCTATACCCAGAATCTCATAATAATCATCTTCCGGCTTCATCATTAGCTCCCCCCAGCATGATTACTTGTCCCTCCATTCATCAGCAGGCCCTCTTCATCGGCGCAAGCCCCGGTCACGTTTAAGATCATAAACAACCTTTTCCAAATACCACTCCTCGCTGCGACCAGGATTCTTCTTCTGTAGATAGGCCATTTGCCGCCGCAAAGACTGCTCCGCCGCCGTCCCCGATGAACCGTATAGCATGTTATATTCCTTTTTCAGCCGCCTGATCTTAAAGGGCCTGGTCAGAGTCGACAATAGATGGGACATGGAAACCTCCGGTTATAAAAACTTCTCGGAATATGCAGCTTGAATAAGAACATCTCGCCTTTATCCAGGGCTTAAAATTAGTCTGCTCGCCCGGTTTCAGAAGTTTACTTCATCTCAGTTCGCCTGCTGCAAGGTCTGAAACCAGTCGAAAACCGTGACCCGACATACATTTTCATATGTATTCGCTTCCCTTGCGGTGGTATTGCCATTGTATGTTACACAACGAATGTCCCGGTGTAACTCCATTAAGTCGAAGTATTAGTACCTTTCACATTAACGCCCAAGATCGCAGCGCCTAATACAAGCGCGCCTCCTATGATCGGAACTCCGTACTTAATTATTCCTTTGAGAAATTGTTTGTTTTCAGTATCCTTTGCTGAAATGCGATCTGCCACAGTTATCATCTGCTCTGTTATATGTAATCTTTCTTCAGCGGTAATTGTTTCCTTTTTTAATAATTCACCAAGATCATCGAGTATTTTCTTATAGGCCTCAATTACTTCCATCTGGCTTTCGCCATTTTCCTTCATTGCGTTGTTGCACATGGTGTTTAACTGGGCAAGCATGCTGTTTGCTGATTCGGCGTAAGCAGGAAATTGATCGATTATTTTTATTGCAAGATCTTTATCCATATTCGGAATTGCAGAAACGAACTCCATTATTTTATCTTTGGACATATTTCTGAAGCTGTCGATTTCCAGTGCCTTCTTTACCTCATTTTCAGTAACCATGTACTTTGCCATAATACGTTCCTCCTTAGCTCATGTTTTTGTTAACTCATGTCTCAACTTCAAGTATTTCAGCGATCTCCTTGCGATAGTATGACTATTAAATGATTCGCAAAAAATGGCTTGATTTAACTGACCTTAAAATAGTCTGTTAGAGGGAATCCGTTCGGAGCTGTCACGGCCTCCACCCAGTGAAAGCCGAAAGGATCGTTCACCTTTCTTCCTACTAAGCGTTAGAGATTCTTTATTGGCTGCTAGAACCTTTTTGATTTCTTCTTTATGTAGAACCGCATACTGGCTTTTATTTAAAGGCTGGTCTCCACAGATTAATCCAAGCGACAAATGCCTATCATCATCAACATATTGTTTCAATTCCTTTATGTCTTGATCTGTTAAACTGAATTGCCAGCTCATATAACCATCTTTTGCTCCCTGGCGACCTGTCGAACGGTACTTTACAAACAGACGAAAGTCTTCATAATCCGTGGTAAAATCATAAACTTGCCGATCGTTGCCGCCTTCAATCAGCATGGGACAAATGCCATTATTAAATAGCGTGGAAAGCACAGCTCCATAGTAGAAATCGGTTTCTTTTAATTTTGACATTTTCTCTTCCCCCTTCGATTCAATCTTTTTACACTAATCTAGGTATAAAGTTATTCAAATATAATTTGGTGTTGTAGCCTATTTGTTATTTTCCAGATACGCTCTTCCTGCCTCGCTTATTTCCCAAATACCGCGAGGAGAATCTTTTTTTAACAGACCTTCGTTAACCAAAGCCTGACGCGACCATTGGGCAGTATTTCGCCAGCGAATAGTATCGGGATCAGAGGGTAAGGAATCATAATCAACATCTTTTAAGATCCCATGCAGGAGTTTATCCAACTCTTCCAGAACTACCTTCATGCTGGCGGAACCGCCTTTAGCTACCAATATCTTTAATATTGGCAATCGAAACTCTTGTTCGCGAGTCCGCATGCCCCGCTTAAGTCTGCCATGGCTATTACGGGCAACAGTTTCTTTTTCTGCTAGTTCTATTTGGGAGTTCATATCATTCTCTTCATCAGGAAATAAGGATTCCCATTTTTGCTGTAATTGGAGTACTTCTTCACGAAAAGCAGTAATCATCTCAGCACTTTTCACCAACTCGCCAGCCTGATTGAAATCCCAATCCTTCCAAGCTTTAGCATTATCCTTTTCCAGAAGTGAAACCTGCGTCTCAATCTCTTCCAGCAACATCTCGAAAGCTGCTACAACATTATCTGAACTTTCCATTTCATGATTCCCTCCTCCAATAATCTACCTGGGCGATCTAATAAAATTCACTGTCCAAGCACAATCCGTTTTTAATTATAGGAATAAAAAGCATTTATTCTTGTATTCATCGACCAGCTCAGCGAGCTGCCCTCCAGGACTGGAGTAGCCTATGACTACTTCGTCAGCTAGTTCTATCATCATCTGATTACGAAGGCGGGAGGTCCCGGTAGTTACGTATTTTGTGTCAGCAGTAAAGGGGGTGATGATTAGCAGCCGACCGTCTTCCAGAGGGGCCTTGAGTTCTGGTTCTAAACGGGTTTTTAGGCCGCGGGCTAGGGCGAGAATGATAGGTTGGTTTCCTTTAAGCAAATAGTGCAGTACATCTTTTTCCATCTGGCTATGAAAGCCGCTGATAACGCAGGTGCCTGCTTCCCGCTGCTGAACCGCCCAATCATAACACTTGAGCACAGCGCTGGCTGGTACTCGGCGGCTGCAGAGAAAGGCCGTTTTGTGCTGGGCCAGCAATTCCTGATTGCCCAGGGTAGCCTTTATCATGATTCTCCCTCATCCCCCTCCAGTTCTTTGCCCATGCGGTATTTAATATCGTAGTTGATGATGAAATCAAGTTCTTCTGGAGTGAAGCCGTAGTGTTGTGCCAAGATATTATCAATTTCATCGATTATGGGCTTGGACAGTCTTGGCTGAAATACCTGCATTTTGAGATTACCATAAGCTTTATAATAAGCCTCTTGAAAATATGAATTGCTTTGAAGATTGTCCAATATCTTGTTGTTTAATTGCTTCAACTCTTTTATTATATGGCTATTCATCGTATCTAACGAAATAGGAAAACTAACGACCTCTCTCTTGTTTAGATTTCTGCAATCTGAATAAGATATGTAATACCAAAAGAATAATGAAGAAAGATATGTTGGCAATGCAAGCATTGCCTTATTCTTATCACTAAAACTAAGCCTTTTAAGTTCAGAAGTTACTCTTAATTTCCCATTTTTCTCGTATATCTTTGGAGGTGTGTCTAAGAATTGCAGAAAATATCTTAGTTTCCTTGTATGTAATACTTCAAAACGGCTTTTGTTCACGATAAAAGCAGAAATGGATTTATTAGCCAACAGCTTATAGAGTATTTTCTTTTCTATTGTTGATCCAACTTTGGGGATGGAATTGTTATGATAAAGTCGTTTTTCTACTCTTACATAGCTTAGATTATCAAAAAGAAAATCTCTTTCCTCCGTATACCACCTATAATACTTGGATGATATAGTCGCCCTTGGTTCTCTTCGGCTGTTGTTAGAAACGAAGATAGACAAATGCTTTTCTACACCATCGAATAATTTTCCAGGCCGCATAGCGTAACTACTATACCAAGTCCATGCCATTTTATTTTCGATAAGATCCCTTAATATAGAAAACCCGTCTGTACTAACTATAGATATTGGTACAATCATCCCAATC
>DAIMDR010000087.1:0-7392 GCA_036725705.1 Syntrophomonadaceae bacterium | reverse complement strand
TATTTGGTGTGGGAGCAATTATTCTCGCACAGCCTGACGGGGTTGTTGTCAACTTACCAAAGTTGACAACAACCCCGTCCCCTTGTCAATACCCTTGTCAATACCCGTCCCCTGGCGACACCAGGCAACCCGGGCTAAGCTAATCTTCCAGAATGCGTTTCAGGAATGTTCGGGTTCTTTCGTTTTTGGGGTCATTAAATATTACTTCCGGTACATCATCTTCAACAATTACCCCACTGTCCATAAATACCACCCGATTGGCCACATCACGGGCAAACCCCATCTCATGAGTAACTACCAGCATAGTCAGACCGCTTTGGGCCAGACTTTTCATGACTTTTAGCACTTCACCGACCAACTCGGGGTCCAGGGCACTGGTAGGTTCATCAAACAAGAGGGCTTCCGGTTCCATAGATAGTGCCCGGGCAATAGCTACCCGCTGCTTTTGACCACCGGAAATCTGATTGGGCCTGGCATTAATAAACTGCGTCATACCTACCAGTTCCAAATATTGCAAGGCAGATTTTCTGGCTGAGCCGGCATCTTTTTTTAAAACCTTTATCTGACCAACCATGCAATTATCCAAAACGGATAGATTATTAAACAGGTTGAACTGCTGAAATACCATACCCATTTTAGCCCGATATACAGCATTGCTCATATTTTGTTCCAGAATGTTTTGTCCACGGTACAGTATTTCACCGCTGGTAGGATACTCCAACAAATTCAGGCAGCGTAACAAAGTAGATTTCCCGGAACCGCTGGAACCGATTATACATACTACTTCACCTTCACTAACTGAAAAATTAATATCCTTTAAGACTTCGTTATTACCAAAAGATTTTTTTAAATGGCGAATTTCAATTATATTTTCCATTATAATTTCTCCCGGTCCACTATTCTGAATGAAGCCTCCGGTACTGTCTGCGAACCATGGATAGTATAAACAGCCGGGCCATCCAGTTTAGTTTCCAGATAGCGAAGTATTCTGGAAACAGTAAAGGTCATAATTAAATAAATTATCGAAGTTATGAGAAAAACTTCAAAAAACTTATAATAGATACCCGCCACTGATTTGGACTGAAAAAATAGTTCAGTAACCCCAATAACCATGAGTACTGAACTGTCTTTTATATTGATCACAAATTCATTACTGGTAGCCGGCAGGATATTACGGATAGCCTGGGGAAGCACAACACATTGCATAGTCTGGAAATGGGTCATACCAATTGAATGGGCTGCTTCAAATTGTCCCCGGTCAATCGACAATATACCTCCGCGCACTATTTCCGCCATATAGGCACCGGTATTGATGGAAACAATAACAATACCGGCTAACAGAATGGGCAGATGTATACCATATATTAGAGCAACTCCATAGAAAATAACCATGGCTTGTACCATCATTGGAGTACCCCGGAATATTTCAATATAGCATAGCAAAATAATATTTACTATTTTCAGGCTGATTCTCTTAAATAAGCCGGTACGGTTATCAACTGGAACGGTGCGAATTATTCCAATCAATAACCCTATACAAAAGCCTATGATTGTACCAGTTATGGAAATTAAAAGTGTAATTTCCGCCCCTCTGAGAAATACAGGCCAGTATTGCTGCAAAATAAATATGACCCATTGTATAAAACTGCTGTTGGCATCAACCGACATAAAATTAATACACTCCTGTTAAGCTGCAACGGTTAGTTCGAAGCAGGCTGATTTTTAATGGCCTGATCCATGATAGCTTTTCTCTGTTCTTCTGATAATCCAGCCAATATTTCATTTATACTATTTACCAATTCAGTGTTGCCTTTTTTAATCCCAACGGCAATAGCTACATCATCATCAGAGGCCTTAAATCCTTTGCCGGGCTCAAACTCAACCATGGCAAAATTAGGATTTGCAGTTGTAGCAGAAACACCCTCCGGTCTTTCTGAAACATATCCGTCAATAATACCTGACTGCAGGGCTACACGCATAGCCGGGAAGTCTTCCAGCGCGGTCTTCTTAACCACATTAGGGATCTGATCAATTACCGTGTAATGGAAAGTATTTAGCTGGGCAGTTATTTTGGCTCCGCTGAGATCCTTCAAGCTGGCAGCTTTTTCAAATTTTGAACCTTTCTGAACTACAACTACCAGATCAGAACGATAATAGTGATCGGAAAAATCAATGGATTTTTTGCGATCAGCCGTAGGGGACATACCAGCAATAATTGCATCAATGGTGCCTGACTGCACTGCTGGCGGCAGACCATCCCAGGGTGTCTTTACGATAACCAATTCTTTGTCCATACCTTTGGCCAGAATTTTAGCAATTTCCACATCGTAGCCACCGGCAAAGTCTTTGCTGCCGGAAATGGGAACTGCACCATTTGAATTATCAGTCTGAGTCCAGTTGAACGGAGCATAACCACATTCCAGACCAACTTTGAACTGGCCCCTGGACTGGGTTTGGTCGGCTGGCTGACCTGATTGATCTGACTTGCCGCAGCCAACTACTGCCATGCACAAGCCTAAAACCAATATCAGACACAAAACTAATCTTGACATCTTCTTCATTGATAATCTCTCCTCCAATAACTTAATAATTTTCCCCATATTTTATTAAGGCAGCTGACTCTCCCTGATCAAAATTTGTGTTAGTAATACCATTGTTAACATTTCGAGCAGAATAGACAAATTCCTTCAATTTTTTATCCCCCTGCTAAATTATATCCTTGGGACGCTGAGAGATGGGAGGCGGGGGCAGGTCCCTTGCCCCTCCTTTGGAAGCAGAACATAGATCAATTGTGGGACAGTGAACCTGTCCGAGATCACTGAAAAAGTACCATAAATGTCATCCTGAGGAGCTGCAGGCGACGAAGGATCTCTTTTAAAGGCCGTAATATTAGGGTTAAGCCAACGAGATTCCCCCCTGAGGGGCTTCACCCTCACGGGTACCACCGATACACCCTGTCGGGTGAAATTACCCGGCACTCAGCCGATTATGAACTGGGTTAATGTTAAATTACTTACTCTGAGTGCCGGTCCGCTATTAAGGTTCTCAGAATGACATGTAAAAAAGGGCTTTTTCAGCAGTCTCGAACCTGGCCACGCGTCCCAGGGTCCCTTTCCCTTAAAAACCGAAACCTACCGCAACTATGCTTAATAAAAAAGTAAATATTACTATACCAATGATTATTGTAACTGCCTTTTTTTGTTTATCGTTTTGCATGCCTCGATTCATAAAACTCATTACTGTTCCCCCTCCACTAATTAAAAAGGTCTGGTAAAACCATTTGTTTTACCAGACCTTGCGATTTTGCAGCATATCCATTAACCACATGGTTCTTTTCTCATTTTATTTATATGAGAAAAACAGGTTTATACCCACATTCCCAATAAGTTCTCCCTGTCATTATCAGGATTTCCTGACAGCTTCTGTTTTTCATTCCCGCCTGGTTGCCTGGGAAGATAAACCGGAAGGATCTGCGCTTATTTAAAACATCATCCACAATTAGTATAATTACTAATCGCTTTTTCCTTCTAGGCTTTCTTCAGCACCAACAAGCTGTCATCTTCCAGGTAGACATTACCTAGAATTTCTTTTTCTTGCGGGCCGCTTCAGACTTCTTCTTTCTCTTTACACTAGGTTTTTCGTAGTGGTCGTGCTTGCGGATATCTTGCATAACCCCTGATTTTTGGCAGCTACGTTTAAATCTCTTTAATGCACTGTCCAGGGACTCATTTTTTCCTACTTTGACTTCGCTCATGGTATCCCTCCCCTCATCTGACCAGGCTTAGAATGCCAATCTATTTTACTATTATCTGCCCCATATCGTCAAGATTAACCGGGAGGCCACTCCAAGTTTCTTCCGCCTAGCAGGTGATAATGCAAATGTAAAACTTCCTGCCCTCCACCTGCACCATTATTGCATAGTAAACGATAACCATTTACAGCTGTATTATTTTCTCTGGCCAGGGAAGCTGCTGTTAATTGAATATGTCCGAGCAGGTTAGTATCTTGTTCGTCAACCTCATTTAACGAAATAATATGTTTTCTGGGTATGATCAGCAAGTGTACCGGGGCAACAGGCTGAATGTCTTTAATAGCAATTATTTGTTCATCTTCATAAACAACAGTAGACGGAATATCACCGGAAACTATTTTACAAAAAAGACAATCTCGGGCTGTCACTAATTCACCTCCAATAACTGCTAATCTGACTAAACCTTCAATTGAACATTCATCTATATTTTAGCAAAGATTGTCTAAGGATAAAACCATATATTATAATTGTTTGGCTGAATTACGACACAAACACTACCCAATAAATATTATATTAATCTGCCGCTTAATTGCCGGCCTTGCACAGAATCTATCTGAACCTGAACAAACTCTCCCCGTAAATCATTTTCAGAGGAGAACGATACTTCCAGGTAATTATCAGATAGACCGGTATATTGACCGGGCCCGGTTTGTTTTTCTACCAGCAGTCTTAATCGCCGACCTGTATAGGTACTATAAAATTCGTTGCGTTTTTTATCAGCCAGTTTTAGTAGTTGTGCACTGCGATAGTTTTTGGTTTTTTCATCAATCTGGTCAGGGTATTCCGCAGCCCGGGTACCAGGACGGCGCGAATATTTGAAAACATGGAAATCCAACAACTTTAAACTGTCTAAAAGATTAAAGCTATCAGTAAAATCAGCTTCACTTTCCCCGGGAAATCCCACCATTATATCGACAGTTACTGCTATACCGGGTATCTTTGCATTAACCTCGTCTACCAGTCGGCTGATATTTTCCCGGTTATATTTCCTTCCCATGGCCTTCAATACCGAATCACTGCCGCTTTGTAAAGGTATGTGCAAATGGCGGCACAAGTGATTATCCTGACACATATATGCTAATACAGTTGGAGTTATTTCATTAATTTCAATTGACCCTAATCTTAAGCGGTAATCTCCGAAAACATTTTCCAATATTTCAGTCAATAATTGATCCAGATTATATTCAGGTATATCTCTACCATACTGTCCAATGTGAATTCCGGTCAGAACTATCTCTTTGTATCCTAATTGCAGCAACTGTTTTATCTCATGCAAAACATCCTTTGGCTCTTTACTTCGCACCGGTCCCCTGGCAAAGGGAACAATACAATAGGTACAATAGCTTTGGCAACCGTCCTGAATTTTTATAAATGCCCGGGTTCTTTCATGGGGTTGGCTATATAACCACAAAGGCAGTTTTTCGTAAGCCTCACTTACCGGTCGCCAACAAGTTTCAACCAAACTGGTTTTTTTAATATCGTCAACCAGATCAGCAATCTTTTCTTTATCCCGATTACCTGCTATCAGGTCAACCCCTTCTATAGAAGCCGCCTCATGATGGGCAGTTTCTGCCCAACAACCAGTAACTACGATTAAAGAATCCTTCTGCTGCCGGGCAATACGCCGTACCATAGCCCGGGATTTGCGATCACTGACATGGGTTACTGTGCAGGTATTTATTACATAAACATCGGCTGGGCTGCTAAAAGGTACAATCTCGTATCCCTTGCGAAGAAATTGTTCTTTTAAATGTTCTGTTTCCACCTGGTTGACTTTGCAACCCAGAGTATAAAAAGCTGCTGTCTTCACCTGATATGCCTTTCATATTTCTATTCCAAAGTTTCAGGTTAGTCCATATCCCCGGATTCATATAACAAAATACTGGATGCTACCAAGGCAGCAGTCTCAGTGCGTAAAATTCGCGGTCCCAGACCAGTTAAAACAAAACCACCCTTCTGAGCCAATCCAACCTCCCGGGGGGAAAACCCGCCTTCCGGACCTACCAGTAAATTGAGCCGTCCTGAAATCAAAAGCTCATCTTTTAAATTATTGAATACTGTCCGTATTGGTTGGCGCGGATCAGTTTCATACAGCATAATTCCTAATTCTCCAGCGCAGGTATTCAGATATTCATCCAGATTAATTACCGGAAATACTTCCGGTATCAGATTGCGCCGGCATTGTTTACAGGATTCCCGGGCTATGGATTGCCATCTTTGTTGTCTCTTTTCAGCATTATCTCCCGAGAGTTTTACAACTGTCCGATCAGTTAATACCGGAGTAATTTTAGAAACACCTAATTCTACCGCTTTCTGAATAATTAAATCCATCTTTTCACCTTTGGCAACTGCCTGAACCAGATTAATTTTTAATAACGGTTCCCGGCTGGTAATGGTTTGTTGCACAATTACCCCACCAATTTCCCCTTCTGCCAAAGATATAAGCGTAACCAGATATTCTTTACCAGTACCGTCAAATATAATTACTTCATCATCAGGCATCAAACGCAGTACTTTTTTAATATGATGTAACTCGGTTTTATTAAACCGGACCTGCTCACCTGAAATTTGATTATCAGGAACATAGAAGCGATGCATATAGGCTTTTCTCCTCCGGAGCTATATTAAAGGTTTCCTGGCAACGACTCCAATCCAATCAACATCCTGTTGCAGCTGTTCAATAATAAAACCGTGTAATTCCAAACGCTTCTGAACCGCCGGCCAGCGACTTTCTACTATACCGGAACCAAATAAATATCCACCCGGTTTTAACACAGCGGCAGCTGCCGGTACCAGCATTACTACCACTTCAGCGGTAATATTGGCCATAATAATATCCGGCGATTTTTGCTTTAATTCCTCAACTATATCTCCAGCTTGAACTTCAATTACATCGGATAAGTTATTTAAAGCCACATTATCACGGGCTATTTTAACGGCTACATCATCAATATCCATGGAAAATACACTTTTTGCGCCCAGCTTGGCAGCAGCAATCGATAAAATACCTGAACCACACCCTGCGTCCACAATGTTTTCTCCACCCTTTATATACTGGTCAATAAAACGCAGACAAAAACGCGTAGAGGCATGTATTCCAGTGCCAAATGCCATGCCCGGGTCAATTTCGATTATTACTTCATCATCCTGGGACTGGTAATCTTCCCAGGATGGTTTTATAATCAAACGCTCCCCAACTTTAAAACTGTGATAATACTTTTTCCAGTTTTGCTCCCAATCCTCATCGCATACCTCATCTATAAATACCCGGCAGGCAGTATCGAAATTCTCCTCGACCAGTTTAAGACTGGCCATTATATCGTCAATTACTTCCCGGTCTTCATGAAAATAGGCCTTGACCACCACAAATTCATGTCCTAAAAAGTCGGGGGGAAAAAGGTCAGCATTCCATTCCCCCCGGTTAAAATATTGACGAGCCGCCTGCGGATCTTCAATTTTCACACCCCCTGAGCCCATTCGGTGAAAAATCCCCGCTATAGCTTCAACGCACTTCCCCTCGGTTAAAACACTAATTTCTTTCCAATTCACTAACCCACCTCTATCCCATTGCATCTTTAAAT
>DAIMDR010000086.1:0-7417 GCA_036725705.1 Syntrophomonadaceae bacterium | reverse complement strand
TTAGATGAGATGAGTTTAGATTAGCTTAGTGGAGCCAGGTTAATTATTTACCGAACCGGGGCCTCTTCAGGCGCTGGTTTTTTTGTTCTTATGAACGGGAAAGAGCATATTCCTTAGTTATGAAACGGGGTGAGATGAGCAGAGAGGAGAGGAGAAAAGCGGAGATTTGAGCTGAGTGGACTTATAACACTTATATAATTAAGGAGTGATATTTTTGGTTCAGAAGGTATTAAGTAAATTAACCGCCCGGGAAGACTTATCGGCTGAGGAAGCTTACAGCCTGATTTTGGCGATTAGCAATGACCAGCTGAGCGAGGTGCAAATTGCCGGGTTTCAGGTAGCTTTGTTAATGAAAGGGCCGACCCTGACGGAAATTACTGCTATTGCCCGCGCCATGCGGGATGTATGTGAAAGCATTGCTCCCCGCGTTCAGGATGAACTTATGGATACCTGTGGTACCGGCGGCGGGCTCAGCACCTTTAATATTTCTACGGCGGTAGCGCTGGTTGCTGCTGCGGCAGGCATTCCGGTTGCCAAACATGGCAGCCGGTCAATATCCAGCCTTTCCGGCAGTGCTGATGTTCTGGAAGCTTTGGGAGTTGAAATTAATCTTTCTCCCCGGGCAGTAGAGAAACTTATTGAGGAAATAGGTATTGCATTTATTTTTGCCCCGCTGTTTCATCCGGTGATGCACAAGGTGTTGCCGCCTGAACAGGAGTTGGGTATAAAGACCATTTTCTATACTATCATTGGACCGCTGATAAATCCTGCCCGGGCAACACGGCATATCATGGGAGTTTATAAACCGGAGTTATTGGATATAGTTTCCGAAGTAGCATTATCCTTAGGCTATACTCGCGGCTTGTTTGTACATGGACTGGATGGTTTGGATGAAATTTCACTGATGGGTAAAACCAGAATTAATGAGATTAAAAATGGATCGGTTATCAATTATGAAATTGCTCCTGAGGACTTCGGTTTTAATTGTTGTTCACTGCAGGATATATGTACCGGCACACCGCAAGTCAATGCAGGTGTAATTCGGGAAGTCTTTTCCGGAAAAAATCAGGGGCCGCGCCGTCAGGTAGTGATATTAAATGCTGCCGGAGCCCTGATGATAGGAGATAAAGCCGGTTCTTTCGCTGAGGGGATTGAACTGGCCAGTGAAATAATTGACAGTGGCAAGGCTCAGGATAAGCTGCAGCAACTGATAACGGCCTCGCAGGATTTCCGATTGGTGGTTTAGGATGAAGCAGGAAAGAGGGAAAAGCCCGACCAACCAGCGGTTTTCTACAGCTTTATGGGATAAATATCACTCCGGAACCATACCGGTAATCCCGGACATAAAAACCAGCTCCCCGGGAGAAGGAGATTTATTGCAGGGACGCGATCCGGTTGAGCTGGCCCGGACGCTGGAAAGTGTGGGGGCACCAGCCATCTCAGTAGTAACTGAGCCGCAATATTTCGGAGGTTCATTGAAACTGTTGCAGCAAGTTGCCCGCGCAGTTTCAATACCGATTTTACGCAAGGATTTTATTAATAACCGTACGCAATTATCGGAGAGTATAGATTTAGGGGCAGCTGCCGTTTTACTGATTGCAGCCATGCTGCAAAAAGATCAATTATTTAAGCTGGTGGAAGAAGCCTGGCAGTTGGGATTGGAGCCGCTGGTAGAAATTCATAATGAAACTGAATTGGCCGTGGTTAGTGAGTTAAGGTTACCGCTTTTGGGAATTAACAATCGCAATATTGTGGAGCTGGAGACTGATGATGGTAATGTAACTACCACCGAAAGATTGGCTGGACTGGTACAACCGGGGACTTTAATAATCAGCGAAAGCTCCATAACTGACCCGGAGGATGTTAACCGGGCTATCACTGCCGGTACTCATGCAGTTCTGGTGGGAACTGCTCTTATGCAAGCTGATGATATGGCAGAAATGTTTCGTGATCTCAGTGAACCCGTCAGGTATAAGTAATCTTCCCAACCATTGGGAGAAAAGAGAAATTATGATCCGCTGCAAAATACCCGGACTGGGTGATTAAATATGCAGGAGTCCTGGCGACAAATATTTGTTCACCCAAACAAAATGCATTATACCTTTTGCATTGAAACCAGGTTATCCATTAGAAATAGGTGCAGATAACCATTATTTAGAGTCATGTACCATTAAATGTTGCAGGTTTACCGGATAGGGGACAGGTTTTAAATCAGTAGTTTCTGCACCCGGGGAAAGATTTTTTATAGCCACAGATAACATCAGCTTCAGACGGTTTAGCTGGTTTACTTCACTGGCGCCCGGGTCATAGTCAATGGCAGTTATGTTGGCTTGCGGGTAATTCCTTTTTAACTCCTTGATCATTCCCTTGCCGGTAACATGATTGGGGAGGCAGCCAAACGGCTGTACACAAACTATATTCGGAACTCCACTGTTAATTAGTTCTATCATTTCTGCAGTCAGGAACCAGCCTTCACCGCAATGGTGTCCCAGTGACATTATCCGGCTGGTGGCATTCGCCTTTTCATAGATAGGAGCTGGTGCCGTAAATCGATTACTGTTGTTAAGATGCTCTTTTACCAGTTGGCGGCTTTTTTCCAGCGTGTTGATTAAATATCTGCCAATATATAAATTAATTTTATTTGCAGCCAGTTGTTCAAATCTGAAAATATAATCATAGGCACAGTAGAGGAAGAAATCCATCATGTCAGGCAGAATAACTTCAGCGCCTTCATCTTCCAATAGTTTAACCAGATTGTTGTTGCCTACGGGATGATACTTTACCAGAATTTCACCTACCACTCCTACGCGCGGTTTTTTTACCGATGATATGGCCAGTTGATCAAATTCTTCAATAATATTTTTTATGTTTTCGGCAAATTCCGGTTTGTTACCGGTGAGTATCTGACTGCGACAGCGTGTTGCCCATTTTTCATAGAGCAGATTGGCAGAACCGGGAATTTTTTCGTAGGGCCTTACCCGGTGCAGAACCCGCATTAACAGGTCGCCATATACAATTGCCGTAATGGCTTTCTTAAGCAGACTCAAGGTGACTTTAAAACCGGGGTTTTTCTCCAGCCCAAAAAGACTGGCGGATAATACTGGGATATAACCAAACCCGGATTCGTTTAAAGCCTTTCTTAATAAGCCAATATAATTGGTAGCCCGGCAACCGCCCCCGGTCTGGCTGATGCCTACCGTTGTACGGCTAAGGTCATACTCGCCTGATTTCAGGGCCATTAATATCTGTCCGATAACTATTATGGCCGGATAGCAGGCATCGTTATTAACATATTTTACGCCTTCATCAATAGCTTGCCGGTCAACCGAAGATAGTACTACGAGATTATAGCCTTCAGCTTTAAAGGCATCCTGCAGCAGTTCAAAATGTATGGGTGACATTTGCGGAACCAGAATAGTATGATCACGCTTCATTTCCTTTGTAAATATAATCCGGTTCAGTTTATGGCTGGCAGGGGCGGCAACCGGATAGCTTTCCCGGCGCTCGCTCATTACTGCCTTAAGTGAGCGCAGCCTTATTTTGGCCGCTCCGAGATTGGCGCCTTCGTCGATTTTAAGCACGGTATAGATTTTCCCGCCTCTTTGCAGTATTTCCTGGACCTGGTCGGTAGTAATGGCATCCAGACCACAGCCAAAGGAGTTTAGCTGAACCAGTTCCAGATCAGGCCGGGTATTTACGAAGCTGGCGGCGGCATAAAGGCGTGAATGATACATCCATTGATCAACAACCCGAACCGGTCTTTCCACTGTTCCCAGATGGGCTACGGCATCCTCAGTTAGTACCGCCATGCCCATAGAGTTGATAATATCCGGTATGCCGTGATTTATCTCCGGGTCCAGATGATAAGGACGACCAGCCAGAACAATTCCCTGCGTACCGGTTTCCTGCAGATACTGCAGAACTTCCCGGCCTTTTTTTCTAATATCAGCTTTAAAGTGTTTATCTTCCTGCCAGGCACGGTTGACTGCCCGGATGATTTCTTTTTTGGATATTCCCCAGGAATTAAACTCCTGATATAAACGCTCGGTTAGTTGTTTTTTATTATCATAGGGCAGAAAAGGGTTAATCATATTTACATTATTTTTACGAATAATATCCATATTATTTTTTATTACATCCGGATAGGAAATAACCATAGGACAGTTAAAGTGATTGTTGGCCTCTTTTTGTTCGAGACGCTCATGAATTATCGAGGGATAGAAAATATGCTTTATTCCCTGATTGACAAGGGAAGCAATATGACCATGTACCAGTTTAGCCGGGAAGCAGGCGGTATCAGATGGGATAGTGTCATTTCCCATTTCGTAAACTGCCCGTGATGAACGGGGGGATAATTCCACGCGAAAACCGAGGCTGGTGAAAAAGGTAAACCAGAAGGGATAGTTTTCATACATATTCAGCACCAGGGGAATACCCATAATACCCCGGGGAGCTTTATTTTCCGGCAGTGGTTCATAATTCAGCAGGCGGTTATATTTGTAATCATAAAGATTAGGGATATATTGCTGTATTTTATCTTTTTGCATATTTTTTTCACAACGGTTACCGGAAATAAATCTATTTCCATCCAGAAATTTGTTTATAGTAAGCAGGCAGCTGTTACCACATCCTGCGCAACGGCTTAAGCGGGTGGTCATAGAAAACTGCTGTAATTGCTGTTTTGATACCAGCGTACTCGATTGACCAGCCTGACTGCGCTCCCGGGCGATAAGGGCTGCTCCGAAAGCTCCCATCAGAGGGGCAATGTCAGGACGGGTTACTTCTTTACCAATAATAATCTCCAGGCTTCTTAATATGGCATCATTTTCAAAGGTGCCCCCCTGAACCACAATTCTGTTGCCCAGATCTTCCGGATTTCTCATCTTTATTACTTTAAACAGGGCATTTTTAATAACCGAGTAGGATAATCCGGCGGAGATATCGCCGACGGTAGCCCCTTCTTTCTGGGATTGTTTTACCATGGAATTCATAAATACCGTACAGCGGGAACCCAGATCAACAGGGGATTCGGCCAATAGTGCCAGTTCGGCAAAATCGTCAACCGGAATGTCCAATGAATGGGCAAATCCTTCGATAAATGAGCCGCAACCGGAAGAGCAGGCTTCATTCAACATAACATTTTCTATAATACCGTTTTTAATCTGCAGGCATTTCATATCCTGCCCGCCAATATCGAGTATCAGATCAACCTGGGGGTCAAAAAGTCGGGCCGCAGTATAATGGGCTATCGTTTCAACTTCCCCGATATCAATGTGCAGGGCAGCTTTTATCAGGCCTTCTCCGTAACCGGTTACAGCAGTATTAGCAATTCGGGCTCCCTCGGGTAAACGGTTATATAGATCATTTAATATATGTATAACTGAATTCAGCGGACTGCCGGTATTATTTCCGTAGAAGGAATATAAAAGACTGCCGGATTGACTCATTAAAGCTACTTTAGTAGTAGTAGAACCGGCATCAATACCCAGATAGCAATCACCATTATATAAGGGGAGATCACTGCGGGAAATCTGGTGCCGGCTATGTCGTTTTCTGAATTCATCCAGCTCGGATTGATCTGCAAAAAGGGGTTGCAGATGGGAGATTCCCTGTGCGCCTGATATATCCAGATTATCCAGCCGCTGAATCAGGCTGGTTAAAGGAATGACGCCGGCAGAGCGGGAGGCCAGAGCAGCTCCTGAAGCTACATAGAACTGAGCGTCATCAGGGAACAAAGCATGCTGCTTATCCAATTTGAGAGTTTCAGTAAATCGTTTTCTTAATTCCGATAAAAAATAAAGGGGTCCGCCGAGAAAAGCGACATAACCCTTTATGGCTTTTCCGCAGGCCAATCCACCTACAGTCTGATTGACCACTGCCTGAAACACCGAAGCAGCAACATCTTCTTTCCGGGCCCCCTCATTTAATAAGACCTGAATGTCAGTTTTGGCAAAAACCCCGCAGCGGGCTGCCACCGGGTAAATAATGGCAGATTGTTTGGCCAGTTCATTTAAACCAGCAGCATCAGTGCCTAACAAAGTAGCCATCTGGTCAATAAAAGCACCGGTTCCTCCAGCGCAGATGCCATTCATACGCTGATCTAGACCGCCCTCAAAAAAGGTAATCTTGGCATCTTCACCGCCTAATTCAATAGCTGCATCGGTATGGGGTATAAATTTTGCGATGGTCAGGTTACAGGCGATTACTTCCTGAATATGTCCTATTTCCAGCCAGTCAGAGATAGACAGCCCGGCTGAGCCGGTTACCATAACTGTAACCGGCAGATTACCCAACTGTTCCAAAGCGAGTTGTAATAATTCAGCGGTATGTTTTAGTGTTTCGGCATTATGGCGGCGGTAATCTTTATAAATAATAATTCCTGATTTATCGGTTATGACTAATTTAACTGTAGTCGAGCCAACATCCAAACCCAGATGAAAAAGATCGCTCATATGTTTCCCTCCAAGAAATATCTGCGATAAAAACATTATTAAAGCGATTATTGTTTCATGCTAGTTTATTAACCGGGTATTGTCAAATAAAGAACTGGTATGGAATTAGCTATATAAGCATTAAAAGGCGGAAGAAAAAAACAGGTTCCATTATTAATCTACCGGGTTTGTTTAAGGATTTTATTATAAACCACTATATAGTCATCAACCATGCGTTTTTGAGTGAAGCGTTCCTCTACCCACTGGCGGCAATGGTTGCGGTTAAGTGTTGCAATCCTGGCTAATGCCTGGACCGCTTCTTCTACCGTATCCACCAGAAACCCGCTTTTTCCCTCTTTGATTACCTCAGGCATGGAACCCTTGTTGAATGCGATTACCGGAGTCCCACAGGCCATGGCTTCTACCACACTTAGCCCGAAAGGTTCAGCAAAAGATATGGGATGCAAAAGTGCCAGAGCTCCACCCAGCAGATCATTGCGTTGCCGCGGTCCAACCGGACCCAGATAAGTGACTTTGTTTCCATCAATCAGCGGAGCAATTTGCTGATAATAATAGACTTCGTCCTGAATAATCCCGGCAATTAACAGGGGCAGATCAGACTGACGGGCTATTTCTATAGCTTCACGCGTGCCTTTATCGGGATGAATGCGGCCGAAAAACAATAAGTAATTGCCGGCTTGCGGCTGAAATTGAAATTCCTCCAGTTTGATTCCGTGATATATAGTGGCGCAGTAACTTAAATCTTCACAACGGTCTGCATTACTGATGGATACATAATGAACATGATTGTTATAGGCTTTATAAACCGGTAATATACGCGGTGAAGAAAAGCCATGTATAGTTGTAATCACAGGAGTTTTTACCAAACGACTATAAGACAGCGGCAGAAAATCAAAATGATTATGAATCAAATCAAACTGAGAAGCCTTTTCAAATAGATTGGCAATATGCAGACATTCCCATAC
>DAIMDR010000085.1:0-7472 GCA_036725705.1 Syntrophomonadaceae bacterium | reverse complement strand
TCCAGTATGCTGCGGGCTTCCTCCTGGGTAAGGATAAAAACCGGATGGGTCAGCATTATTGTCTGCCGCCGCAGGCGGGCCAGGAGATTATCAGCTTCAGAAGCCCTGCATACCAAACTGATGGCCCAGAAGGGATAAGCCGAGAAATATTCGCTAACCGAATGTCCCAGTTGTTGGGCTGCTTTCTCAACATAAACCGCCCCCGCCTCCAGGTAAGTAAACTGCTCCTGCCAATCATCAATCCAGCCCTCAACCAGCGGGTCAGCGCTATAATAAATGCTGGACTCGTAAAACGTATGCAAGGCCAGAGCCTGGCTTTCCTCCATTATGGCCCGTTCCTTATGTAAACGCAGATTCTTCACTGAATCTTCAAAATGATTTATTATTGTGGCCTGCTGGGTATACAAGGAATGAATCGAATAAAGTTCAGTTCTTAATTCTTTCATGCGCAATAAAAGGCTTTCCTGTTCTTCCTGGATACGCTCGTTAAGTTCCTTCAGGCTCTGTTCCTGGCGGGTGCAATCCTGTAATTGCGGACGCAAGCAAGCCAGTTCATCCAGCAGTCGCCTTTTATCTTCCTGTAATTTCCGAATCAGACCCTGATTTTCCAGGCGGTTACGCTCCAACTCGGCTACTTGCTGTTCCCACTTCTGTTTTTCCTTTATGACCTCTTCCTGGATGGGGTTGGCCAGAATCTGACCGGCAATGTTTTGCATATCATTTTCCGCTTGCATACGCTGCTGCTCAGCCTGCACCTTCTGATCCCGCAGTTTATAATATTGGTCCTGCTGTTCCCGGTGATTTCTTTCTATTTCCTGCAGTTCCCGGGTTACCTTATCCAGTTCAGTCTGGCTCTCCTGCTTTTTGCCGTCCAGTATCTTTTCTTCCTGCAAATAACAGTAACGCAGATGCCCGGCATTATTCTTAATCCTCTCTTCCAGGTTTCTAACATCAGGATCAGTCGCCAAATTATTTATTTGTTCGGTATAGTATTTGATTTCTTCCTCACTACTGCGAATCCGTTCCTTCAACCGGGAAATCTCCAGATTCTGCAGGCGGCTGTTTTTTTGCTCGTATTCTTCATGCTGCTCCTCATATTCTTTACGCCGCTCTTCATAGATTTTGCCGGTATAATTCAATTCCTGCCGACGGCTGGCCAACTGGCAGGAAGCCTGCTTTCTTTCCCACTCTTGCTGCTTCTCCTGCAGCTGGTTTGTTGCCTGCCGGTGTTCTTCCAGCTTTTGCTCAACCAGCTCCTGATTTTCTGTAGCCAGTCTATATAGAGACCGGGCCTCCCCTTTTACCTTGAGCAATACCTGCCGGGCTTCATCATACAAAGCATAACGGTTAACATAGCTGTTGATTTTCATATCTACCTGTTGACTCTCTGCGATTTTATCCCGTAATTGACGATGTTGTTTAAAATGCTCCCGCTGGCTGGCAAAGATTTCTATGAATTCCTTAGTTCCGCCACCGGCTAAAGCCTCTTCTACGGTAGGAATTAAGAGTTGGTTAACCAGCTGGGTGGTAGTGCTGCATCCAGCAAAAAAACCTTCCACCGCCCCTTCGGCAGCATTAATCCGGGCCACACTTTTCCATTCCGAGTTAATTATTTTAAAGTTATCTTCCAAGTAACTCTGGTACTCCCGATTGCTGCTAAAGTAATGGGCATTCAAATGGTTGCGGCTCATATACTGGTAGTAATCTGCCATTTCTTCTTTGCTGGAAGGCCGGGTCGGGCCATTCGGTGCCTCACGCACAAAAGGTAACCCCTCTAAAGAATGTTCATCACCAGTACCATATTCGTACACATATTTATAAGAATCCATACCTTGTTTACTATGGAACAGTGTCACCGCGGTCAGAGCATATCGTCTGGGCCGATCGCTGATAAGCCATTCAACTGCCAGATGAGCAGGACTATTCTCCAGTGCAAAGGTATCTTTGGCTTTACGTTCTCCTAACAGGGTATGAGGTAAAACGGTCTGCAGCACTGCCTGAACCAGTACGGTTTTACCCCCTCCGTTTTCCAGCAGGATAACCCCGTTATAGCTATCAAACTGAAAAATTACATCATTATAACGTTTAGCCCCATTTTCAAAAACCAAATTGGTAAAACGAATACGAGAAATAGCCGGCATTACGCTCTCTCCTTATCCGGACTGTTCCGATAGATAAACTCCAGAATATCCTGGTTATGCTGCACTTCCATGTAATAGCGCTGGATAATGGTTCGCGCTTTTTCAGTCAGGGTCATTTCGTCCTCGCCGATATCCCGGATTAAATCCTGGGCTTCCAAAAATTTTTTAACCGTGTTCAAAAATCCCAACCGGCTACGGGTGCGGGCGTCCTGGGCTTTAACCTTCTCCTTCAAATCATCCAGCGCATCCCACTTATCAATCACCTGCTGCCAATTATATTCCAACTCTGATTCCATTTTCTCCAGCACTTCCGGGTCGATTTCCTTTAAGGCCAGCAGACGCTCATTTAATCTGGTCAGCCAATGATCCAGGGCCAGAAAGTCCCGGGTAGGTTCCATGGTCTGGTAGCTGTCGTAGAATTCCCCAAACAGTATGATAATGGCTACATACATCAGATAAATGTCAACATTCACAGCGTACGCCGGCAAATATTGCTCTTTCAAGCTCTGGTTGGACACATGAAAAGGCGAACTTATTGCCAGTGGAATAAGATAAAGCTGATCTCCGGCAGGAATTACCGTACATTCAACTTCCTGTGCAAATTCCTCCACTAATCCCCGCACCATGTCATCAGCCAGGTAAAGCCGCAGCGCTTCCTTGTCACCATAGCCTTTAACCGCAAGCCTGGCATAAAGTCGAAAGGCTTCCATAACCTGCCGTTCATCATAGAGCATTTTCTTCCCTCTCCAATCTTAATTGCATGTTACGGATACTGTAACGTGCGGTAACTTGCAAAACTTCACCCTGCTCCACCACGGTCAAACTCAGGACTTTCCCGTCCAGAAGGGCCACCACTTCCCCCAGAGTACTTTCCTGTATGCTTTCCAGGTCTCCATCTAAATTAATTGGTGAACGCTGATGCAACAGTATCCAGAAATCATAAAAGAAGCGCTGCTCAAGCAGATGTTCCTGCCCACTGTCATAACAGTAATTAACCATTTCCTGTAAATATATTTCCTTCCCTTCTCCCAGAGCTTGCATAACCAACTCCATAACCCGCTGGTAATTCTTACGCCGGACTGCTCTTTCCCGGGCCTGCAGTTCTTCATCCCGGGCCTGCAGGAATCCCTCGGTTTCTGTAGTTTCCTTACGCCGCTCCACCCTCTGCCGGGCAAATACGGTCAGCGGCGACCACTGTTCCCTGTGCTCCAAAAATAGAAAAGGTTCCACCACGGTGCGGGCGGCAGTAAGCGGCAAGGGAGTAGCCAGCAGCTGCTCGGTAATTTCCTTTTGAAAATTAAATGAATCAATACCGGCAAAGTATAAAGACTCTTGAGCGGCCTGTAAGGCGCTAGTCTTCAATTCGATACTCTCCCTTAATAAATTCCCGTGCTGATTATGAACGTCGAATAACTCGGCATCAATTTTTACAATAAGCTCATAGGTCTGCTGGTCTTTGGGCGTTTTTCGTTCATAGCTTAAACGCTCCCTGGTCTCACCGACAAAAACCTGCAGCTCTTCAAATTCCTTATCTTCACGGCTAAGCCGCAGGTTAATTTCTTCTATTATATCCCGATAACGCTGATATGTACTCTCAGATACAATGTTGCGCTGCACTTCGTGGCGAATACGCACTATCCTTTCTTCCAGGGTTTCAACCGCTACCCGCATTTCATCGATCTGGCGCAACGCTCCCCAGAATTGCCCTCTTTCCAGCTGTTTGCGCAATAACAACTGGTTTATTGATACCTGAAACTCACTATAATATTCACGGGTAGCAAATACCAGTTCCAGGCCTTGATCAGCCAAACTGTAATACTGAGTTGAGTTTTTAATATCACGCCGGTCTGCTTTTAAAATAGAGATGAAAATAGTATCTTCCTGGCGGGTATGCCAATCGTAAAAACTGCGAAAGTTTCGCTTCCCACCGGAAGGACGAAATACCTCAATAATATCGCGGGCCAGTTTTTCATAGCCTTCGCCGTCCAGATCCAGTTCCCCTTGATTGATGCTTTGGAAAAACCCTGCCAATTCCTTAACCCCGGTCTTATGATTGCGCAGCAACATATTTTCAAAGAAAAACAGCAGGGTAAGTAACCCCAGGCTGAAATAATCAATGGGCCGATTACTTTTGTCGGTAGTCTTTTTATTCTCCAGCCGAAATAAAGGGTCAAAAATTGCCAGCCGTTGCACCCGTTCGCGATAATTGGCCATAATATTTCGTGCATCTAGTTCCATGAAGCATTCCTCCATATTGCTCCCAGTTCCATACGACTAAGGGCTTCCTGCGGATAGTAACCGCCATTACCCAAAATATCTCTGATTATTTCCTGTTCCGGGGCGGAAAAACAGGTCAGGAAGTGAGCCAGAGCCTCCTCATTACAAACCTGGTTTTCTTTGCCCCGCGCTGCCGGCCTGGATAATAAAGCACTGTAAAACGGCAGTGCAGGAAGAGCCGGATAGCGCATGTTCAAGGTATGCCAGATACTGACACCTTCATAATCCAGATCCCCAAAATAATAAATGCATTGCTTCCGGTTTTTCAAACCCAGCTGTTTATCCAGCATGAAAATATCGGCGGTAATCTTCCAGCCTGCACCATAAATCAAGCTATAAAAGTTTGTATCCGGTAAAAAATCCAGCAACGCATGAAAAGTAGTCTTGTTCTCCACTACCAGATGCAAGCTGGTTTCTTCCCCCTGGGGAAGCCAAAGCTGATTTACTGCCAGCATCAGAGGCTCGGGCAGATATACGATTTTCATGCCAGACCAGAGCCCCACCCTCTCAAGAAGCTTCTTGCCGTCTTTTTCATCAATCCATTTTTCATCCCCCACCAGGGCATAAGACCTTTCCGGAGCAGTAGCCTCATTAGTTGGTAAGCCCTTCTCTTTTAGAAAATCGTTTAGCAGCAGAATATAGGGCAGATCATTTTCCCATTCCGAAGCCCCCAGGCTATAATAAGCCTCCAGCTTGATCAAGGGGTGAAGGGTAAAATGAAGCCGTTCAATTTCCTGCAAGTAGTCAGCCGGGATTTTAGAATGGAATATGCGGTAAGCGTTGGCCAAAGGGATGGTTTTCTGATTATAGCCCTGCTGTTTCACAGCTGTTATTATTCCCTTTTGTTCCAAAGCATTAATTATGAGCGCAAAATCTTCGTAGCTGGTCTGGCCTCCCACCAGTTGCTCCAGCTCACTTAATAATATGGTTTTCTTTTTTCTGGCTTGAAGAAAGGATAGAATGGTATTATCCATAACAGTCAGCTTGCCCTCTCCAGATAATGTTTTAAAAAAAGATATTCAAAGCCACCTCATAACGAGCATATCATCTTACAAGCTTTTTCACCATATAACCGTTTGAATTTCGATTATGATGCGTTAATCATGTATAACTCCGGTAATTGGCACCAGATCCTTCTATTTTTTTAATTACGGTTATGCTGTCAATATTAATCTCAATCGCTTCCTCCTGATTTTGAACCAAAACTTTTTGCCAGCGCTTATGCCCTTCTTTGCACCTTTTGGTAGAAACGTTTTTCGGAAGCACGTATATCGCGAATACATTCCAGAAGATCTGCCAGTCGCTGTTCCCACAGGGTGCGCAGATTGCTGTCTTCCATTCCTGAACACCTCCTTGTTTTTGTGTCCAGGGTTATTTTCTCATCCTTAATTATTCGTCTGTCAAAATATATTTTTGCATATGTTCTGTTTTACCTGCTTTTATATGAAATAATATAAATCTATATCTGTTTAGCCACAATGTACCAAATGATTAATGATAATTATAACCGGCCTGATAGAACTACTGATTGAAAACAGATAATATATTGAAGGGAAGATCAGCAACACGCCTAAAAGGAGAATTGAAATGAGGTGTGAGAGGTAGCGGTGTGACGTTACACCGCTACCTCTTTATGATTTCTTCTGTTTTATAGCTCTATTTTATGGCCGCAGCTTCCGCAATATTCCCCGTCTCCCTTTAACTCACCGCCGCATTCAGTACAACAGCTTTTTAATAAAGCGCCGCAGGATGTGCAGAACTTCAAGTCGTTGCTCTGCTCTTGATTACAGTTTGGGCATGAAATAAGCATGGGCCGGGCAATTAGATAGACCAACCAGCCAATTACAGTGGTGAACAAGGTCAGAATTCCCCAGGCGGCAGCATTAGTTGGCCTCCGGCGGGCATCCTGATAGACCCAGATAGCCAAGAGCAACCAGAAGAGGATAAAGCAAATATGATAAACCCTCATACAAAGCATAGTATAATAACCAAACCGATCCAACTGCTCATTTATGGTAGAACTTACATGATAATTGCCAATTATGTGGTAGAGATTGTTATCCGGGGTCTTATAACTCCCAAAGACCTTGAACATAAAGTTAGGGTTTGCCATAGCAGTATAATTGTTACTTGGGGGCGGCATTTCAGATTTTTTATAAGCAAAAGGGATGGGCAGTCCTTTGAACATACTACTCTTAAACATGATTGGGTAAGCAAGACCAACGGCATTAGTATCCTTCGCTGCTAAAATGATGGCATCCTGGTTAATGATGAACAGATCACCAAACTGCTCATGATTGCTTATTAATACCTCCAATTGGTGCTGCAGCACCTCAGGGGGTTCGCCTTTTTGAATAAGTTTTCCCAACTCGGAAATAGAAGGATTAAGCTGTGGATTAACCGAATCCATTAACTGCCTCTGTTTAAGGCCGCCGAGATAGGCACCGCCCATAAATAAAAGCATCAGGATAATTATGCTTATTATGGTTACGGCAATTTTTCTATTTGTCAAAAGCGTTCCAGGCATTAATGATTACCTCCTTTATTTGACGGTAGTAAAGTTAAAAGCAAGGGAGTGGTTATAAGGCCACTTAAAACAAAAAACAAAACAATAAGGTATGAATACTGTAATTGGTAATAATGTTGCAGAATCTGTTCTGCCAAGAATTCCGGCAGGGCAATGAAAAAGGACAAAACCAGGGCTGCTGCCAGCAACAAGAGAACAAACAGAATATCCATGCTGCTCATTCGAGTCGCCCGGTCTTTTCTTATTTCCCGCTGCACTCTGATTACTGTCCGAGCTTTTTCAGCCTGGGAAGGGATGGTTTCCGGATAAGACATAAGAAATTCAAATATTTCTTTTTCTGAATCTCTATTGCTGTTCATAATACATCCCCTTCCTGCAAAAAACTCTTTAGATTACTTAGAGCCCCATTCAATCGTGATTTTACTGTTCCAACCGGGCAATGGAGCATTTGGGCAATTTCTTTAATTGAAAACCCGTGATAATATCGCAGAACCACTGTCAGGCGTTGCTTGGGAGACAATCGATTT